>NZ_JBSHBJ010000016.1:88559-175360 GCF_053611945.1 Kribbella sp. NPDC054772 | reverse complement strand
AGGAAGACGTTCAACGCCTGTGGACGGGGTTAATGCATCTTTCGGCATTGACTTTCGGCACGCTGTTGAGTTCTCAAGAATCGGACGCTCACCGCAGTCTGACTTTTCAGCCAGGCTCCCGGGGCAACCTGCGTTACTCTACCGGATCAGATCCACCGGGTCAAGTCCCAGTTTTGCCTGATCCCCACCCGCGTCTCGCTGGCCGACCCGAGTCCGAAGACACGTTCCGGCTGAGCTAGCCTTGGGGGGTTTGGAGCGACCGGCCGCTTTCGCGTCCCGCGCCTCGCTTCCAACAAGAAGAACATTACGTGGCTCCCAGGTTGCCGGTCAAATCGGCCCCCGGTGGGCAGCATCACAGGCTTGTAATTTGCCTTCGACAACCGCGATGTGGGAGTGGAGGCCACTCCCACACCGAAGCCGTCAGCCCTGCGTCGGTGTCGCCAGAACCCCTGCAAAAGAACGCTTCCCACGCCGCAGCACCAGCACGCCACCAGGCAGCAGGTCGTCCACGGCCGGCACGTACTCCGCGTCCTTCACCTTCTCGTTGTTCAGGTAGGCGCCACCTTCGGCGACCGTGCGCCGGGCAGCTGACTTGCTCGCCACCAACCCCGACTTCACCAACAGGTCGCCGTACGTCGGCATCGGCTCGCCGGCGCCGAGCTCTACATGGGGTGCTTCCTGCAGCGCCGCCACGAGGGTGGAGCCGTCGAGTGACGCCAACTCCCCCTGGCCGAACAGCGCCTTCGACGCCTCCTGTACCCGCCGAGTCTCCTCGGCCCCGTGGACCAAGGTCGTCACGTCTTCCGCCAGTACGCGCTGCGCTTCCCGCGCCTGTGGCCGCTCCGCCGTCGCCTGCTCCAGCGCAGCCATCTCCTCCGCGGTACGGAAGGTGTAGAACCGCACCAGCTGCATCACGTCGCGGTCGTCGCTGTTGAACCAGAACTGGTAGAACGCGTACGGCGTCGTCAGCGCGGGGTCCAGCCAAACCGTCCCGGACTCCGTCTTCCCGAACTTCGTCCCGTCCGCCTTGGTCACCAGTGGTGTGGCCAACGCATGCGCCTTGCCCTGCTCGGTACGCCGGATGAGCTCCACGCCGGCGGTCAGGTTCCCCCACTGGTCGCTACCGCCCGTCTGCAGCGTGCAGTTGTGCCGCCGGTACAGCTCGAGGAAGTCCAGCGACTGCAGGAGCACGTAACTGAACTCCGTGTAGCTGATCCCCTGCTCCAGTCGCGCCTTCACCACCTCGCGACCAAGCATCCGGTTCACCGGGAAGTGCTTCCCGATGTCCCGCAGGAAGTCGAGCGTGTTGAGGTCCTTGGTCCAGTCGTAGTTGTTGACGATCCGCGCCGGGTTCGGCAGCGACTCGTCGAAGTCGACGAACTTCTCCACCTGGACGCGGACCTTCTCGACCCACTCGTGGACGACGTCCTTCGCGTTCAGCACGCGCTCCGACGTCTCCTTGGGGTCACCGATCAACCCGGTGGCGCCACCAACCAGTCCGATCGGGTTGTGACCCGCCAGCTGGAGCCGCCGCAGCGTCAGCAGCTGCAGCAGGTTCCCCATGTGCAGGCTGGGCGCGGTGGGGTCGAAACCGACATAGGAGGTGATCGGTCCAGCTGCCATCGAGGCCCGGAGGGCGTCTGGATCGGTGGAGTGGGCGATCAGGCCACGGCTCTCCAGGTCGTCAAGCACCTGAGTGCGGCGTTCGGTCACTAGTTCTCTCCTCGAGTACGTCGGTCACTACTAGTGTCCTGTGTCGGGAGTTCGGCGAGTGATTTCGGTGGTCAGGTGCGTGCATCGCGGTGCTTGGTCAGTGGCCTCGATGCGGAGCATCGTGGGCGCTGGCCAAGTGCCGCGAGGTGCGTGCCTGGGCGCCGAAAGCGCCGTCGAACTCCCGACACAGGACACTAGTGTCCTGTACGCCGGAGTGCTGCGGCTCAGGTGGGTTCGGGACGGGTGAGGACCGAACGGAGCTGTGGACGGAGCGCGTGTCCGTCCGGCCCCTGCACCGTGGCCGCCGTCGGCCGGTGTGGATCGTGAGCGCCCGGATCCGCGTTCGGGACCGGTAGACCGTGCGACAGGACCTGCTCGGCCGGAGTCAGCTGGCGGATGCCGATGGCGAGCACGTGATCCGGGTGGCTCTGCGCGAAGTCGCCGTACAGCTGGGGGTCGTGCTGGCCGTCGTCGCCGATCAGCACCCAGCGGACGTTCGGGAACTCGCGCGCCAGCCGGCGGAGTGCCGTCCGCTTGTGTTCCTGGCCGCTACGGAACCACCCGGTGTTCGTCGGCCCCCAGTCCGTCATCAGCAACGGACCCGGCGGGTACCCGTGCCGCGCGAAGAAGCGGGTCAGCGTCGGCGCGGTGTTCCACGCCCCGGTCGACAGATAGAACATCGGCGCACCCGGGTGGTCGGCCAGCAGCTCGTCGTACAGACCTGCCATCCCTGGTACGACGCGGCGCGCCTGCTCGTCGCGGACGAACGTGTTCCATGCCGCGATGAACGGCCGCGGCAGCATCGTCAGGATCACCGTGTCGTCGATGTCGCTGACCAGTCCGAAGGTCGCGTCCGGATCCGGGACGAAGATCCGCGCCCGGGCCTTGCGGTCACCGTGCACGCCCAGGGCGATCTCGTGCCACCCCGGCGGCAGCACCACCGGCACGGTCAGGTCGATGAACCCGCCGCGGTCGGTGACGGTGTCGAAGGTCTCCCCCGCAACCGTGACCGTCACGGGCACCTTGGTCGCCGGCGCGGTGACGAACGCGCGCCAGCCACGGACCACCTGGTCCTCGTCGTAGCGCGGTTGGTTGCGCGGGTCCCGGCCGAGCACTACGCGCGCGAGCACACGAACGAACTCGGTGTTGCCGTACCCGACCTGCGGGATGATCCGCTCCTGCCAGCCGCGCCGCCGTAACACCGCCTGCACCCCGACGTTGAACCAGTCCTCGAGACGGGACGCGTAGTGCGGACGGGCCATACCAGAAACCTACCCGGCGCACGGGCCGCTAGTCGTCCTCCCTCGCGGTCCGTGGACACCTTTGACCTGCCCGTTCACCAACTGTCGGTGCCATCTCCTAACGTCTCCCCATGAGCGCTCTCGGAATGTGCTTCCCCCGGACCTACCCCGCCGCCCTGGTCACCGATGTCGCGCGCCGGCTCGAGCAAGGTGGTGCGGACGAGCTGTGGATCATCGAGGACTGCTTCTTCACCGCCGGTCCGTCGCTGGTGTCCGCGGCGCTGACGTCGACCGAGCGGCTCACCGTCGGTCTCGGCATCGTGCCCGCGGTCGCGCGCACCGCCGCGGTGACCGCGATGGAGTTCGCGACCTTGGAGGCGCTCGGGCCCGGGCGGTTCCTGCCGGGCATCGGCCATGGCGTGCAGTCGTGGATGGGGCAGATGGGCGTCCGGCCGAAGTCGCCGCTGACGACGCTCGACGAGGTCACCACGACCGTCACCCGGCTGCTCGCCGGAGAGGAGGTCAGCTTCGAGGGGAAGGCGGTCTTCCTCGACAAGGTGAAGCTGGACGCGCCTCCGGCCCAGGTGCCGCCGATCCTGCTCGGAGTCCAAGGGCCGAAGTCGATGGCGCTGGCCGGCCGGGTCGCCGACGGTGTGGTGCTCGCCGAGCCCGCGACCGCGCCGTACGTGCGTCAGTCGGTGGAGTACGCCGGATCGCCCGAGGGATTCGTGGTGGCGGTGTTCGCGGCGATGTGCGTGCGCCCGGACCGCAAGGCGGCGTACGAGTGGACCGCGCCGTGGCTCGGGTGGCGGATCGGTGAGCGGCCGCCGCAGCTCACCGCGCTGCCGTTCTTCGACGACATGAAGGAGTTGTACGACGAGTCGGGCGAGGCCGGCCTGGTCGGGATGCCGACCGACTGGTGGACGGCGATCGGCGCGATCGGGACGCTCGACGACGCGGCGGCGCACCTCGAGACTCTGAAGGCGGCCGGGGTGCACCACATCGGGCTGTTCCCGGATCCCGAGGTCGAGCACGGCCTCCCCCAACTGGACTACGTGCTCGAGTTGGCGAACCGCCGCTAGGCACGCTTCTTCGGGACGTGCGGGCGGTACGGCGAAACGGTCGGATCGTCCGGGATCCAGAATCGCCACGGCCAGTCGGCAGCGTCGCGCAGGCCGACGCGGGGACCGGTGGACGGCTCGCCGTCGAAGCCGGGACCGGCGACGAGCTGGACCGGCGAGTCCTTGGCCAGCAGGTCGACGCCGTTGCCCTCGCGTCCGATGCCGAGGGCAACACACAGGCGCGCTGGACCGCGCGCGAGGTCGCGGTCCGGGTTCGGCTTCGGACGTTTACCGACAGGACCTTGGCGAACGCCGGCTTTCACCTGATTGAAGACGGACTTCTGCTCGGCCACCGGACCACGGCGGACGCGGGCGAGATCCAGCCCCTCGATGACCTCGCCGGCGCGCAGCAGGACCGCCGACGGTTTGCCTTCGGGGCCGACCACGACGTTCATGCAGAAGTGCATGCCGTAGGTGAAGTACACGTACAGGAAGCCCGCCGGCCCGAACATCACCGCGTTCCGGGGCGTCTCCCCGCGGTACGCGTGCGATCCGGGGTCGTTCGGACCGTCGTACGCCTCGACCTCGGTGAGGCGGACCGCGACGGTCCCTTCGTCCGTGGTGCTGCGCAGCACCATGCCGAGCAGCTTCGGGGCCACCTCCAGCACGGGACCAGCGAGTAACGACCGGCGCACAGGCATGCGCAGCACCCTAGACGACGGGTCAGACGAGCCGGGCGCTGAACTCCCCCGCCCGCGCCCGGAGCTCGCTGACCTGTTCGGCGACGCGGTCCTGGGCGGTTCCGCCGCGCGTGTTGCGCGACGCCAGGGAGCCTTCGACGGTGAGCACGGAGCGGACCTCGGGCGTGAGGTGCGGGGAGATCGCGGCGAGGTCCTCGTCGGTCAGGTCCCACAGCTCGATACCGCGCTTCTCGCACTCCTGGACGCAGGCGCCGGCCAGTTCGTGCGCGATCCGGAACGGGACCTGCTGCCGGACCAGCCACTCGGCGATGTCGGTCGCCAGCGAGAAGCCCTGCGGTGCGAGCTCCGCGAGCCGATCGGCGTTGAACCGCAGCGTCCGGATCATCCCGGTGAACGCGGGCAGCAGCACCTGGAGGGTGTCGATGGAGTCGAAGACCGGCTCCTTGTCCTCCTGCAGATCCCGGTTGTACGCGAGCGGCTGCGCCTTCAGCGTGGCCAGCAGACCGCTCAGGTTCCCGATCAGCCGTCCGGACTTGCCCCGGGCGAGCTCCGCGATGTCCGGGTTCTTCTTCTGGGGCATGATGCTCGACCCGGTCGAGAACGCGTCGTCCAGCTCGACGAAACCGAACTCCTTCGTCGCCCAGATGATCACTTCCTCGGCCTGCCGGGACAGGTCGATCCCGATCTGCGCGGTGACGAACGCGAACTCCGCCACGAAGTCCCGCGACGACGTTCCGTCGATCGAGTTCGCCGACGAGTTCGTGAAGCCCAGCTCGGTCGCGACGAAAACCGGGTCCAGCCCGAGCGAGCTGCCGGCCAGAGCCCCGGAGCCGTACGGCGAATCCGCGGCGACGCGCGCGTCCCAGTCGGCGAGCCGGTCGAGGTCGCGGATCAGCGGCCAGGCATGCGCGAGCAGGTGATGCGAGAGCAGCACCGGCTGCGCGTGCTGCAGGTGCGTCCGCCCCGGCATCGCGACGCCGAGGTGCTGCTCGGCCTGATCCGCCAGCGTGCTGACCTGCTCGAGCACCAGCCGCGCGATGATCCGGCCCTGCTCGCGCAGGTACGCCTTGAACAGCGTCGCGACCTGGTCGTTCCGCGAACGTCCGGCGCGCAGCCGGCCGCCCAGCTCCGGCCCCAGCCGGTCGAGCAGCCCGTGCTCCAGCGCGGTGTGCACATCCTCGTCGGCCTCAGCCGGCAGGAACTTCCCAGCGAGTACGTCGTCGAGCAGCGCGTCGAGTCCGGCCAGCATCGCGGCCAGGTCCTCGTCGCTCAGCAGCCCGGCCTTGTGCAGCACCTTCGCGTGCGCCTTCGACCCGGCGATGTCGTACGGCGCCAGTCGCCAGTCGAAGTCCGTCGACTTGCTGAGGGCCGCCAGCGCATCCGCCGGACCGCCCGCGAACCGCCCACCCCACAGAGCGGCGCTTTCTCCAGAACTCATCGTTCTCCTCTACTTCGGTTCGCGCGCGGCGAGGGACAGGAAGCGGGCGGCGAGGGCCTCACCGCCGGTGGGGTTGCGGGAGACGACCATGACCGTGTCGTCACCCGCGATGGTGCCGAGGACGTCGTCCAGACCCACGTGGTCGATCGCCGACGCGAAGTACTGGGCCGCCCCCGGCGGGGTTCGCAGGATCACCAGGTTGGCGCTGCCCTCGGCCGACACCAGGAGCTCGGACGCCACCCGGGCCAGCCGGGCCTCGAAAGCGGCCGCCTCACCGGCGCGCGGCGTACGGTCACCACCTTCACCCGGTACGGCGTACACCAGCTGGCCGGACGCGTCGCGGACCTTCACCGCACCGATCTCGACCAGGTCGCGGGACAGTGTCGCCTGCCCGACCACCAGACCGGACGCGGCGAGGAGATCCGCCAGCTCGGTCTGCGACCGCACCGGCTGCCGACCGAGCAGATCGACAATCCGCTGCTGCCTTGCGGTCTTGGTAGTCGGTACGGCGATGCTCATGCGCTAAAGCTCCTTGCCAGCAGCCACGACAGCAGCGCCTTCTGCGCGTGCAGCCGGTTCTCGGCCTCGTCCCAGACGACCGACTGCGGACCGTCGATCACGGCCGCCTCGATCTCCTTGCCACGATAGGCGGGCAGGCAGTGCAGGACGATCGCATCCGGCTTCGCCTTGGCGAGCAGTTGCTCGGTCACGGCGTACGGAACGAACGGCGCCTCGCGGTCGGCCGCCTCGGCCTCCTGACCCATCGACACCCAGGTGTCGGTGGCGATGACGTCGGCGCCGTCGACCGCGGCAACCTCGTCGGCCGTCCACGCGACCGATCCCCCGGTCGTCGCCGCGATCTCGGCGGCGCGCGTCAGGATGGCGGGATCCGGCTGGTAGTCCGCCGGCGACCCGACGACGACGTGCATGCCGGCGGTCGCTCCGCCCAGCAGGTAGGAGTGCGCCATGTTGTTGGCGCCGTCGCCCAGGTACACCAGCTTCAGCCCGGCGGTCGCGCCCTTGTGCTGTCGCACGGTCTGCAGATCGGCGAGGATCTGGCACGGGTGGAACTCGTCGGTCAGCGCATTGATCACCGGCACCGACGACGCCGCGGCCATCTCCTCGATGCGCGCCTGCCCGAACGTCCGCCAGACGATCGCCGCAACCTGGCGGTCGAGGACCCGCGCGGTGTCCGCGATCGGCTCGCCACGCCCGAGCTGCGAGTTCTGCGCGTCGATGATCAGCGGCGAACCGCCGAGCTCGGCGATCCCGACCGCGAACGAGATCCGGGTCCGCGTCGACGTCTTGTCGAAGATCACCGCGACGGTCTTCGGCCCGCTCAACGGCTGATGCCCGTGCCGATCCCCCGCCAGCTGCGCGGCCAGCGTCAGTACTTCGTCCTGCTCGACCGGCGACAGATCGTCGTCCCGCAGGAAGTGCCTAACGCTCATTTCGCCCCCGCTTTGTCCAGCAGCCCTGGGAGGGCTGCGACGAAACTGTCCACATCAGCCTTGCTCAGGATGTACGGCGGCGCCAGCCGCAACGCGTTCGGAACCGGATTGTTGATCACGAACCCGGCTTCCAGCGCCGCCGCCGCGACCTGGTCCGACACCGGCTCCGCCAGCTCGATCGCCAGCAGCATCCCGCGACCACGGACGCCAGTGATCATCGGATGGTCGAGCGCGATCACCGACGACGCGAGGTGGTTGCCGACGGCATTCACCTGGGCGAGCAGCCCGTCCCGCTCGATCACCGTCAGCACCGCGAGCCCGGCGATCGCCGCGACCGGGTTGCCACCGAACGTGGTCCCGTGGTTGCCCGGCTGCAGCAGGTCCGCCGCCGCGCCGAGTCCGACGCAGGCACCGATCGGGATGCCCGCTCCGAGCCCCTTCGCCAGGGTCACGATGTCCGGCACGATGCCCTCGGGCTGGTACGCGAACCAGGTCCCGGTCCGTCCGACGCCGGTCTGGATCTCGTCGATCCACAGCAGCGCGCCGTGCTCCGACGTGATCCGCCGCGCCGCCTGCAGGTACCCGGCCGGCGGTACGACGACACCGTTCTCCCCCTGGATCGGTTCGAGCACCACCGCCGCGGTCTCGTCGTCGACCGCGGCAGCCAGCGCGGCGACGTCGCCGTACGGGACGAACTCGACGTCGCCCGGCAGCGGCGCGAAGGCCTCGCGGTACGCCGGTTTCCAGGTCACCGCGAGCGCGCCCATCGACCGTCCGTGGAAGGCGCCGACGGTCGACACGATCTTGGTCCGGCCGGTGCGCCGGGTGATCTTGAAGGCGGCCTCGTTCGCCTCGGTGCCGGAGTTGGTGAAGAACACCTTGCCCGGCGCCTCGAAGAGACTGAGGAGTTTCTCGGCCAGCGCGATCTGCGGCGCGGAGGCGAAGAAGTTCGAGACGTGGCCGAGGGTGGCGAGCTGCGAGGTCACGGCGGACACCACGAACGGGTGCGCGTGGCCGAGGCAGTTCACCGCGAGGCCGCCGAGCAGGTCGAGGTACTTGTTGCCGTCGGCGTCCCACAGGTACGCACCCTCGCCGCGGACCAGCACCCGCTTCGGCGCGCCGAAGGTGTTCATCAGCGCACCGGAGTACCGCTCGGTGAGCGCGGCCTGGGAGCCGTCGACGGTGACTAGTTCGGTCATGACGGGATCACCTGGGTTCCGCTTCCGGCATCGGTGAAGATCTCGAGCAGCAAGGAATGGGGGACGCGGCCGTCGATGACGGTCGCTCGGGAGACGCCGGACTCGACGGCGCGCAGGCAGGCCTCCATCTTGGGGACCATGCCGGACGCGAGCGACGGCAGCAGTTCGGCCAGTTCGGTGGTGTCGATCTGGGTGATGATGTCGTCGCTGTCCGGCCAGTTCCGGTAGAGCCCGGCGACATCGGTCAGTACGACGAGCTTCTCCGCACCGAGCGCCGACGCCAGCGCGGCGGCCGCGGTGTCCGCGTTCACGTTGTGCGCCTGGCCGTCCTCGTCCGGCGCGATCGTCGACACCACCGGGATCCGGCCCGCGTCGATCAGGTCGACCACCGCCTCCGGCCGGACCTCGACCACGTCGCCGACCAGCCCGATGTCGACGTGCTCACCATCGACGAGAGCGGTACGCCGCTCTGCGGTGAACAGCCCCGCGTCCTCGCCGGACATGCCGACCGCGAACGGGCCGTGCGCGTTCAGCAGACCGACCAGCTCGCGACCGACCTTGCCGACCAGCACCATGCCGACGACGTCCATCGCCTCGGGCGTGGTGACCCGCAGCCCGCCGCGGAACTCGCTGTCGATGCCGAGCCGGCCGAGCATCTCGCTGATCTGCGGTCCGCCCCCGTGCACGACAACGACCCGAACCCCGGCGTACCGGAGGAAGACGATGTCCTCGGCGAACGCCTGCTTGAGCTTCTCGTCGACCATCGCGTTGCCGCCGTACTTCACCACGACGGTCTTGCCGTGGAACTGCTTCAGCCACGGCAGCGCTTCGGTCAGTACGGCGGCCTTCTCGACCGCTTCGCCGTACGTCATGAGGAGTACGCCGAGTTCTCTTCGACGTACGCGTGCGACAGGTCCGTGGTGAGGACGGTCGCCGACGCCGGGCCGGCGTGCAGGTCGATGAGTACGTCGATTTCCAGACCGCTGATGTCCGCTTCGGAGCGGTCGACGCCCTTGCCGCCGGCCTTGCAGATCTGCGCGCCGTTCAGCGTGATGTCGAGCAGCGCCGGGTCGAACGCGGTCGGGGCGTTGCCGACGGCCATCGCGATCCGGCCCCAGTTCGGGTCGGAGGCGAAGAACGCGGTCTTGCAGAGATTGTCCTCGGCAACGATCTTCGCGGCGGCCAGCGCCTCGGCCTCGGTCGCGGCGCCCTGCACCGTGATGCTCACGTGCTTGGTGACACCCTCGGCGTCCGCCTGCAACTGCTTCACCAGGTCAGCAGCCAGAGCGGTCAGCGCGGCCTCGAAGGCCTCCGGAGTCACGGTCACGCCCGATGCGCCCGAACTGAGCAGCAGCACCGTGTCGTTGGTCGACGTACCGCCGTCGACGTCCAGGCGGTTGAAGGTCTTGGCGACCGCGTTCCGCAGCGCGTGGTCGAGGTGCGGCTGGTCGAGGACGGCGTCGGTGGTGAGGACGCTCAGCATCGTCGCCATGTTCGGCGCGCACATGCCGGCGCCCTTCGCGAAGCCGCCGATGCTCCAGCCGTCGGCGTGCTTGAGCGCGGACTGCTTCGGCACGTTGTCGGTCGTCATCACCGCGGTCGCCGCGGCCAACCCCGCCTCCGGGCCACCAGACAGAGCGGCGACCGCCTTGTCGATCCCCGCAATCAGCTTTTCCATGGGAAGCCGTTCACCGATCAGGCCGGTGGAGCAGACGCCGATCTCCGCGGCGCCGACACCGAGCACCTCGGCGAGCTTCTCCGCGGTCTTGTGGGTGTCCTGGAAACCCTCCGGTCCGGTGCAGGCGTTCGCACCGCCGGAGTTCAGGACGACGGCCTTGAGTTTTCCGGCGGTCAGGACCTGCTGCGACCAGAGCACCGGCGCGGCCTTCACCTTGTTGGTGGTGAAGACGCCGGCGGCGACGTCGTGCGGTCCGTCGTTGACCACGACGGTGAGGTCCGGCGTACCGGCTGGTTTGATTCCGGCGATCACTCCGGCCGCGCGGAAACCCGCCGGCGCGGTGACCCCGGCGCTCCGATCGACTTGAGTGTCCGGTGTGACGGCGACGGTCACGGGGCTACTCCTACGAGGGGCAGGGCCAGGGTCTCGTCGAGACCGGTGGCCAGGTTCATGCACTGCACGGCGGCGCCGGCGGTGCCCTTGGTGAGGTTGTCCATCGCGGCCACGATGACGGCGCGGCCGGTGCGCTGGTCCAGGGCGACCTGGAGCTGAACGGTGTTCGCGCCGAGGGTGGCCTGCGTCTGCGGCCACTGTCCCTCGGGCAGTAGGTGGATGAACGGCTCGCTCGCGTACGCGTCCTCGTACGCCTTCCGGAGCGCGGCGTAGTCGGTGCCCTCGGCAACCGGTGAGCTGCAGGTGGCGAGGATCCCGCGAGCCATCGGCGCGAGCACCGGCGTGAACGAGACGCTCACCGGCTGGTCGGCGTACGGCGTGAGGTTCTGCTCGATCTCCGGCGTATGACGGTGCACTCCACCGACGCCGTACGCCGACGCGGACCCCATGACCTCGGCGCCGAGCAGGTGAGCCTTCGGTGCCTTGCCCGCGCCCGACGTACCGCTGACGGCGACCACCACGAGCTGCGTGGGATCGACGAGCCCCTGCTGTACGGCGGGGAGCAGCGCGAGCGTGGAGACGGTGGGGTAACAACCCGGCACGGCGACTCGGTTCGACCCGCGGAGCTTCTCCCGCTGACCGGGGAGCTCCGGGAGCCCGTACGGCCACGAGCCGGCGTACTCACCACCGTAGAACTCGACCCACGCCTCGGCCTCGGTCAGCCGGAAGTCCGCGCCGCAGTCGATCACGGTGACGTCCTCGCCGAGCTGCTCGGCGATTCCGGCGGACTGTCCGTGCGGCAGCGCCAGGAACACCACGTCGTGACCGGCCAGCGTCTCCGCCGTGGTCTCGACCAGGATGCGCCCGGCCAGCGGCACGAGGTGCGGGTGATGCGCGCCGAGCGCCGTCCCGGCGTTCCCGCCGGCGGTGAGGGCGCCGATCTCCACCTCGGGGTGGCTGCTCAGCAACCGGAGCAGCTCGCCTCCCGCGTACCCACTGGCTCCGGCCACCGCCACCTTCACGCTCATGTGAATGAGTATGCCACTAACCGAATGAATATCCAACCAGCCGGGTGTCCCGCCCCCTCCATACCCATTCATTCACACCAGAACCGCGTGTGACGCGGGTCATGTCACATGGTGGTCGGCGACGCGTGTCCAGGGGTACGACGACGAACTCTGGAGGACGAGATGACGCGGATCGGGCTCGAGCACCGCCGGACCTGGACGGTGCGGATCGTGGAGTGGATCAGCCGGCGGAAGTTCCGGAAGGTGCCGGACCCGGTGAAGGTCGGGCTGCACAACCGGCAGGTGCTGCTGTCGGTGGGCCTGCTGGAAGGTACGGCGGGCCGCTGGAAGGCGCTCTACCCGGAACTGAAGGCGCTCAGCGTGATGGTGGCGTCGGCCGAGATCGGGTGCAGCTGGTGCATGGACTTCGGATACTGGGAGTTCCACCACCAAGGCATCGACCCGGCGAAACTGCACGATGTGCCAAGGTGGCGGGACAGCGACGCCTACACAGATCTGGAGCGCGCCGTGATGGAGTACACCGAGGCGATGACGGCGACACCGCCGACCGTGACCGACGAACAGGTCGAGCGCCTGCGCCGGGACCTCACCGACGAGCAGCTCGTCGAGCTGACCGCAGTCGCCGCGCTGGAGAACTTCCGCTCCCGGATGAACGCCGCCGTCGGACTCACCAGCCAGGGGTACAAGGAGTACTGCGAACTCAGGCCGGTGCAGTGAGCGAGGACCAGCTGGCTCGGGAGTTCGCCGAGCACCGGTCCGTCCTCGTCGGAGCGGCGTACCGGGTGGTCGGGAGTGTGAGCGACGCGGAGGACGTGGTCCAGGAGGCGTGGCTGCGCTGGGCCGCGATCGATCACGAGGACATCCGCGACCCGCGCGCGTACCTGATCCGGATCACCACCCGGCTGGCGCTCAACCGGCTCCGCGAACAGAAGGCCCGGCGGGAGCAGTACGTCGGCCCGTGGCTGCCGGAACCGATGCTCGCGTCGGACGACGACCCGGCCGCCGCGGTCGAGATGGCCGACTCGGTGAGTATGGCGATGCTCGTCGTCCTCGAGACCCTCTCCCCACTCGAGCGCGCGACCTTCGTCCTCCGCGAGGTCTTCGATCTCCCGTACGGCGAGATCGCGGACACGCTCGGCCGCTCGGAGTCCGCGGTCCGGCAGCTCGCGCACCGGGCCCGCGAACACGTGCACGCCCGGCAGCCACGGCACCGCGTCGACAAGGCCCGGCACGACGAGCTGACGATGCAGTTCATGCGCGCGGCGGGATCGGGCGACTTCGACCAGGTGGTCGCGCTGCTCGCGCCGGACGCCGTACTGATCAGTGACGGCGGCGGCAAGAAGAAGGCGGCGCTGCGGCCGATCCACGGCGCCGAGAAGATCGCCCGCTGGCTGTTCGCGGTGCTCGCAGACAACCCGGGGTTCGAGATCCGGATGGCGACGCTGAACGACGAACTGGCCTACGTCGCGTACTTCGACGACCAGCCGGACACCGTGGCGTTCCTGCACAGCACCGACGGCCTGATCACCGACATGTACCTGATCCGGAACCCGGAAAAGCTCGGAACCGTACCCCCGCTGCATGCCCTGGAGCCGTAGACTATCTGCAACTCAGTCGCAGATGGAGGTGCGGTGAAGTACCTGGAGATGGAACCGGACGAGGCACTCGACCCAGGCCTGCGGGCGGACCTGCTCGACACCTGGGTCGCGGCCACGAACGCCGGCGGAGCGGTCGGGTACACCGCGCCGGCGCCGGTCGGGAAGATCGCCGAGAACCTGGACGGCGCGCTCGGCCGGGTCGGCGCCGGCCTCGACGTGCTCGGTGTCCTGCACACCGGTGAGCAGTACGTCGGGATGGGCATGCTGGTGAGTCGCGGCAGCGGTCTGCAGGAGCACTGGCGCACGGTGCTGCGGGTGATGGTCCACCCCGAGCTCCAGGGCCGCGGCGCCGGGCGGATGTTGATGGAGGGGCTGCGTGGTTCGGCCGTCGACCTCGGTCTCGAGCAACTGCAACTCACGATCCGTGGCGGGCTCGGCCTGGAGAACTTCTACGGCCCGCTCGGCTACCGCATCGTCGGCACCCATCCGCGCTCGGTCCGCGTCGCTCCCGACGACTACCGCGACGAACTCATGCTGGTGATGGACCTGTAGGCCATCACAATCCTCGCGCTCGGCTCGGCGCAGGCGGGGTGCGCCGGCCCGAGCGCGATTGTGATGGCCTGGCGGATCACCGTCGGCGCCGGGCCAGGGCGACCAGCGTCGCGCCGAGGGCGGCCAGAAGGATGCCGACGGTCAGCAGGACGGCGGGCGGGCCGCCGGTCGGTGGGAGTTCGGCGCGGTTGACCGTGCGGAGGTTCTCGGCCGGTGCCGCGCCGACGGTGAACTTCACCGGCGCGGTGACCGTCTCGCCTGTCTCGTCGGTCCGCTCGTAGGTGACCTTCGCGGTGCCGGTGAAGGCGGCCGCCGGCTTGAGCGTGACCGTGCCGTCGGTGCCGACCGACCAGGTACCCGATCCGTCGGTGACGTTCTTCGCGCAGTTCCCGGTCGCGGTTCGGAGGCAGACCGAGCTGGGCCGGATCGCACCGCTGTCGTTGAGCAGGGGATTGACCGCGACCGGGTTGCCCGGCGTCCCGGTCGCCGCGTCCGGTGCCGCCCTGGCGAGCAGCGGTCCGGCGACCGTCACGTCGAGCAGCGCGGTGTCCGACGTACCGTTCGCGTCGGTGACCCGATAGGACACCGCACGCGTCGTACCGATGAAGTCCTTCGCCGGGGTGTACGTGATCGCGCCGTCGGCGCCGGCCGCGACCGTGCCTTCCTTCGGCACGGTCACGGAACGCTTCTCCTTGCCGTCGACCGGATCCCGCAGTACGACGGAATTCGGGCGCAGCGGTGCGGACGGGTCACCGGGTTTGTCGTTGCCGAGCACGGTCACGACAACCGCCGTACCGAAGGCCGTGTCGGCGCTGTCGTCGACGACGACCGGACGGACCGGCACGACCGTGACGGTGATGGTCGCGCGCGCTGCGTTCCGATGGCTGTCCTTGACCTGGTACGCCGCCGGTCGCGTGGTTCCTGTGAAGGTCGCGACCGGGCTGAACGTGACCTTGCCCGCGGCGACGCCGTACGTGCCCTGACCGGCGACCGTCACCTGGTCGACGAGCGCGCCGTCCGGATCGACCAGCAGCAGCGACGCCGGGTCGAGTGTGGCGCTCGGGCCCGGCTTGTCGTTCGCGAGTGGGTCGATCGTGACCGCGACGTGCTGCTTGGTCCGGGCCTCGTCGGGCAGCGCGACCGGACGGGCCTGCGCCGTGATCACCAACGTGCCCGTGCCGACCGTGCCGTTGCGGTCGGCAACCTGATAGCCGACCGGGACCGCTGCGCCCACGAACCCGTCCACCGGCGCGAAGCGGATCGCACCGGTCGGCTGCACCGTGAACGTCCCCTCCCCCGGCACGACGAGCGACGCCGACGGATCCCCGGTCAGCGGGTCGGTCAGCCGGACACCGCCCACGACCAGCGGCGCCGTCGCGTCACCGGCCTTGTCGTTCGCCAGTACGTCGACCGTCACCGCGGTCTCGTACGGCGTCGTCGCGGTGTCGTCCGCGATGACAGGCGTGATCGCTGCGACGGTGACCGTCACCGAAGCGCCCGCCGTGTTCCCGGTCGTGTCGGTGACCTGATAGGCGACCGAGACCACACCGCGGTACGCCGGCTCGGGATCGAACGTGATCTTGCCGGCCTTCACCGAGAACACGCCCCGCCCGGGAACCACGACTTTCTCGCCCCAGGTCGCGCCGTAGATCCGCACCGAGGTCCGGTCGAGCTGCGCGCCGGTCCCCGGTTCGTCGTTGGCGAGCGGATCGACCATGACCGTCACGTTCTGCTTCGTGGTCACCGGATCCGCTACCGCCGACGGCCCCTTGCCGACCGTCAACAACAACTTGCCTTCGGCGGTGGTCCCGTTGCGGTCCCCGATCCGGTACGTCGCCGGCGTCGTCACGCCCTGGAACCCCTTCGCCGGCGTGAAGCTGACCGTGCCGTCGCCAACCCGGTACGTCCCCTCGCCCGCCTGCGTCATCGTCTTGCCGTAGTCACCGCTCGCGTCCTTCAGCACGAGGCTCGCCGGCACCAGCGGCGCCGACGCATCGCCCGGCTTGTCGTTCGCCAGTACATTCACCGAGACCGCATGGCCGTACGACGTGATCGCCGAGTCGTCGACCGCGACGGGACTGACCGGAGTCACGGTCATCGTCAGCACTGAGGCAGCGTGGTTGCCGTCCGAGTCGGCGACCCGATAGCCGACCGGAAGCGCCTTCCCACGGAACGCGGGCAGCGGATCGAACGCGATCGAACCGCTCGGCAGCACGCTGTAGGTGCCCTGTCTGGGCACGGTCACCTTCTTGGCGAACCCGGAGGGGATCAGCAACTCGACCGATCCACGATCGAGCTTCGCGTCCGTCCCCGGCCGGTCGTTGGACAGCACGTTCACCGTGACGGTCACGTTCTGCAGGGTCGAGGCACTATCCGCGACCGCGACCGGCGGCTGCCCGACCGTGACTGTCAGGCGAGCGGTCGTCGCAGTCCCGTTGCTGTCGGCCACCCGGTACGTCAGCGGCGTACCGGGACCGCGGAACGTCGCGCCCGGAGCGAAGCGGACCGCTCCCCCGGATGCGGCGTACACGCCCTCGTTCGGGATCGTCACGCTCGCCTTCGGCAACCCGTCCGCCGGATCCACGATCCGCAAGCTGCTCGGCACCAGCGGCGCCGACGCGTCGCCCGGCTTGTCGTTCGCCAGCACCTTCACCACGACCGGTTTCGCGTACGGCGTCCGCGCGGTGTCGTCGGCCGCGCTCGGGGTGATCGGCGTGATCGTGACCGTGATCGTCGACCGCGCGGTTTGACCGAACAGGTCGGCGACCTGATACGTCACCTTGGTCGCCGTACCCGTGAAGCCGGGCACCGGGTCGACGCTGACCGAACCGTCCGCGTTGACCTGGTAGTCGGCCTGCCCCGGGATCCTCACCAGCTTCTTCAGCGACCCGTCGGCCGGGTCCACCAGGCTGAGGCTGTGCGGATCGAGACCGGTCCCGCGGCCCGCGGTGTCGTTGGCCAGCGGATTCACGCGCAGCAGGAGGTTCTGTTTGCCAGTGGCGGTGTCCGGGGTCGCGCTCGGCGCGGGCGGCTTGGCGACCGAGACGGTCAAGGTCGCCGTGGTCGTCGTACCGTTCACGTCCGCGACGCGGTAGCCGACGGGCGTCGCCGGGCCGGTGAACTTGGGCAGCGGATCGACGGCGATCGTCCCCTCGGCCGTCCCGGTGTACGTCGCCTGGCCGGCCACCACGAGCGTGGTCGTCGGGAGCTTCGTGACCGGGTCGATCAGCCGCACGCTGCTCGGCACCAGCGGCACCGACGGATCACCCGGGTCGTCGTTCGCCAGCACCGCCACGGTCACGCCGGTGTCGTACGCCGTACCCGCGGTGTCGTCGGACGCATCCGGCTGGACCTTCGTCACGCGCGCGGTCAGCGTCGACTTCCCCATCGCGCCGTTGCTGTCGGCAACCTGATAGCCGACCGCGGTCGCGGCACCGCTGAACGCCGGCAGCGGCTCGAACAGCACTCGGCCGTCCGGCTTCACCGAGTACTTGCCCTGCCCGGGCACGGCCAGAGTGGTGACCGGATCCGCGTCGGAGATCAGCCGCACGCTCCCTGGCGTCAACGCGGCGCCGGTCGGTCCCGGCTTGTCGTTGTCCAGGACCGCGACGACCACCGACCGACCTTGCAGGGTCGCGACCGTGTCCGGGTTCGCGACCGGCGGGCCGGGGGCGTCGACCGAGACGGTGAGCTCGGCGCGCGCCGCCGTACCGTTCTTGTCGAGCACCTGGTAGGTCACCGGCGTACCGACACCGGTGAAGCCGTGCAGCGGCTGGAACGTCACCTTGCCCTCGGACACCACGTACGTGCCCTGCTGGGCGACGGTCACCTTGTCGACGAGTTCCTTGCTGACCGGGTCGACGAGCCGCAACGTGCCCGGGACGAGCGGTGCGTCCGGCGATCCCGGCAGGTCGTTGTCGAGCACGGGTACGACGGCATCGGTGTCGAACGCGGTCGAGACCGAGTCACCGTTCGCGGTCGGCGTCACCGGCGTGACCGTAACGGTCAGCGTCGACTCGGCGGTCTGGCGGGTGGTGTCGGTGACGCGGTAGCCGATCGAGGTACCGACGCCGGTGAACTGCGGCTTCGGGACGAAGTCGACGTTGCCGTTCGGCTTCACGACGTACTGGCCCTCGCCGGGGATCGTCACCGTCTTCTTGAACGTCGCGTCGGCGGGATCGCGGAGTACGACGGATCCGGGCACGAACCGCACGCCCGGGGCCGCGCGGTCGTTGGCCAGCGGCGTGACGGCCACGCTCACGTTCTGCGGGGTCGTCGCGGTGTCGGCGCCGGCGACCGGGTGGTCGGGCAGCGAGACCGTGACGGTCAGCTTCGCGGTGGCGGTGACGCCGTTGCTGTCGGCGACCCGGTACGTGACCGGCTTCGCCGGGCCGACGAAGCCGGGGATCGGCTCGACGCGGATCGTGCCGTCGGATCTGGCGACATACTTCGCCTGGCCGACGACGTTCACCATCTCGACGCAGTCGCCATCGGCGACGAGGCACAGGGTCGCGGGCGTGAGCGGCGTACCGGGATCGCCCGGCTTGTCGTTGGCGAGCACCGGGACGACGAGAGCGGTGTCGAATCCAGCTGTCGCGGTGTCGTCGGTCAGCACCGGCGGAGGCGGCGGCGTGATCGCGAACGAGTAGTCCTCGACCTCGCCCGCATCCGCGGCACCGGTCGGTTTCTCCACCTGCGCCTCGGTGTAGCCCACTCGCACCCGCGCGTACGACGCTCCGGCCTTGGGCGCGAGCTCCGCCCAGCGCAGCGTGACCGTGGTCTGCTTCGCGGCGAACGGTGCGCAGGCTCGCTCGCCCGGCTCGAAGGTGCCGTTGACGTTGAAGTCGATCCACGCGCACGCTCGTCCCGCCTTCGACGTACCGGCGAGCTGCAGGTCGGCCGTGTACGTCGTCTGGTTCGTGCGCACCGGCTTGAACACCACACCGTCGTCGCCTTGATCCGGCGTCACCGGCCCCGCGGTGCCGTTCGCGACCGCGGCGTTGTCCTCGGTGACGTCCTCACCGAGCTGTACGTCGCTCACCGCCGACCACGCCGCGCCGTACGACGCCGGCGCGTCACCGAAATCCTCGGGAGCGGTCGCGACGATCGAAAACGCGTCGCCGGACGAGCCGTTGTTCAGCGCTGGGAGTTTCGGGTGTTTGGTGAACTGAGCCGCGACGTCGAACGTGACCTCGGTGACGACGCCGTTCACCCGGACCGATCCACAGGCGGCGGTCGCCGTGGTGTCGAGCCCGGACGGCGACTTCATGTTCACGCAGTTCGGACCGGCGTCGTGATTGGCCGCGGTGACCGTGTCGCTGGTGACCGCGAGGTTGTTGCCCTGGCCAAGCTTCGTGAGGCTCAGGCCGGGCGTGGTCAGCGTGAGGATCGAGTGCAGCTCGGACTGCGCGGTCGTGCGGCCGCTGACGGTCCGGGTGACCGAGCCACCAATGCCACCGAGGTGCAGCACCGGGTTGCGGACCGGTTGGGAGAACGCGATCGTCACCGTGCCGCGGTCACCGCAGCCGCCGGAGGACGCGCAGTCGCCGGTGCTCACCACCACGTCCTGGACCGGGGTGCTCTTCGCGATCGCCGGTTGATAGGTCGTCGGGCCGAGCCCGCGGAAGCCGGCGGTCGTCGGGTCGCCGAGCTCGGTCTTCCCGGTCACCGTGATCGTCTGCCGCAGCCCCGAGCCCGGCATCACCGTGGTCGCCGAGTCGCTGAACGGTGCCGTCGGCACCTGATAGGCATGCGCCGGGACGGCGCCCATCAGGCCGAGCGCCACAAGAATCGCCAGCCCCGGTCGGGTTGCCCGCATGTCTCCCAGCCCTCCCGAGCAATCACTGCGCACATTTCTGTACTCAGTCACGTGCATTGCATCGGCCGCGTGGCGGGCGGGCCTGCGTAGACGTAACGGACTACGCCGACTCGATGTTACGGGAGAATCACTCTCCGAGGTCGTAGATCCGGACCCGGCCGATACTGTGTCGGCGGTCGGCGAGCCGATCGAGCTCCGCGGAAACGGGACCGTTGCGCGTGTCGGCGTACAGCCAGCGGACGCCGTACTCGGTGCGCAGTCGATGCAGTACGTCGGGACTCGGGGCGGTGAGGGCCTGCTCGGTCAGCGCGACGCGGTCCGGCCACGGTGACGGCTGCTCGGTGTAGCGGCGGCCGCCGTTGCCTTGCGCGGCCATCGCCTGGTTCGTGTACGCCCAGCCCTCGATCAGCGCGCGGCGGCCGGCGATCCCGCTGACGAGGTACCCGCGGGCGTCGCAGCCGGGTTTCGGCGGACCGGCCGGGCGGCACCACGTGTTCGTCGCGACCACATCGGTCGGCTTGGAGTTCTGCCCGAGCCACAACGCTGCCTCTGCCTCGTCCGGGTACACCCACCAACGCGCCGCCCGGTACGTCGGCGCCTTCTCGGTGTCACCATGCAGCGCACCCTGCAGGAACGAACTGATCGGCGCGGTCGACAGCAGCACGAGTACGACGAACATGCCGCCACCCGCCTGCCGCAACGTGAGTCGCCATACGAGCAGCAGGAACAGCGTGATCCCGAGGACGACCAGAAGCATCCGGGTGCTCAACCACAGTTGGCGACCGGTCGACGCGGCCGGGACGCCACGGGCCCAGACGAGCAGACCGGCGTACCCGATCGACAGCACGAAGGCGGCGATCGCGATCGGGATCGGACGGCCGGACGCGCGGGCGCTGGACGCTGCGAACCAGCCGGCGCCGGCCAGGCTGAACGGGGCCGCGGTGTAGGCGAAGTACGACTCGCTCACCGACGGATGGTCGATCAGCAGGTACCCGGCCCAGCCCGCGATCATCGCGCCGAGCAGAAACCAGGCCACGGGGTCCTTGTGTCCGATCACGCCGAATCCTGCCCAGGACATCGCCTGGATGGTCAGCAGCAGTCCGAGCAACAGGCTGAGTGTGCCGATGACCTCGCCGTGCGCGAGTGCCGGGAGGATCAGCCCACCATCACCCGGCGGCGTTCGATCGCCGGTCGCCGCGCTGTAGACGGGCAGCGACTTCAGGACGGCGAGGAACTGCAGGCGTGACCCGTTGGTGCTGCCCGCAACGGTCAGGAACGTGATCGCGCCGACGATCACCAGCACCGCCGTCGTACCGATCAATTTCCATGGCAAGCGCCGGGTGGTGACGAGCAGGTAGACCGCCGCGAGACCGACCGCGGCGACCAGCAACGGCAACACGGTCGGCTTCGAGCCGCCGCCCACGATCGCGACCGGAACGGTGAGCAGCCACAGGGACCGAGGGCCGTCCTTGAACAGCAACTCGATCAGGAACACCGAGACGGCGACCGCCGCGACCATCCCGAAGGTCTGCGACGGGCTCAGCAGACTGACCGGCGGCGCGAGATTCACACTCGTGTCGACCAGCAGGAACAGCTGCGGCGCGGCCAGCGCGAGAGCCGCGAGTACGCCGGTCCACCACGTGCGGCTCACCGTTCGGGCGAGGGTCGCGCAGACGAGCAGCGTGACGACCAGCCAGGGCAGCACCCACAGCCGGAACAGCACGACCATCGGGGTCAGCCGGGTGACGTCCACCGTCGATGCCATGTCGGCGTTGGCGAACCAGTGATACTCGAGCCGCTCCCCCACCACCTGCGGGATGTCCGGCGACATCGAGCGGGTCAGCTCGTTCACCATCGACAGGTGGTACAGCAGGTCGGGGTAGTACGCCTCGCCGTTCGGCGGCATCGGGTGGTACGCCATCACGCCGAACGTGGTCGCGCCGACCATCACGGCCGCCGACACCGCCAACCCGAGCGTCCACGCGAACGGCAGCGGCCGGGGCTCGGCGATCCGGAAGTACTTCCGGCCGGCGACCGCGAACCCGATCAGGATCAGCGCCGGCCAGACGATCAGCCAGCGTTGCCACCCGAGCGCGGTGAAGATCGCCCAGCCGATCAGCTGCCAGGTCGCGCCGACGACCGCCCCGAGCCCGAGATCCTCGGCCCAGTTACCGGTACTGCGCCACGCGGCCCGGAGCAGCAGCGTGCCGGGAAGAGCGATCGCTGCCGCGAAGTACACGGCGTACTTGACGACGGGGCCGAACCCGACGTCGCCGAGCGATGCGAACCCACCGGCCGCCACCAGGATCGGCAGCAGCCACGGGGCGTTCCTCCTCATCTCTCAGAGGATGCAGGATCCCCTGCGGCCCGCTCGTGCAGCGGCTCCGGATGTCCGTGATCCACGAGACTGTCGTACCCGACCAGGAACTGCGGCCGGCGCTGACTCGACTGGAACAAGCGGGCGACGTACTCACCGAGCAGACCGAGGCAGAGCAACTGGATCGCGCCGATCACACTGACCGCGAGAACGGTCGACGTCCAGCCGGGGATGCTCCGGCCGGTCAGCTTGATCACCAGCGCGCCGACAACGAACAGCCCGGACATCGCGCCACCGAGCAGCCCAAGCCAGGTCGCCAACCGCAGCGGCGCCGCCGAGAACGCGGTCACACTGTCGAACGCCAGCCGCACCATCTTCGACACGCTGTACTTCGTCGATCCGGCGGCCCGCTCCGCCCGGACGTACCGCACCTCGGTGCTCGGGAACCCCAGCCACGGGATCACCAGGCGGAAGACGCGGCCGTCGTCGGGCAAGGCGTTCACCGCGTCGACCACGCGGCGCGTGACGAGGCGGAAGTCCGCGGCGTCGAACGGGATGTCCTTGCCGACCAGCCGGCTCATCAACCGGTAGTACAGCCGGGCCGTGGTGCGCTTCGCCCACGAATCACTCGAGCGGTCCGAGCGGACGCCGTACACGACGTCGACGTCCTGCTCGCGGACGGTCTGGAGGAACTCGGCGATGACCTCCGGCGGATCCTGCAGGTCGGCGTCGATCGTGACGACGTACCGGCCGCGAGCGCGGCGGAAACCGGCGGACTGGGCGGCTTGGTGACCGCTGTTGCGGAGCAGGCGGACGACCCGGAGCTGCGGCCAGTCCTTGGCGGCGTCGAGGAGCAGTGCCGCGGTGCGATCGCGGCTGCCGTCGTCGACGACCAGCAGCTCGTAGGTGATCCCCAGGCCGTCGAGCAGCGGATGCATGCGGTCGAAGAAGATCGGCAGCACCTCCTCCTCGTCGTACATCGGTACGACGACGGAGAGCTCGGGGTGCGTGTCCCGCATCGGCTGCCTTTCCGGATCCTGAAGTATCGAGGCTGACCCTACTAGGGCGAGATCGCGACCGCGCCGGTCCGGCGCGGGTCGCCGACGGCGAGCAGGCCGTCGACAGGCTCCCAGAAGGCGGCCGCGACGCCGCCGAAGTACATCGAGTGCGGGGGCATCGGGCGGGTCGGCAGCGCGGTCGAGCCCGATACCGGCAGGTCGTCCTCGTAGTCGACGACCACGTCCTCGCGAACCCGGACGTGCAGCCGCGGGTGCTCGACGGCTTCCCGCAGCGACAGGCCACCGTGCGTGTACAGCGCGTAGACCTGCGCGAGCGCGGTGGGAATCCGGTCCGACCCGGGCGAGCTGATCGCGAGTACGGCGCCGTCGCTGTCCCGGCGGGCGACGCTCGGAGCCATGTTCGAGGTGAGACGAGTGCCGGGCGCGAGGCTGTGCGGGCCGCCGTGCAGGAGCTCCTGCTCACCGAGGGCGTTGTTCAGCCAGATGCCGGTGCCCGGGGTCAGGACGCCGGAGCCGTAACCGGACGAGACGGTGATCGCGCAGGCGTCACCGTCGTCGTCGACCACACTCACCGTCGCCGTACTCGGTGAGGTCAGCGCCCGCAGATCCCCGGCCGCGGCCAGGTCGAGCACCTTCTGAGCCGCCAGGGTCCGCCGGTCCTCCTCGTCGAGCTCGGCGAGCCGTTGACCGAGCACGGCGTACTCGACCTCGACGAGTCGCTCGAGCTCGGGCCCGCTCCAGCCGCCATCGGCCGGTACGCCGTCCAGCAGCGCGAGCATCGCGGCGGTGGCGACGCCGCCGACCGCGGGCGGCGGGTTGGTCGCGAGCTGCCACCCGTTCTGCCGCACCACCAAGGCCGGGCGTACGACGGCTTCGTACGCCGCGAGGTCCTCGGCGGTGAGGATGCCGTCGTTCGCGGCCATGTCGTGGATGAGGAGCTGCGCGAGCTCACCGGTGTACATGGTCTCGGCGCCGTCGCGGGCGATCAGTTCGAGGGCCTCGGCGAGCTCCGGGATCACGATCGTGCTGCCGGCCTTGAGCACCTGGCCGTCCTCGTCGTGCACGACACCGTGGCTCGGTTGGTGCCAGCCGAAGATGATCTCGTGGGTGTAACCGAGGTAGTAGCCCGACGTCCGGCTGAGCGGGAAGCCGTTGCGCGCCACGTCGATCGCGGGCTGGACGACCTCACGCCACGGGGCCTTCCCCGACCGCTGGTGCGCGAGATCGAGGGCCTTCATCCCGCCCGGCGTGGCGACCGAGCCGTGGCCGACGGTGGTCGTCGTACCGCCGCCGTAGTCGGTGGTGATGTCCCAGACGCCGCGACCGAACCGGTCCGGCGGGAGGCCGCGGCCGGGCATCTCCACCCAGCCGTCGATGGTGACCGCATCGCCGCCCGCGACTTGCAGCGTGACGAACCCGCCCGAGGCCGGCGAGACCACGCCGATCTCGTTCACCATCGTGACGAGCGTCGCCGCGATCGCCGCGTCGACGGCGTTCCCACCTTCGGCAGCCACCCGCACACCGGCGTCGGCGGCAGCCGCATTCGGCGCCGCCACCGCCACCCGCGGGTGACTGCCCATCATGGTGTCAGCCGACCCTCTGGACGGCGCCGAAACGATCGACGGTGACCTGGACCGCGGCCTGCCGCGCGTCGGCGACCTCGTTCTCCTTCAGCGTCCGGTCCGGCGCCCGGAACCGCAGCGCGAACGCGAGCGACTTCTTCCCGGCACCGATCTGCTCGCCGGTGTAGACGTCGAACAGCCGCACCGACTCCAGCAGCTCGCCCGCACCTTCGGCCAGCGCGGCCTGCACATCCGCCGCCGACACCTCGTCGGCAACGATCAGCGCCACGTCTTCCTTGGCCACCGGGTACGACGAGAACGGGTGTGCCGTGATCGACTCCGGACCCGCCGCGATCAGCGCATCGAGATCGAGCTCGACCGCGCCGGACCGGGCCGGCAGACCGAACGCCTGGCAGACCTTCGGGTGCAGCTCACCCGCGTGCCCGACGACCTTGCCGTCGACCGAGAACTCGGCACAGCGACCCGGATGCCACGGCGCGAGCTCGGTGTTCTTCACGTCCGGCTCAACACCGACCGCGGAGGCGACCAGTCGACCGATCTGCACCGCGTCCGCCCAGCCGGCCGGACGGCCCTTGCCCCACCAACCGGTCGGGGTCAGCGCACCGGTCAGCACGATGCCCACGTGCAACGGCTGGTCCGGGAGCGCGTCGTACAGCGACTGGATCTCGGCGTCGCTCGGGCGGTGCGCGACCGACGGGAGCGGCGCGGGCTTCGTCTCCGCCTTCGGCAGGAAGACCAGGCCGGTCTGGAAGAGCGCGAGATCGTTCGCGCCACGGCCGACGTTGCGCTCGGCAGTCCGGAGCAGGGTCGCGAGCAGCGTGGTCTGCATCGACGGCTCTTCGTCGGACAGCGGGTTGACGAGCTTCACCGTCGTACGGCGGGAGTCGTCGGCCGGGAGCCCCATCGCGTCGAAGTCGGCCTCGCCCGTGAACGGGTACGACACGACCTCGGTCAGGCCGGCGCCGACCAGCGCGGTCGCGACCCGGCGACGACGGCGCTGCGAGACCGTCAGCCCCTGACCGCCCGGCGCGGACGGCAGGATCGACGGCACGTTGTCATACCCGAACAGCCGGATGACTTCCTCAGCGAAGTCGTTGGGGTCCCCAAGGTCAGGCCGCCACGACGGCGGAGTCACCGTCAGCAGATCGTCGCCGACGACCTGGGTGGAACCGATAGTGGTG
This sequence comes from Kribbella sp. NPDC054772, assembly GCF_053611945.1. Classification (NCBI taxonomy): domain Bacteria; kingdom Bacillati; phylum Actinomycetota; class Actinomycetes; order Propionibacteriales; family Kribbellaceae; genus Kribbella; species Kribbella sp. NPDC054772. The sequence continues at coordinate 149,389 of NZ_JBSHBJ010000016.1, read as the reverse complement.
GCACCCACCTCGACGAGTGCGGAGGCGTGCACACCAGCAGCCAACGGAGCGGGGATCGCGTCGGCCGCGGCAGCCTCGACCGTGCAGCCCACCGCCTGCAGATCACGAACGGTTTCCTCGAGCGTGATCGGAGCACCCGCGACACGCGCGGCGTGGTCGGCACGAAGCGTCACCGGAGCCGGTGCGGGATGGGTGTCGACGACGGTCTCGTCGGAAAGGACAGTGCCACCGGCGTACTCCGCCAGCAGATCCGCGACCCGTTGCGCGGCGTACCGCGGCAGCAGCGGGTCGACCTCGCGCTCGAACCGCCGCGACGCCTCCGACGACAACTTGTGCCGGCGGGACGCCCGCGCGATCACGATCGGGTCGAAGTGCGCGGCCTCGATCACCACGTCGGTGGTGGCGTCGGAGATCTCGGTCGATGCGCCACCCATCACGCCCGCGATACCGATCGGACCGGAGTCGTCCGTGATCAGCAGGTCCTCAGCGTCCAGTTCGCGGGTCTGGTCGTCCAGCGTCATCAGCTTCTCGCCGGCGGTCGCCCGCCGTACGACGATGTCACCGGACAGCCGGCCCTTGTCGTACCCGTGGATCGGCTGACCGAGCTCGAGCATCACGTAGTTCGTGACGTCGACCCCGATCGAGATCGGCCGCATCCCGGCCGCGAGCAGCCGCTTCTGCATCCACCGCGGCGACAACGCCGTGGCGTCGATCCCGGTGACGGTCCGCGTCACGAACACGCTGCACGCCGCGGCGTCGTCGACCCGCACCGGGTAGCCGCCCGCGCCCGAGCCGGTCAGCGCGAGATCCGCCGGGTCCTTCAGCGGCACGCCGTACGCCGTCGCTGCCTCGCGCGCGACGCCACGGATCGACAGGCAGTAGCCACGATCCGGCGTGACCGCGATGTCCAGGACGTCGTCGCTCAGCGCGAGCAACTCGATCGCGTCCGCGCCCGGCGCCGCCTCGCCCGGCTCCAGGACGACGATGCCGTGCGTCCCGTCGTCGCCCAGGCCGAGCTCCGCGCTCGAGCAGATCATCCCGTTCGAGACGTGGCCGTAGGTCTTGCGCGCCGAGATCGCGAACCCGCCGGGCAGCACCGCGCCCGGCAGCACGACGACCACCAGGTCGCCGACCTCGAAGTTGTGCGCGCCGCAGACCACCCACTGCGGCTCGTCCTTGCCGATGTCCAGCGAGCACCAGCGGATCGTCTTGCCGTTCTTCTGCGGCTCGTTCTCGTACGTCAGCACCTTGCCGACCACCAGCGGGCCGGTCAGCTCGGACTCCTCGACGGTCTCCACCTCGAGGCCGGCCCGGATCAGCTGCTCCCCGACCTGACGGCCGGTGACGTCGGCCGGGAGCTCGACGTACTCACGAAGCCATGACAGTGGGACCCGCATCAGATCTCCATCCCGAACTGGCGGCTGAACCGCACGTCACCCTCGACCATGTCCCGCATGTCCTCGACCCCGTTGCGGAACATCAGCGTCCGCTCCAGGCCCATGCCGAAGGCGAATCCGGAGTACCGCTCGGTGTCGATGCCGTTGGCCTGCAGGACCCGCGGGTTCACCACGCCGCAGCCGCCCCACTCGATCCAGCCCTCGCTGCCACAGGTGCGGCACGGGCGGTCCGGGTTGCCGACGGACGCGCCGCGGCAGACGAAGCACTTCAGGTCCACCTCGGCCGACGGCTCGGTGAACGGGAAGAAGTTCGGCCGCAGGCGGGCCTCGAGGCCCTCGCCGAACATCGACACGACGAAGTGGTCGAGGGTGCCCTTCAGGTGCGCGAGCGTGATGCCCTCGTCCACCACCAGGCCCTCGACCTGGTTGAAGACCGGCGTGTGCGTCGCGTCCAGCTCGTCGGTGCGGAACACGCGGCCCGGGCAGATCACGTAGATCGGCGGCTTGCGGGTCAGCATCGACCGCGACTGCACCGGGGACGTGTGGGTGCGCAGCACCTTGCCGGAGCCGGCCGGCTCGACGAAGAAGGTGTCCTGCATCTGCCGCGCCGGGTGGTCGGGCTGGAAGTTCAGGGCGTCGAAGTTCAGCCACTCGGCCTCGATCTCCGGGCCCTCGGCGACGTCCCAGCCGAGCGCGGTGAAGACATCCGCGACCTGCTCGGAGATCAGCGACAGCGGATGCCGCGCGCCGAGCCGCGGCGTGTGCCAGGGCAGCGTCACGTCAACCCGCTCGGTGGCGAGCATCTGCTCCTCGTGCTCGGCCTCGAGCACCGCGAGCCGGGCCGCGAAGCCCTCGTTGACCGCCTTCCGGGCGGCACCGATCCGCTGCCCGGCCTCTTTACGGGCCTGCGGCGGCAGCGCGCCGATCTCCCGGTTGGCCAGCACGATCGGCGACTTGTCCCCGAGATGGGTGGACTTCGCCTCCTGCAGGGCGGCCAGATCGGCCGCCTCGGTAAACGCTGTCAGCGCCTCGTCGCGAGTCCGCTCCACCTCTTCGGCATGCAGCGGCGTCACTTCGACCGGGTCGTAATCAGTGTTGGGACCGGACATGGCTCGCTCTCGATTCGGAACTTCTGCGGATTGCAGTCTAGAAACCCGAACCCCAAGAGCGTGAATCGGCTGTCCACAACCCCCCCGATCAACCCATCTTGCGCCGCGTCCGGCGGATGCCGCCGAGCATCGCCAGCGCGACCGCGAGGACGACGCCGCCGACCGGCATCAGGAAGACCGGGAAGTCGTAAGAGCCCGGTCCAGGAATCCCCGGCGCCGCGTCCGGGACGCTGTCCGCGAGGATCAGGCAGACGGCCCACGCGACGACGTACCCGGTGGCCAAGGCAGTCGACAGGACGCCGACTGCCTGGGCCCACTTCAGTACGAACCGATTCGGCCCCCGCCGGCCGACCAGGAAGGTGACCAGGGCGACCGGGAGCAGCACCAACGCGGCGACCAGCACCGAACTCACGATCCGCTGGGCGTCGATCATGCCCGCATGGTGTCAGCGGCCGGTGTCAGCCGCAGCTTCGGGTACGGCGTCCTGCACCTTCTTCTCGCCCTTCGGCAGCACGGCCACCGCGACCACCGCACCGGCCACCGCACCGATCGCTCCGACCGTCATGGCGATCGACATCGCGTCCGTGAACGCGTGCTTCGCCGCACCCAGGAAGTCCGGCCCGAGCGCGAGCGTGTCCGCGATCGACTTCCGCGCCGCCTCCGGCACCGAGTCCGGCAACGCCGACGAGTACGCCGCCGCGAGCACACTGCCCAGTACGGCGACCGACAGCGCCGCCCCGGTCTGCTGAACGGTGTCGTTCATCGCCGAACCAACACCCCGGTGCTCCGCGGGAACGGCCTGCATCAGCAGCGTGTATGCCGCCGGACCGGCCAGACCGCCACCGATCCCCATCACCAGCAAGCCGATGATCAGCAGGCCGTACCCACTGGAGTCCGACACCTGGGTCAGGATCGCGAAGCTGCCCGCGATGATCAGCAGACCGATCGAGATCAGCGTCCGGTCCGCGACCTTCTTCCCGAGCGTCGCCCCGAGGCCGTTGAACAGCGCCGCGGACAGCGCGTACGGGATCAACGCCAGCCCGGCCTTCAGCGGCGAGTACCCGAGCACGAACTGCAGGTACTGCGTCAACGCCAGCAGCAACCCGCCCGCGGTGAAGGACAGCAGCACGATCGAGAAACTCGTCCCGCTGAACCGCCGGTCCCGGAACAACGCCAACGGCACCATCGGGTGCGCGCTGCGCTTCTCCCACAGCGCGAACGCGGTCAACGCGACGACGCCGACCGCCAGCCCACCGAGCACCCGGCCGGAACCCCAGCCGTCCGCCGGAATCGACACGATCGCCCAGACGACCGACGCCATCCCGACCATCGTCAGCACCGCACCGGCCGGGTCGATGTTTCGCGCCGGTCCCTTCGACTCCGGGATCAGCGCCAGCGTGCCGATGATCGCGAGGATCGCGATCGGTACGTTCAGCAGGAAGATCGAGCCCCACCAGAAGTGGTTCAGCAGCACGCCACCGACCGTCGGGCCGGCCACCACGCCGACCATCGCGACCATCGACCAGCCGGCCATCGCCTTGCGCTGCTCCTCCGGCGGGAACACGGTGAACAGCAGCGACAGCGTGCTCGGCATCAGCAGCGAACCGCCGACCCCCATCAGGCCGCGGCACGCGATCAGCTGCCATGGGTTCTCGGCGAGGGTCGCGAGCAGCGACGCCGCGCCGAAGATCACCAGCCCGAGCAGCAGCATCTTCCGCCGGCCGAACCGGTCGGACAGGCTTCCCGCGGTCAGCAGCAGCCCGGCGAACGCCAGGATGTACGCGTCGATCACCCACTGGATGTCCGCGGGCGTCGCGTCCAGGTCCCGCATCAGGGACGGGATCGCCAGGTTCAGGACGGTGTTGTCGACGACCAGGACCATCAGGCTCAGGCACAGGATCAACAGGATCCACCACCGCCGGGGATGCCCGGCCGGGGCGGCAGTCTCAGAAGACTCGAACGGTGTACTAGTCACTCGCACACTGTACGACTATCTCGAACACCGTGCGAGTACTTTGTAGGATGGAGTCATGAACGACACGATCTGGACCCGGCAACGCAAGGCGTCGCCCGCTCGCGAGACGCTCACCCGAGATCAGATCGTCCAGACCGCGATGGAACTCCTGGACACCGAGGGCCTGGCCGGCCTCAGCATGCGGAAGCTGGCGGCGAGACTCGGCGCCGGGGCGACCAGCCTGTACTGGCACGTGCCGACCAAGGTTGATCTGATCGACCTCCTGATCGACGAGGTCTGGGGCGAGATCGACGTACCGGAACCCGAGCTCGCCGGCTGGCGGAGCGGCGCGCTGCTCTTCGGCCACAGCCTGCGGTCGGCCGTCCTGCGGCACCGCTGGCTGCCCGAGGTGATGTACACCCGACCGAGCATCGGGCCGAACGCGATGATCCTGGGCGAACGTGGTCTGGTGCTGTTCGGTGCCGCCGGATTCTCGGACCACGAGGTCGACCTGGCGGTGGGCAGCGTGATGTCGTACGTGCTCGGCACGGTGAGCGCCGAGGTGGCGACCCGGGAGATGGTCCGGAAGTCGGGCCGCTCCGAGGAGAGCTGGGTGAACGACCTCTTGGAGCAGGCCCAGGCGGTCGCGACCGACTATCCGGAGATGCAGCGCTCGGTGACCCGCCGGACCGTCACCGACCTGGACTCGAACCTCACCGAGAGCTTCGTCTTCGGCCTGGACGCCCTCCTCGACGGCCTCCAAACCCGCGTCAAGAAGTAGGCGGCTGGGGAGGATCGTGTGCCCGGTTCGGGCGGGGGATCCTCCCCGCCTCAGAGGTCAGCGGGGACGTGGATGGGGTTGGTCCAGGCGCGGGCGCCGGTGGCGTCTTCGATGGTGATCCGGCAGTGGGTGCCGCGGAACATCGTCAGGGGGAACGAGCAGGCTGTCAGTTCGGTGCCTTGGGCAACCTCTGCGCCTGGGTGGCCGCCGCTGAGGAGGACCTTTGTGGCGGGTGAACAGCGGACCACGATGGCGTCGCCCTGGATGCGTACGTCGTACAGCTCGGGGCCGGTGCTGGAGTAGAAGTGGCCGGCTTTCAGCGCGGCGAGGAGGGCGTTCGGTTCGAGTGATTCCGCGCGGACCTGGACCCACGCCTGACGCGGCGGCGGGTCCTGGGGTTGCAGGTGCGCGTCATCCGCGGCGTACGTCGTGAGTCGGTGACCGCGGTTCAGCAGGACATCGGTGAGATGCCAACTGTCGCCACGGTTCTCGCGGTCGGCGAGCGCGTTGTAGACCTCGACCGAGTGCGCCGCGTCCAGGCTCTCGGCGTCGATCGCCGTCAACAGCGAGGCCGCCGGATGGGCCATCCCGACGAACGCTCCGGCGGCACGCGCCCGGCGGGCCAGCTCCCGCCCGGTCTCCGTCTCGTCCGGCGCCCGGAAGTCCAGCGGCAGACCCACCGCCACGATGTGCCACGAGTGGCCCACCTCGGTCCGCGGTGCGTGCAGCTCGGCGCCGATCAGCGTGGTGAACCCGTCCGACCGCAGCTCCCGCGTGTCCGTGATCGGGAACCCGTACTCCGCCCGGAAGTGGTCGGTGATCGCCACGAAGTCGTACCCCGCCTCGCGGTACACACCTGCGGTCTCGGCAGGCGACAACGCCCCGTCCGAGCGATTGGAATGCGTGTGCAGGTTCCCTCGCCAGAAGCGCCCCGGCTGATCGAACGTCATCGACGTTGCTCCCGGGCCGACGCGTACAAGCAGATGGCAGCGGCGGTCGCGAGGTTGAGTGACTCGGCGCGGCCGTAGATCGGCACCTTCACCGAGTGATTGACGACCGCGTTGATGCCGTCCGGCAGGCCGTGCGCCTCGTTGCCGAACAACCAGACCGTCGGTTTCGCGAGGGTTCCGTCGTCGATGCAGGTGTCCAGATCCGTGGCGCCGTACCCATCGGCCGCGAGGACCTGCAGGCCCTGCTCACGCCAGGTCTGTACAGCGGTGACGATGTCGACGTCCGTGGTGATCGGGACATGGAAGATGCTGCCGACGCTGGCCCGGACCGCCTTCGGATTGTGCGGGTCGACGGACTCCGTCGACAGTACGACGGCATCCGCGCCGGCCGCGTCCGCCGTACGGATCAAGGTGCCGACGTTGCCGGGGTCGCGGACCTGCACGCCGGCGGCGATCAGCTTGCCGGCCGCGCCGAGCGGCACGGTGACCAGCGAGCAGACGGCCACCACCCCTTGGGAGGTGACGGTCTCGCTGAGCGCTTCGATCGCGGCCCGGTCGACCTCGAACCACGGGACGCTCGCGGCCGCGGCGAGGTCGTGGAGGTCCCGATGCCGGGTCGCGACCGCGGGTTCGGCGTACACCTCGAGGACGAGCTCGCGGTGCTCGAGTGCTTCCCGGACGGCCTGTGGGCCCTCGACCAGGAAGCGGCCGGCCTTGCGCCGGAACGCACGAGTGGCGAGCCGTCGAGCCTGTTTGATCCGCGCCGATTGCGCGGTCAGCAGACCGGGACTCGCCACTCGAGTGCTTGTTCTCAGGGTGTCGCTGCGGCTCAGGCCGCGGCGTCGCTCTTCGGCGCGTTCACGTCCGCCGGCAGGGCGGCCTTGGCCACCTGCACGAGCGCGGAGAACGCGGCCGGGTCGTTGACGGCGAGGTCGGCGAGGATCTTGCGGTCCACCTCGACCTCGGCCAGGCGCAGACCCTGGATGAAGCGGTTGTAGGTCAGGTCCTCAGCGCGGACCGCGGCGTTGATGCGCTGGATCCACAGCTTGCGGAAGTCGCCCTTGCGCGCCTTGCGGTCACGGTAGGCGTAGACCAGCGAGTGGGTGACCTGCTCCTTGGCCTTGCGGTACAGCCGCGAGCGCTGACCGCGGTAGCCGCTGGCCTGCTCGAGTACGACCCGGCGCTTCTTGTGGGCGTTGACTGCCCGCTTCACGCGTGCCATGAGGTGTTACTCCTTGGATTTCTGCGCCGCGGGACAGGACTGCCCTGCGCGGCGGGGGATGTTCGGGGGAGGGGCGTCAGATGCCGAGGAGCTTCTTGGCCTTCTTCACGTACGCCGGGGCGACCTCGACGGTGCCGGACAGGCGACGCTTGCGCTTCGAGGACTTCGCCTCGGCGAGGTGACGGACACCGGTCTGCTCGCGACGGATCTTGCCCGACCCGGTGACCCGGACCCGCTTCTTCATCCCCGAGTGGGTCTTCATCTTCGGCATGGCTGTGTGCTCCTGAGTTTTCTTCGTTGACTCGATCTTCGGTGTGACCGGCTCCGGCTGCCTCGGGCGGCCGGAGCGGTTCGTCACTCCGGGTCGAGGTTGTCGGCCGGACCCTTCGGCTTCTTCGTGACACCGGCGGCGCGTTCGGCCTCGTGGGCCTGAGCCTGCTCGTGGCGCTCCGCGCGCTCCGCCTGCTCGTCGGCCTCCCGCTCGGCCTTCCGCTGCGCCTTCTCGGCTTCCACGTCCACGCGCGCCTCGGACTTCTTCTTGTGCGGTCCGAGCACCATGATCATGTTCCGGCCGTCCTGACGCGGCGAGGACTCGACGAAGCCGAGCTCGCTGACATCCTCGGCCAGCCGCTGCAGCAACCGGAACCCGAGCTCGGGCCGGGACTGCTCACGTCCGCGGAACATGATGGTGATCTTGACCTTGTCCCCGGCCTTCAGGAACCGCACCACGTGACCCTTCTTGGTCTCGTAGTCGTGCGGGTCGATCTTCGGCCGCAGCTTCATCTCTTTGATGATGGTGTTGGTCTGGTTCCGGCGGGACTCGCGCGCCTTCTGCGCGGTCTCGTACTTGTACTTGCCGAAATCCATCAACTTGCAGACCGGAGGCCGGGCGGTTGCCGCGACCTCGACCAGGTCGAGATCGGCTTCCTGGGCCAGCCGCAGTGCGTCTTCGATCCGGACGATGCCTACCTGCTCACCGTTCGGTCCGACCAGCCGCACCTCGGGAACGCGGATGCGCTCGTTGACGCGCAAATCAGTGGTGATGGGTCCTCCTGGGTTGAACTTGTACTGGTACCACGTTGTGGATCAGGCGGAGGCCGCTCGCCGAAAACGACGAAAGGCCCTCGCGCGTCCGCACGAAGGCCCAATTCCCAGATCGACGGCGTCCTGAACCCTGACGGGAGGTACGCCGTACGATCGCCTCGGCACCGGATCGCTCCGGAACCTCGGCGTGACCGGGACCCGCCGACTGTCCATCGGCTGGGTGGGAGGTGGCCCTCCGCTTAGACTCGAACCACTGGAGGCCCTCGAGTATTCCGCTCAGGGGTCACCGGTGGACCGGGTCGGTCGCCGTGCAAGAGTAGCAGCATGAACGACGCAGATGCCACTCCGCAGTCCGACGACGCTTCCCGGCCCGATCCGCTCTCGACCGCGTCGCGGGACATCGCCGAGGTTCCGGCGGTCGAGATCATCTCCACCGCCGCCCTGCACCTGATGAGCGCCGCCGCCGTGAACCTGGGCCTGGCCGAGGACCTCCCCGAGCACAAGGACCTCGACGAGGCCCGCTCGCTGATCGACTCGCTGGCCGGCCTCCTCGACGCCGCCGGCCCGTCCCTAGGCCACCATCACGCCGCCCCGCTGCGCGACGGCCTGCGCTCACTCCAGCTCGCGTTCCGCGAAGCCAGCTCGATCCAGGACGAGCCGGGCCAGGGCCCCGGCGAGAAGTACACCGGCCCGGTCTACCCCAAGGCCTCCGCCCGCTGAGGCACCGGCGCATCACCCGCTGACCGGCGGGGACGCCGGATCCGCTCCAGGGGCGCGAAGGCGAGCCAGCAGACCACGGTCGGCAGGAAGTGGATCAGCAGGATGGCGGTGGTGGCCGCGTGGAACCCGAGGAAGAACAGGGCTCCGAGCAGCTGCCACCGCCCCTTCAGCCAGAGGATCACCGGCGAGCAGAACTCCGCGACGATCCCTACCCACTGCATGACGTGCAGCATCCACGGGTGCTGCAGCAGCCACTCCCCCACCGCATGCGGCCGGCGCACAATGGCCCACGTCAGTACCGCGCTGCTCGGCCAGGCGAGGGTCCAATGCCCGCTCCGGAGCTTGGCGACCGCGGACAGGAAGTACGTCGCGATGACGCAGATCTGGATGCACCGGATCACCCACCCGGCCGCCTCCGAACGAGTCTGATCGCCGTACGCCGACGGTCCGCGGCGTCCCGACGCGACCGTTGGTAGCACCCACAGTGCGATCACCAGCGCGAGGTGATCGTGGTCGACCTTGCCGTCGCTCATCCCGATCAGCACCCACCAGGTGAACGCGGGCGCGACGATCCAGCCCGCGACGCGCGGGAAGTAGTTGGACGCGCCAACGAGACAGGCCGCGAGCAGGACGAAGTACAGGGTCGTGGTGTTCGCGACGGTGGGCTTCGGGAGGTCGAAGAGGCGGGCGAGGAACAGCGGCTGGTACAGGCCCGGGTGCTCGCCCTTCAGCAACGTGTCGCGGACGAACGCGTGCATGTCGAGGATCACGAACAGGTACAGAACCGTGCGCAGCCAGGCGATCCGGCCCAGCGCGATCGACGGCGTGAACCACTTCATCGGCGTACCTTCCAGGTCGTCAGGACCCGCGGGACGGGAGGGCCGGACACGCGTCCGCCGGCCAGTGTCGTGGTGTCCTGGATCAGCTCGAGCTTCACGTATTTCGGCTTGTCCGGGTGCTTGCGCGCCCACCCGTCGGCCACCTGCTGGAGCAGCGACGGGTCCTTCACGATCTCCCCCGCCCGCGCCTCGATCTCGGCGCGGGCCACGCCGGCACCCTCGATGTTCAGCGGTACGTCGACCGTGGTGCCGGCGTCCGTGACCGCGCTGATCCGGGTGAAGACGATCGACTCGTCGTCGGCGACCACCATCGAGTACTGCGACATCGGCCCGAACGGCCACAGGTCGTCACTGCCGCGCACCGAACCGTGGACCAGCAACACGATCCCGATCACCGCGACCGCCACGCGCGCGATCCGGCCGCGGCGTCCCAGCTTCTGTTCAGTCGGCACGGCGGACCAGCTCCAAGCGGGATCGGGTCAGGAGATACGGCACCGCGGCGGCGAACAGCGGCACCAGTACGGCGACGCCCGCGATCACCGCCCACGGCACGACGACCGTCGGCGAACCGACCACGGTGTGCGCCGTGAACCCGTAGAGGGCACCGACGACCACACCGAGCACGCAGCCGAGCTGTCCGAGGAACCAGCCCTGCGCGGCGGCCAGCCCGCGACGCAGCCGGGGCGGCGCGCCGATCGCGGCGAGCGTCGCGAAGTCCGCGCGCCCCTCCGACATCGACAACGCGACCGACATCGCGACTCCGAGCAACGTCGCGGTCGCGCCCAGGACCAGCAAGCCGATGGATGCCTTCCGCACCGGGCTCTGGTAGCCGTGCTCGACCCGCAATGCGTCCTCGTGGCCGAGCAGCTTCGCGACCGCGGCCAATTGACCGGCGCTCGGCTGCTCGCGCAGGCTGAAGTGGACCTCGTCGACCGCGGCAGTCCCGAGACGCCGGGCCGCGTCGGCACTGATCAAGGCCGACCGCGGCAGCACCCCGACCCTCGGCGGCGACGTCACGACCGCGGCTGGGTACGCGAACGCGTTCCGCCCGTCCACGTCGTCACCACGGGCAAGCTTCACCTTGCCGTCGCGCGCCATCGCGGCCAGCGGTACGACGACCTGCCCTTGGCGTAGTGCGGCGGCAGCCTGGCGTCCCCAGTCACCGAACCGCCCCACGTAAGCCGGGTCGACGGCGGTCAGCGAGTAACCGCTCGAGTAGACGCTGCCGTTCGCGATGTAGCCGTCGGTCTCCTTCGTTCCGTTCAGTACGACCGTGCCGAGCTCGTAGCGGTGCTCCACCAGCAGCAGCGCCTGGACGCGATCCACCAGTTGGGGCGAGTACGGGACGGTGCCGTCGAACTGCAGGACCGCATCGCCGATCCGCCCGGCCGGCTCGTAGTTCTGCGCCTTCGCGGCGGACTGGTTCACCACGGCGAATCCGAGGGCCGTCGTACCGGCGACGGCGATCATGATCGCTGCGGTGACCGGACCGGTGCGGTGGCGGTGCCGGGACGCGTCCCGCAGCGCCAGGCGCATGCTCAACGGCAGGCTGCGTACGCCGCCGGCGACTTTGCCGACAAGTGCGGGGAGCATCCAGACCAGGCCCGCGACCACCAGGGTGATCCCGGCGACGACCACGGCAACCGGGAGCGTCGGGGACGCCGAAGCGACTCGGGAGATCTGTGCAGGGTCAGCAGCGGACCGTTGCTGGCGTGCTGCGTCCAGCGCGGAGGCCAATTGGACGTTGCCGATCACGGACAGAACTAGTCCGGATGCAACTAGTACCAACGCAACACGTTGGACCCGAGCGGCTCCTGCAACCGCCGCGAACCGGCCGGCCAACGCCGCGAGCGGAGGCCGTCGCGCCGCTCCGATGGCGGGCACGAGCGCCGAGGCGAGCCCTGCAACTAGTCCGATTGCAACTACTCCGAAGAGCTGCAGCCACGGAATCTGCCAGCCCGTGATCAGCGTCGACGTCGCGTTCTCCCACCAGGTCTTCCCGACCAGAGCCGTCACCACGCCGATCGCGAGTCCGCCGGCCGCCCCGAGCAGTCCGGCGTACAACCCCTGCGCCAGCACGACTCGTCGTACGTCAGCCGCCGTACCTCCGACTGCGGTGACCAGACCGAGCTCACGCGTCTGCCGACGAGCGACGACCGCGAACGCAGTACCGGCGAGCAGCACGAGTTCCAGTACGGCGAACCCGACGATCAGCACCCGCGCCGCGGCAGCACCCACCGGACCGCGCGGTGTCGCCGGCGGATCGATCACAGCAGCCCGGGACACCAACGTCATCCCCTGCTTGCTGAGCTTGTCCGCGAGCGCGCCGACATCCGTCCCACCCGGCAGATCCACGAGGTACTGCGCCTCGTAGTCACCCGCCACCGGCGGAGCAAAAACCTGCCGAGCCGTCGGCAGATCAAGCGTGCGAGCAACACCCACCACCTGGTACGTCGTACCGTTCGCAGCCGTCAACTCCCCGCCCGGGCGCAGGCCAAGGTGATCAGCCAGCGCCGGCGACAGCGCGACCTCGGTCGCCTTGGCCGGCATCCGCCCGTCGTCGAGCCGGAACGTGCCCGCGGTCAACGCCTTCGCGAAATCACCGGTCACCAGCCCAGCCGTCAGATCGGCGCCGCTCTCCCGCAACTCGATGTTCCCGGCCAGCGACTTCGCCCGCGCGAACTGCGATCCGCTCGGCAGCACACCTCGTACGTCGGTCTCCGGCGACGGAACCGTCAGCTGCGCGTCCGCAGAACCGAGCACAGTGCGCGCGAGCACCTCGCCGGTCGGGTGAGTGGCGCGATGGACGACGCTGAACCAGCTTCCGGCCAGCACGGGCAGACCGACGAGTGCAGCGATCAGTACGGTCCGGCCCAGGGTGCGGCGCGCCGTACGGCGGGCCAGACGCAGCGCGACGACCCAGTCGTTGAGGAGCTTCACTGCGGAGCCTCCAGCAACACGTCCGCGTCCGGGAGCGCGTCGGTCTGACCGTCGACGCGGCCGTCGCGCAGGTAGACGACGCGATCCGCCCAGGCGGCGTGCCGGGCGTCGTGGGTGACGAGCACTCCGGCGATGCCGTGCCGATCGCAGCGGTCGCGCAGCAGTTGGAGAACGGCCTCACCAGTGCCGGAGTCGAGGGCACCAGTCGGCTCGTCGGCCAGCAGCAGGCGGCGTTCGCCGACGATGGCCCGAGCGATCGCGACCCGCTGGCGCTGACCACCGGACATGTCGTCCGGGAACCGGTCAGCAAGATCGTCGATGCCGACTTCCTGCAGAGCGGCCGTCGCCTGCTTGCGAGCGGCCCGGCTGCGGAGGCCATCGAGCTCCAGCGGGAGTGCCACGTTCTCGGCCGCGGTGAGTGCCGGGATCAGGTTGAAGTCCTGGAACACGTACCCGATCAGCCGCCGCCGGATCGCCGCGACCGCGGTCGTACTGAGCGTCGTGAGGTCGTGTTCGTCGACCAGCACCTGCCCGCTGGTCGGCCGGTCGAGCCCGCCGGCGCAGGTCAGCAGCGTCGACTTCCCCGACCCCGATGGCCCCATCACCGCAACCAGCTCGCCCGGCCGGACCTCGAGATCCACGCCGCGCAACGCCTGCACCGCCTGTGCGCCGTCCCCGTGGGTCCGGATCAGGCCGCGCACCACCAACCCCTGCTTGATCGCCATGGATACTGAGTATGCATACCCAGTATCTACCGCGCAAACTTAGCTGCCGCTGAAGCTAGATCCCGCTGAAGAAGGCGACCAGACCGTCCGGTGCGTCCGGAGCGAAGCAGATGTCCAGGTTGCGGTCGGACTCGTCGGCGGACGCCTCGGCGCGCGGGAACAGCGCGGCCTCGTAGCGAGCCAGTGCCGCCTCGAGATCCTGCGGGTCGGCGAGCAGCGCGGCGGCGAGCTCGCCGGCATCCTGCAGCGCGAGGTTGGCGCCCTCGCCCGCGAACGGGGACATCAGATGGGCCGCGTCGCCGAGCAGCGTGACGCCGGGGACGCGCTTCCACTGGTGACCGATCGGCAACGCGTGGATCGGGCGCGACGTCACCTCACCGTCGGCCTCCCGGACCAGCCGCAGGAACGCGTCGTCCCAGCCGCCGTACGCGGCGATCAGACCGTCTCGCGTGATCGGCTCGGCCGGCTGCGCCGCGCGATAGGCGGCGTACACGTGCAAGCGATCAGGTTCGCGGTGCGCCAGGAAGCCGCGGCCCTCGGACAGCGCGAGCATCGAGCCGCCACCGATCAGCGCCGCACTCTCCGGGTGCCGTACGTCAGGGTCAAGCAGGTCCAATTCGGCGAAGGTGATCCCGGCGTACTGCGGAATCGCGTCCGAGACCAGCGGCCGGACCTTGGACCACGCGCCGTCCGCACCGACGATCAGGTCGGCGGTGACGGTGCTCCCGTCCGCGAACCGGACCTCATGACCCGAGACCTCGTGACCCGAGACCTCGTGACCCGAGACCTCGTGACCCGAGACCTCCACGACCTTCGAGCCCCAGCGGATGACGCCCTCGGGCAAGCTCGCGATCAGCAGGTCACGCAGGGCCTTGCGGTGCACCTCGGGTCGCCCGCTCCCACCGTCGTCCGCGTGCCGCAGGACGGCGTGCTTGTCGTACACGACCATCGCCTCGCCGCCCGGCATCACGAGCCGCAGGAAGTCGTCGTACAGACCGGCCGCGCGCAGCGCCAGCTGACCGGAGTCGTCGTGGATGTCGAGCATTCCGCCCTGCGTCCGGGCCGCCGGTGAGGCGTCCGCCTCGTAGACAACGGCCTCGACGCCGTTGACGTGCAGAATCCGTGCCAGCATCAGCCCACCGAGGCCGCCACCGATGATCGCGATCCCCGTCATCGTCCCGCTCCCTTCGCCCGTGGAGTGCCGAGCACTCCGTTGATCAGAACGCGGATGCCCCAGACCATCCGCTCGTCGCCCTGCCCGCTGAACAGGTCCTCGCCGAGCGCGGCGATCCGCGGATGCGTCGCGGGCTGCACCGCGAGCAATGCGTCCCGCGCCGCACCCCAGGACTCCGGGTCGTCGTCACCGGCATGCTCGGCGGCCGTCGCGGTCGCCAACTGCAGCAGCAGATCGACACCCCACGCGGCCTGACCGGGCGGCACGCCGCCTTCGTCCAGCAGCGCCAACAGTCCCTCGACCAGGCGCAGGTAGTTCTCCCCCGCCGGCCGCGCTGTCACGGCAGACTGCGCGAGACTTGGGTACTCGAACAGGACCCGCGTGTACGACGCGAGCACCGCCTCGACCCGCTCCCGCCAGTCCCCCGCGGCTCCGACCGGCGAGAGGTCGACCGCCACGAGCAGATCGTCGAGTACGGCGCCATGCAGCAGCGCCGTGTTCCGGAAGTACACGTACAGCGACGCCGGCCCGGTATCGAGCTCCTTGGCGAGCCGCCGCATGGTCACGCGTCCCATCCCCTCGGCCCGCATCACCTCGATCGCCGCCGCCACGATCCCGCGCCGCGTCAGCGCCGCCTTGGCCGGCCGCTCGCGCCGGCTCCTGGGTTCCTCCGTCATGCCTTTCACGATAACGAACATGTTCGTTACGAACAAGTTCGCGATATCCGGCCGACGCAACGCCGCCCGGCCGGTACGGTCGAGCGCTATGACTGCCGATGGTGTGCCCGCGCCCGTCCCGAAGCTCGACGCACGGCAGTTGCTGACCGAGGTCAACCTGGCCACGGGTGCCGGACTCGAGTTCACCGGCCACGCGGCCGCGGGCGAGGTCGGTGCCGCGTTCGTGCGCTGGCCCGACGGGCGCGACGCCGTCCTGACCCGAGGCGCCGGATCCGTCACCGAGCTCCGGCGTACGGCGGAGGTCCTCGCGTCGGCGCGGGCGCGCGGGCTACCAGTCCCGGAGTACCAACTGGTCGCGGAACTGCCGGACGGCGTCGGCGTCGTTCAGGAACGGCTCCCCGGCCGACCGCCGGCGACCGTCGACCGCGCGCTGCTCGAGTCGATGATCACGCTCGCGGACCGCTTCGCCGGCGTGGCCCCCGACCTCCCGGTCCCCTCGATGCACCTGCTCGAGAGCGGCCCCGGCTTCTGCCTGCACGAATCCCTCCAGAGGTACGACGACCGCTCGCGAAAGCTCCTGGGATGGATCCACGAGGTCGGCCGCGACCAGCCTGCCGAGATGACCGGCGACGACCTGGTCCACCTCGACTTCCACACCGGCAACGTGCTCGTCGACGACACCGGCACCATCACCGGCATCGTCGACTGGGACGGCATCGGCCGCGGCGACCGCCACTTCGGCCTGGTGACGCTGCGCTTCGACGCCCACGTCGTCATGCCTGATGCAGATCTGGCGTGGCTCGACGAGCACCTGGACCGCACCCTGGCGCCTGAGGTCCTTCGTCTCTACTGGGCGCACATGAGCCTCCGCCTGGTCGACTGGTCGATCCGGCATCACACCCCTGCGGACACGACCCGCTGGCTCGACTTCGCGGAAACCCGGGTGAGCTGACCCGGATGCTGCGTCCCGCCACGGCAACCGTTTCGGTGTAGACCGAAACCGGCGCGAACCCCTGCCGCTGCATCGCGCCGGTCCCTACATTCGAACCAACGGCCACCGTCCGGTGGCCGCCACTCGGAGGGGACGAAGGATGCGAAAGATCGCAATGAGCGCCGCTGGAATCGCTGCCGCCGTGATCGGCACGGGCGTGGCCCTGGCGCCGAGCGCCCAGGCTGCAACGACGCAGACGATGTCGGCAACAGCGACCTGCCCGTCGGGCGCGGTGTGCCTGCAGGAGCCGAACGGCACCATTCTGAGCAAGAACATCTGGTACAGCTACGGCCCGCACAACCTGAACAACGTGCTCGGCACCAAGACCCTGATCAACAGCCAGACCGGCGGTGCCGGCTTCCAGCTCTGCCTCGAGTACAACGGCAAGAACTGCGGCCCGGTCTACCGCTGGACGGGCCCGTCGGTGCCGCACGACTTCACCAAGATCAACTCGATCAACCTCGTGAAGTAGCCGAGAGCGCGCACAACCGGGCTTCCACCACTGCAGGGGTCGGAGCCCGGTTCCGCGGTTCAGCCCTTGACGGCGCCTTCCTCGACGCCCTTGAAGAAAAAGCGTTGGAGGGTGGCGAAGACGATGACGATCGGGATGAACGCGATCATCGTGCCGGCCGCGATCAGGCGGGGGTTGTTGCTGAAGGTGCCGGACAGGTACTGCAGCCCGACGGTCAGCGTGTACTTGTTCGGGTCGGTCAGCACGATCAGCGGCCAGAGGAAGTCGTCCCAGGCGCCGATGAACGCGAAGATCGCGATCACGCTGATCGTCCCGCGCACCGACGGCAGCCCGATGTAGACGAACCGCTGCCAGGCGTTCGCCCCGTCCACGATCGCCGCCTGGTCGACCTCCAGCGGCAACGCCCGGAACGCGTTGTACATCAGCAGCACGTTCAGCGCGCCGATCATCCCCGGCAGCGCGACCCCGAACAGCGTGTTCGCCAGCCCGAACTCCCGGACCGTCACGTACTGCGAGATGATCGTGACCTCACCGGGCAGCACCAGCGTCGCGAGGAACAGCCCGAGGACGATCTTCCGCCCGCGGAACTGCAACCGCGAGATCGCGAACCCGGCCAGCGACGCGCCGATGATGTTGCCCCCGACAACCAGCACGGCGACCACCAGCGAGTTCCGCGCGTAGTCCCAGACCGGGATGGTGTCGGTGACCGCCTTGTAGTGGTCGAACGTCGGTTGCGCGGGCAACAGCCGCGGGATCCGGGTGTAGATGTCCTCCCCGGACCCCTTCAGCGACGTGGACAGCTGCCACAGGAACGGCCCGATCGTGATCAGCAGGACGAACGCGAGCAGGACGTACCGCACGACCTTCTCGCGCGGCGAGACCGAGTTGAACCCGAACGAACGGCTGCGCCGGGCCGGCGGGACGGCCGTGGGCGTCTCGGTCGGCCGATCGGTAACAGTGGTCATGCTTCCGCCCCTCGACGGTTGAGCCGCGCCAGCACCAGCATCGGTACGACGGTGACGAAGAACAGCACGATCGACAACGCGGACGCGTACCCGAGGTTGCCCTCGAAACCCTGGCTGTACTGCTGGATCAGCATCACCACCGAGTTGTCCCGGCCACCCGGACCACCCTTGCCACCGCTCAGGATGAACAACTCGGAGAACACCCGCAGCGCCGACACCGAGATCAGGATCGAGATCAGGATCATCGTGCCCCGTACGCCGGGAATCGTGACGTGCACGAACCGGCGCAGCGGCCCGGCACCGTCGACCGCGGCGGCCTCGTGCAGCTCACGCCCGACGTTCCCGAGAGCGGCCAGGTAGATGATCATGTAGTACCCGAGCCCCTTCCAGATCGTCAGGCTGATCGCGCTGAGCAACAACAGCCACTGGTCGGACAGGAACGGCAACGGCCCGGAGATGAACCCGAGCTTCTCCGCGAGCCCGTTGACCAGACCGCGATCGTCGAGGATCCACTGCCAGATCAGCGCCACCACGACCGCGGACGCCACCACCGGGGTGTAGAACGCGGTCCGGAAGAACGTGATCCCGGGCAGCTTCTTCTCCACCAGTACGGCGAGCAGCAGCGGCAGGACGGTCAGGAACGG
Source organism: Kribbella sp. NPDC054772 (assembly GCF_053611945.1). NCBI lineage: Bacteria > Bacillati > Actinomycetota > Actinomycetes > Propionibacteriales > Kribbellaceae > Kribbella > Kribbella sp. NPDC054772. The sequence goes on along the minus strand of NZ_JBSHBJ010000016.1, from coordinate 130,785 downwards.
CAGACAGACCACCATGTAGATGACGCTGTTCAGCAGCGCCCAGCGCAACTGCTCGTCGTGCAGCAGGGTCTCGAAGTTCTTCAGCCCGACGAAGTGGCCGCCGCCGATCGGCCTGGCGTTCGTGAACGACAGGATGACGGTGTTGATCGACGGCCACAGGTTGAACACGAGCAACCACGCGAGTGCTGGAATGACCAGCACCCACGGGGTGAACCAGCGGTTGTACCGCATGCTGTGCCGTTTCATTCAGGAAGTGAGCAGCTGGTTGGCCTTCGCCACCGCTGCGTCAAGGGCGGCCTGCGAGCTGATCTTGCCGGCGATCGCCAGCGAGATCTGCTGCCCGATGAAGTCGTTGGTGGCGCCACTGATCACCGGCGGCTGCAGGTTCTTCGCCTTGGCCAGCGACTGGAAGGCGAGCACCTTCGCGTCACTCTCCGGCGTACCGTCGGACTTCGAGAAGTACGGGTCCTGGGCCGACGCCTTGGTGGACGGGAAGATGTTCACGATCTTCGCGAACGCGGCCTGGTTCTCGGCGTTCGTGACGAACCGGGCGAGCGCGATCGCGGCGGCCTGGTTCTTGGTCTTGGCCGACACCGACAGGCCCTGCACGTACAACGGCGGCGTGTCCAGCGCGGGCGACGGGACGACCTTGCCCTTGAGCGACGGGTTGTCCTTCATGAAGTCCTGGATCGCGTTGCCACCACCGGTGGTCCAAGCGACCTTGCCCTGGGTGAAGAGCTTGGAGTTGCCCAGGTACTCGTTGGTCAGGATGTCGCGCGGCATGTAGCCGGCCTTGTACGCGTCGCGGTACTTGTCCAGCAGCGCGGCGGCCTCGGGGGTGTTGAAGACGAACTTCTTGCCGTCGTCGGAGAGGATCTTGATCCCGGCGTTGGTGAAGTCACCGATCCCCGGCAGCCGGCTGATCAGGTACTCCTGGCCGCCGGTCTTGTCGTGCATCGTCTTCGCGGCCGCGAGCAGCTCGTCGAAGGTCTTCGGCGGGTTCTTCACGTCGAGACCGGCCGCGGCGAACTTCGTCGCGTTCCAGTAGTCGATGTCGGTGTTCAGGTACCACGGGTAGCCGAACGTGCCGTCCATGCCCTGGTACTGGTACGCCTGCACACCGCCCTCGACGTACTCCTCGTTCAGCTTCGGGTCGGCGGCGGCGACGTCGAGCAGCATGTTCTGCTTCGCCAGGCTGAGCGCGAAGTCCGGCGGCAGGTTGGTGACGTCGGGCAGCTGACCGGCCGAGGCCTGGCTCAGCACCTTCTTGTCGTAGCCGTCGCCGGGCTGGTCCAGCCAGGTGACGTGCGTTCCCGGGTACTTCGCCTCGAACGCCTTGATGACGCCTTCGACGTACGCGGTGAACTTCGGCTTCAGCGCCCAGGTCTGGAAGCTGACCTCACCGGTCACGGACGCGTTCGCATCGACAGTCGGCTTGGCCCCGCCGCTGCTGCCGGAGTCCTCGGAACCGAGGCCGCATCCGGCGAGAGTGAGAGCGGCGGCGGCAAGGGCGGCCACCGGCGCCAGACGGCGTCTACGCATGGGATCTCCTGGATTTGATAAACCGGTATAGCTCCCGAACTATCCACATCGTAGAATCCGCTGTCAAGGGTGAGTGGAGGGACGACGATGGCGAGACCGACGATCGCGGACATTGCGACCAGGGCCGGGGTGTCCAAGGGCGCGGTGTCCTTCGCGCTGAACGGACGGCCCGGGGTCAGCGATGCGACGCGGGAACGGATCCTGAAGATCGCGGAGCAGATGAGCTGGCGGCCGCACAGCGCCGCGCGGGCGCTCGGGGCGTCCCGGGTGGACTCGGTCGGCATGGTGATCGCGCGACCGGCCCGGACGCTCGGCGTCGAGCCGTTCTTCGCGCACCTGCTGTCCGGCGTCCAGTCGGGCCTGTCCGCGGAGTCGATCTCACTGCAGCTGCTGATCGTCGAGGACACCGCGGCGGAGATCGAGGTGTACCGGCGGTGGGCCTCGGAGCACCGGGTCGACGGGGTGATCCTGGTCGACCTGACCGTGAAGGACCCGCGCGTCGACGCGCTGAAGACGCTCGAGCTGCCGGCCGTGGTGATCGGCGGCCGCGGCGGCAAGGGTGCGCTCGCCTCCGTCTGGGCCGACGACCGCGACGCGATGCTGGCCATCGTGGAGTACCTCGCCGCGCTCGGCCACCGCCGCATCGCCCACGTCGCAGGTACGCCGAACTTCCAGCACACGCAGCGCCGGATCCGGGCCGTCCGCGACGCGGCACCGCGCCTCGGGCTGCTCGACGCCCCGTCCCTCACCACGGACTTCAGCGACGCCGAAGGGGCCGCGATCACCCGCAAGCTGCTCTCCCAGCCGGACCGCCCGACCGCGATCGTCTACGACAGCGACGTGATGGCGGTGGCCGGGCTCGGCGTCGCGATGGAGATGGGCGTCTCGGTCCCGGGCGACCTGTCGATCGTCGCGTTCGACGACTCGATCCTGACCCAGCTGATGCACCCGGCCCTGACGGCGCTGTCCCGGGACACCTTCGACTTCGGCCGCCAGGCCGCCGAGGTGCTGCTCGAAACCATCGCCGACCCGGCCCGGGTGATCAACCGCCGCACCACCGACCCGGTCCTGACGGTCCGCGAGTCGACCGCACCACCGGCCTGATGTCCGCTGATGTTGCTCTTGTGGCCTAAACCGATTTAGCATCCCTGTCATGGCTCTGCAGACCGTCACGCCCCGGTTCGGTGCGAACTACGTTCCCTCGGCGGGATGGTTCTACAGCTGGCTGGACTACGACCCGACAGCGGTCCGCCGGGACTTCGCGGACCTGGCCGGGATGGGTCTCGACCACGTCCGGGTGTTCCCGGTCTGGCCGTGGATCCAGCCGAACCGGGCGATCATCCGCGAGCGGGCGATCGCCGACCTGCTGGACACGATCGACGCCGCCGCCGAGCACGGCCTCACCGTCGCGGTCGACCTGATCCAGGGGCACCTGTCCAGCTTCGACTTCCTGCCGTCGTGGATGCTGACCTGGCACAAGAGCAGCCTCTTCGAGGACCGGACGGTCCGCGACGGCCTCACGGCGTACGTCGACACCGTGGCTCGCGCCGTCGCGACGAAGCCGAACGTCTTCGCGATCACGCTCGGCAACGAGGTCAACAACCTGTGGCCGGACAGCCCGACCACCCCGGAGACGTCGACCGCGTGGGCGCAGGATCTGCTGGCCACGCTGAAGAAGGCGGCGCCGGGCGTGCTCGCGCTGCACTCGGTCTTCGACGACGCCTGGTACAAGTCCGACCACCCGTTCCATCCGGTTGACGCGGTGGACCTGGGGGACCTGAGCACTGTCCACTCGTGGGTTTTCAACGGGGTCTCACGAGTGGACGGTCCGCTCGGGCCGGCCACGCTCACACACGCGGACTACCTGGTCGAGCTCGCCCGGGCCACGTCGCTCGATCCGGACCGTCCCGTGTGGCTGCAGGAGATCGGCGTACCCGGGCCGGACATTCCGGTGGACCTGCAGGCCGAGTTCACTCGGCGGACCGTCGGGACCGTGCTGCCGAACCCGGCACTGTACGGCGTGACGTGGTGGTCGTCGCACGACATCGACCGGCGACTGCTCGACTTCCCGGACCGCGAGTACGACCTCGGCCTGTTCACCGTCGACCACCAGCGCAAGCCGGCCGCGCAGGCGCTCGCCGATCTGATCGCCGAGGTCCGGGCGAACGGCGTACCGCGGCAGCCACCGGTGACGATGCTGACCGCTCCGGCGAACCTCCGCACCGAGCCGGACCGTCGCGCGGAAGTTGCCCCCGGCAGCGAATTCCACCTGCAGTGGGTCGAGGCCCGCGCGCACGGACCAGTGCGGATCGCCCTACCCTGACCAGCCGGTGAGGACCTGCCGCAGTTTCTGGTTGACGTCGGTGCCCGGGGCCGGGTCGTAGTTCCCGAGATGTACGGCGGTGTACCCGCGGTCCGGGTACCACTCGGCGCTCGTGCTGACCCCTGGTGCGCCACCCGTGTGTCCGGTGATCAGCGCACCGTTCAGGATCGAGCTGTCCACGCCGTACCCGAAGAAGTTGACGATCTCCGGCAGCCCGGGCTTCGCCGGCAGCGTGCCGAACGTGAACTTCGGCGTCACGAAGACGTCCCGGTACGTCGTACTCAGCAGCGTGCCGTCGTTCAGCGCGCGGAGGAAACGCACCAGGTCGGGTGCGTTCGCGAACGCGTTGCCCGCCGGGCTGCCGATGAGGTCGAACGCGCCGGCGGCGAGGGCGTCGTACCGCTTGCCGGACTGATCGGTGGGGTACGGATGCGCGAAGCGGCTGTCGGTCTTCCACTGGTCGAGCATCGTGAAGTCGGCCGACGTCATACCGGCTCGGTGGAAGACGTTCGTGCGGATGTAGTCGTAGTACGAGACGCCGGCGATCTTCGCCACGATGCAGCCGAGGACGTGGAAGCCGGAGTTGCTGTACTTGCCGAGCGTGCCGGGCGCGAACGCGAGCGGCTCGGTGCGGATGTAGCGCAGCGTGCCGTCCATCATCTGCTGCGGCGTCGTCCAGGTGGCCGACTCCTCGAAGTACCCGTCGATCTGCATGTAGTCGCCGAGGCCGGAGGTGTGGGTGAGCAGGTGGTGGATCCTGACCTTGTCCCCGATCCCGGCCTTGAACCCGGTCAGGTACTTCTCGATCGGGTCGGCCAGGCTGAGCACGCCGCGCTGCGCGAGCTGGCCGATCGCGGTCCCGGTGAACATCTTCGTCACCGAGGCGAGGCAGAAGATCGTGTCCGCGCGGTTGCGGATGCGCTTGCTCTGGTTCGCGTACCCCATCGAGCGGGACAGCACCGGATGGCCGTCGCGGAGTACCAGGACGGTGCCGGAGAAGGCGTCGTCGGCCGCGAGCTTGTCGAGGTACTTCTCGAGCTCGCCGAGTTTCGTGCCGGTCGCAGCGGCGGGAAGGGTCCAACTGACGCCGGCGACCACCGGTGCGACCGCCAGACCGGACCGGCCGAGAAACGTGCGCCTGCTGTGGATTGCCAAGGGAGTGCTCCTCACGTGATCAATGACCAGTGAGATCCAACTCCGCAGGCTGTTTCCCTGGCGTTACCGCTGGGCGATGAGTACGTCGATCCCGTCCAGGATCCGTGCCAGCCCGAACTCGAGATCGTCGTCCAGCTCGTCCTCGTACTCCTGGTTGAGATAGAGCGAGGTCAGCGTCGGGTAATCGCCCTCCATCAGCCGCGGTACGAGGAACCGCCCGACCTGCTCGGCCTGCACCGGGGTGTTGTTACTCGCCCCCAACTGGCGGGCCAGGTTCGCGTAGTTCCGTGCGTGCCCGTCGAGCAGCATCAGGCAGCCCAAGTTGTCGTGCTGACTCATCCCGGTCTCGGCCAGCGCCGCGAGCATCACCTCGACCCAGCGCAGCAGGTTCGGCGTGACGGGCGCGCCACGGATCGGTACGTCGAGCAGCCAGGGCCGCTCGGCGTACATCTTGACCTGGGCGTTCACCCAGGCGGTCGCGGCCGGACGCCAGCCGGACGGCAGCTCTGGTGGCAGCCCGACCGCCTTGTCGTGCACCAGCACGATCAGCTCTTCCTTGGACCGGACGTAGCGGTACATCGCGTTCGTGGTGACGCCGAAATGGCCGGCGATCCGCTGCAGTGAGATCGCCTCGAACCCGTCCCGGTCTCCGAACTCGATCCCGGCGGCGACGATCTGATCGACCGACAGCGCCGGCTTCGGTCCGCGGCGCTGCACCGGCAGCACACCCCACGACAGGGCGAGCCCCGGCGGCAGTTCCCCGCGGTCCTCGGTCATACGTCCCATCCTGACGTACGCCGACCGCGGTGCGGGCCGATCGCGCTGAAGAGGCGAGAAGAGGGGTGCTAGCACCACCTGGGAAACGGGTTCTGAGCACCGGGCGCCGAAACTGTGCAATCCCTACGCTTTTTCACATCAGAACTTCACATCAGAACTTCCCGAAAGGACCCCGCTGATGAACACGATCCTCGAACCCCTGTTGCTGCCCGACCAGGTCCAGCTCACCGACACCGACCGCCGCGCCGCGGTCGCCAAGCTCGACAGCGCCGTACGGCAGGCCGCGCTCACCCCGTCGCAGGCTCTCGACCGGCAGGAGCGGGTCTTGGCCGCTCGCACCCGTGGTGAGCTCCGGCAGATCCTGGCCGGTGTCGCCGACGCCGCGCCGCCGCGTGGGCTGACTGTAGCGCTGCGCGCCTTCACCGGCGTCTGGCTGGTGACTTGCGTCGTGCAGTTCGTGATCTGGGTGGCGCTGGCGATGTTCGGCCACTTCGACGGCCCGTGGTGGCTCTGGTCGGACCTCGGCCTCGGAGCGGTCGTCGCGATCCTCTGGTGGACCCACGAGTCCTACCACCGCAAGACCGACGTACTGGTCGCTTCGTGACCGCGCCTGTCCAGCTCACCGACGTCCGGAAGATCTACGGCACCGGCCCCGGTGCGGTGGACGCACTGGCCGGTGTGACCTACGGGTTCGCCGTCGGCACGTTCACCGCGGTGATGGGGCCGTCCGGGTCGGGCAAGAGCACGCTGCTGCACTGCGCGGCCGGCCTCGACACACCGACCGCGGGCGACGTCCAACTCGCCGGTACGTCGTTGCGCGGCCTGGACGAGACCGCGCTGACCGAGTTGCGCCGGGAGCACGTGTCCTTCGTCTTCCAGTCGTTCAACCTGATGCCCGCGCTGACCGTGCGGCAGAACGTCGTCCTTCCCCTGACGCTGGCGGGAAAGGCGGCCGACGACAAGTGGGTGACCGAGGTGATCCGGCGGGTCGGACTCGGCGAGCGGATCAAGCACCGCCCGAGCGAACTGTCCGGTGGCCAGCAGCAACGGGTCGCGATCGCCCGGGCGCTGGCCGGACGGACCGCGATCACCTTCGCCGACGAGCCGACCGGCGCCTTGGACACGACCACCGCCCTCGAGGTGCTCACGCTGCTCCGCGATCAGTCGCGTGAGCTCGGGCAGACCATCGTGATGGTCACCCACGACCCGGTCGCGGCGTCGTACGCCGATCGGGTCGTGTTCCTGGTCGACGGGCAGATCGTGTCCGAGTCCTTCCGTCCCACCGCCGAGAACGTCGCCGCCGAGCTCGCACTGCTGAGTGCCGGGCGCCACACCACCCACCACACAGCCATGGAGATCTGACCCATGTTCCGCCTCGCCGTCACCACCCTGAGGTACCGGACCGCCGCCTTCCTCGCGATCTTCGTCGCGGTCCTGCTCGGCGGGGCCCTCCTGAGCGCCGCCGGCGGTCTCCTCGAAACCGGCCTCCGCCTGAACGCTCCTCCACAACATCTCGCCGCCGCCCCGGTGGTCGTCACGGGCGACCCGGCCTACCACCCACCGAACGGCAACGGAGCCGCCGCCTTCCCGGAGCGCCACCGCGTCGACGCCACTTTGGCGACGAAGCTGGCCGGCACACCGGGAGTACGCACCGCGGTCGCCTATCGAGCCTTCCCGGCTTCGGGAAGTGTCGGCACCGGATGGAGTTCCGCCGCGCTCACGCCGTACCGCTTGCTGTCCGGTCAGGCCCCGCGCAGCGGACAGGTCGTGATGGACGAGCGGCTGGCTGACGGCAAGGCCCCCGGTGATCAGGTCGACGTGACGGTCGGTGGTGAGCCCCGGCAGTACGTCCTCGCCGGAATCGCGGCTGCCCAGCACAAGGTCGACGTATCCACGGTGTTCTTCGCGGATGCCGATGTTCCTGCAGGGGTGGATGCGATCGGCGTCTTTCCGGCGGACGGCACGTCGGCGCGTGATCTCGCCGAGCGGCTCGAACTGCCGCAGGGCGTGCAGGCCTACACCGGCGACGAGCGTGGTGTCGCGGAGTTCCAGGGGATCGCGACGAGCCTCCCGCTGATCATCATGTCCGGCGTCTTCGGTGGGATGGTGGCCGTGGTTATGGCACTCGTGGTGTCCGCCACGATCGGGCTGTCGGTCCGGCAGCGCCGCCGCGAACTCGCCCTGCTGCGTGCCAGCGGTGCGACCCCGCGCCAGGTCGGCAAGATGGTGATCGCCGAGACCATGGTGGTCGGCGTACTCGGCCTGGTCCTCGGACTCGCCGGCGGCCGGATCGCCGGCACCTGGATCTTCGGTCTGCTCGCGGACGGCGGTGTCGTACCGCCGCAACTGCGCTTCGACCAGGGCCCGCTCCCCTTCGCCGGCGCCGCCCTCCTCACGTACGTCGTCCTCCGCGTCACCGTCGGTTTCGCCGCGAACCGGGCCGCGCGGATCCGCCCGATCCGGGCCCTCGCCGAAGCCGCCGTACCCGATGTCCGGCTGAGCAGGATCCGGGTCCTCATCGGCCTGGTCTTCGCCGGCGCCACGGTCGCGATCGCGCTCTCCACGCCGTTCATGGGTCCGACCAACGCTGCGGCGATCGGCGGGCCGGCCGGGCTGACCGGGTCCATCGCGGTCGCGATCCTCGCTCCGCTCGTCATCCAGCGCGCTCTGATTCCTCGCATCACCAGGCTCATCGAGAAGCGCGGGACGCCCGGCGTACTGGCCGTCATCAACCTGCGTGTCCGCGCGGTCCAGTTCGGCGCGATCCTGATCCCGATCACGATCGCCACGGCGATTGCGGTTGGCAACATCTACTCGCAGACCACGCAACAGAATGCGGCGGTCGAGGCGATGACGAGCAACCTGGCCGGTGACGTCGTCGTCTCGAGCACCTCCGGCATCCCCGCGTCGCTGACCGAGGCCGTGAAGTCGATGCCCGGTGTGACCTCGGCGTCCGAGATCGTCCGTAGCAAGGGCTGGATCGAGGAGCCGTACGACAAGTCGCACACCAGCGACGCCTGGCCGCTGCTCGGCCTGAACGGTCCTGTGTACAAAGACAAGGTGAAGAAGGGCTCACTCGACGACCTGACCGGTGACACCATCGCCCTCCCAACCGGTACGGCGAAGAAGCTCAAGGTCGACGTCGGCTCGCAGCTCGGGGTCCGTCTCGGCGACGACGCCCTGGTGAGGGTGAAGGTCGTCGCGCTGGTCGAGGGCCCGTCCGGCTACGAATCGCTCCTGCTGCCCGCTCCGCTCCTCGCGTCCCACACCTCGACCGGCCTGCCCAGCCAGCTCCTGGTGCAGACCTCGAACAACAAGCTCGACCTGTCCAGATGGCCGGAGGCAACGATCGGCGACCGGGCCGCGCTGGCCGACGGCCTCGACACCGGCCTCGGCGTCGACGCCTGGATCGCCTACCTGCTCGCGGCGATCGCCGTCGCCTACACCGCCATCGCCTCGATCAACACGATCGCTGTCGCGGTGCTGGACCGGCGCCGCGAGTTCGGCCTCCAACGCCTGACCGGCTCGACGCGGCGGGAGGTATCGCGGATGCTGGCGCTCGAGGGATTGCTGATCGCGGCACTCGGCCTGGTCACCGGATTGATCACGGCGGCCTTCACCGTCCTGCCGATCGCGATGGCCACCCGCGGCTGGCCGCTTCCGTCGGGCCCGGTGTGGATCCTCGCCGCCTGGGTGCTCGTCGTCCTCCTGCTGGTGCTGCCGACCACCGCGATCACCGGCCGAATCGCCATGCACCCGAAACCGATGAACGCCCTCAACTCACCCGTCGGCTGATGGCGAGGTCCGCGGTGGCCCCCACGCCTCTTAGGTTGAGCGGATGTGGCGACAGGCTGGTTTCGCGGTCACCGCACTGATGCTGATTCTGTCGTCCGCTCTGCCCGGTCAGCGGGCGGCAGCCGCACCGGCCGCCGCCGGCTGGGCAGAGGAGCGCATCGAGCAGATGTCCTCGGTGTACGAGATCGCACCGGACGGCGTCGTTCGGGTGACCGAGACGATCAAGCTGTTCAGCCCGCACGGACGCGGGCTGACGCGAACCTTCGAGTTGCGTGCACAGGATACGGACGATTGGAGCAAGGACCGGGTGGTCCGGGTGGACCAGCTGACCGTCGAGAGCCCGACCGGCGCCGGCACCACGATCAGCCGCAGAAAGTACGACCCGGGGCTGGCAGGTGACGACAACGACGTCGACACCCGGTACGAGCTTCTCGACATCACGCTGCCCGAGATCGCGCGGAACGGCCGCGAGACATACATCCTGCGCTACGAGCTCCGCGGAGCACTCCGGCGCGTCGAAGGCGGCCTCGAACTGTCCGTGACGGGGCCTTTTCAGGCGATCGCGGCTGGAGCTCTGACGGCGACTGTCCGCGCGCCCGCGGCCATCGGCTCGGCGACCTGCCGTTGGTACAACGAACCGTGCACTTCCGCTACGGTCCGCAACAGCGTCGCCCAGTTCAACGATCACGCGCCCGGCCACGAGTACCACACTGGGAGCCTCAACACCCTCGACTACACGATCGGTGTGCCGGCCGACGCGGTGCCCGGCGCCGGTCTGATCCTCGAGTCACCGCCGCTACCGAAGCTTCCCATCGCCGGAGGTGTGCTGCTGCTCGTCGCGCTGCTGATCTTCGTCCGGAAACGGCGGCGACGTCGTCACCCGTCGGCTGGTTCGATCCACGCGTAGCCGCCGTCTTCCAGGCGGACCACCTGGAGGCCGGCGGCGAGCCGTCGTACGTCGTCCGTTTCGATCACTCCGGCGGCCGGGCCGGCGATGTCGAGGACGATCGCGGCCGCGCCCTCCTGGATCGCGGCGGTCGCGACCAACTGGGTCTTGGCCGGCATCGGGCGGGCGTCCGGACTCCAGCGGGCCAGGCTCTCGGTGCCGGTGAACGCGAGCAGCGCGTTCCGGCCGTCCTGGCCCTGGAGCAGCGCGACGGCCATGTCCGAGGTCTTGTCGTGCGCGAGCCCGTTCTCGTCGTACTCGACCTCGCCGAGCATCGCCACCACGGGCACCAGCAGGCGCGCCCGGGTGAGCGCGGCCAGCACCGCTCCCCCGTCGCCCGCCGCGAGCGCCGCGGCCAGCGCGGGATCCGCCGCACCGTCGTCGTTGTCGAATCCGGTGAAGGCCAGTCGCCGCTCTGGTGGTTGCACGCCGCCATTCTCCCCGGAGCACGCTTTCAGGGGTGCGTCAGGGCCTTTCCCCTCTTGGTTCGCGGCGCAACTGTGCGAGCCTGGGTATGTGCCTGACTTCAACGATTTGACGCTGCTGCCGTTCTGCGTGGGCCTGACGCTGCTCGGTCTGATCGGCTCGTGGTTCGCCTGGCGGCGCCGCGGGGTGGCGGCCGGCACCCGCGGTGTGGCCTGGTCCTTGCTACCGGTCTCGCTGTACCTGACCGGTCTGCTGGAACTGGTCTGGGACGTGATCCGCTCCACCGTGAGCTGGGTCACCCACCTGATCTTCTCGCCGACCGTCTGGGCCGGTGTCGCGCTGTTCGGCGTCTCGGTGGTGCTGTACGTCGTCTCCGGTGTGGCGCGCGGCCGCTCGGGGAACCAGAAGAAGGCCGAAAAGACACAGAAGAAACCCGCCTCGCCCGCGGGTGAGCTGACGAAGACGGGCCCAGCGCCTGCCTCGGCCGCTCCCGCTCAAGCTGCCAAGCCGTCAAAGGGGAAGGCGAAGCAGCAGGAATCGTCGGAGTTCGACGAGATCGAGGACATCCTGAAGCGCCATGGAATCAACTGAAACAGCCGCTGACCACGGCTCCACACCCCTGACCTTTGACTCCCTTCTGGACAACGTCCAGGCCGGTGCCCCCCAATTGGGCCGGACCCGGTTGATCGGCATCGACGGACCGGCAGGCTCCGGCAAGACCACCGTCGCCGCCCACCTCGAGGCCCGCGCCAAGGCCCGCGACCTGCACACCTACGTCATCCACATGGACGACCTGTACGACGGCTGGACCGGAGCCGAGCGTGGATTCGGTCTGCTGCGTGACCACGTCCTGCAACGACTGGCCGACGGTCGCGAGGGCCGGTACCGGCGCTACGACTGGTACGCGAGCGCGTACGCCGAGCTGCACGTCGTACCGAACACCGTCGACCTGCTGATCGTCGAGGGTGTCACGGCGTGCGACCGGGACGCGGCGCACTGGCAGTCGCTGCGGCTGTGGGTCGAGACGTCGAACGAAGTACGGCTGGATCGCGGGATCGACCGCGACGGTGAGGCGCTCCGTGATCACTGGCTCGAGTGGATGCGCTGGGAACGCGACCACTTCGCCGAGCAGGCCACCCGCTCGCGGGCGCACGTGATCGTCGACGGCAACCCGTCGGTCCCGCACGACCCGACCCTCGAACTCGTCACGAAGACGGTCGCGCTACCGCCTCACGACTCAGCGGCGTCCTGAAGCCCGTCCCAGGACCAGCGCGGGATCGTCAGGCCGTCGCGGATCTCCTCCGAGTTGTGGCGGTACATGGTGTCGAAGGTGGCCCAGGCGAAGTAGTCGTGGAGGACCTGTCGTAGCCGCGGGTCGGTGAGATCCGCATCCGTCATCGCCTGGTCGAAGCAGGCGATCGCGCGGTGGTTCATCTCGTCGTGCTCACCGTTGCCCGCGTGCCGCCGCTCCACCGATGCCTCGGTGCCGAACTTCTGGGTGTACGTCTCCGGTCCGCCCAGAGCCTCACCCCAGTACGTCGCCAGCCGCTCGGTGTGATCCGGCTCGGCCCCACCATGGAACGCATGGCTGACGACCTCGTCGGCCATCACCCGCTGATGCCATGCTTCGGCCAGCCGCATCAGGCCTTCGGCCCCACCCGCCGCCTCGTAAACGGTCTCCATGGGCTCAGTCTGCTCCATCGCGCTCAGCCGGTCACGTGCCTGCGAACGTTCGGGTTCGGAGCCGGCGAGGGCGAGCGCCCGCTCGTACGCCGCAGTTGCCTCGGGCAATCGACCGAGCCGCTGCAGCAGATCGGCGCGGGCCAGCGCGTACGGGTGATAGTCACGCAGCACCGGCTCGGTCCCGAGTTCGTCGAGGACCGCGAGGCCGGCTTCGGGCCCGTCGCGGAAGGCGAGCGCGGCGGCCCGGTTCAAGGCGATCACCGGTGACGGATCGAGCGCCAGGAGTACGTCGTACAACTGGACGATCTGCGGCCAGTCGGTCCGCGCGAACTCAGGCGCCTCGTCGTGGAGCGCGGCGATCGCGGCCTGGACGGAGTACGGGCCGGCCGGACCACCGGTCAGCGCGGTGACGACGAGGCGGCGGCCCTCGTCGATCAAGTCCTGGTCCCAGCGACTGCGGTCTTGGTCCTCGAGCAGGATGATCTCGCCGTCCGGTCCGGTCCGAGCGTCCCGGCGGGCGTGGATCAGCAGCATCAGCGCGAGCAGGCCGGTCACCTCCCGCCCGTCGGGCAGCAGCCGGTGCACGATCCGGGCCAGCCGGATCGCTTCCTCGGCGAGATCCAGGCGTTGCAGGTACGGCCCCGAGCTGGCGGCGTACCCCTCGGTGAAGACGGAGTAGATCACCTGCAGTACGCCGGGCAGTCGCTCCGGCAACTCGTCCGGGCCGGGTACGCGGAACGGGATCCGCGCCTCCCGGATCTTCTTCTTCGCCCGGACGATCCGCCTCGCCATCGTCGCCGTCGGCACCAGGAACGCCCGCGCCACCTCCGGCGTGGTCAGCCCGGCCAGGCAGCGCAGCGTCAGTGCGCCGCGGTCCTCAGGCGCGAGCGCCGGGTGCGCGCAGGTGAAGAAGAGCTGCAGCCGCTCGTCCGGCAGGTCGTCCCCGACCGGTTGCGGGGCGGCGCGGTCCGCCTCGACCTGGAGGATCGCCAGTTTCGCGGCGTACACCTGGTCGCGCCGCAACCGGTCGACCGCCTTCCGCCGGGCGGTGGTCATCAACCAGCCGCCGGGGTTCGCCGGAACGCCGTCGACCGGCCAGCGGGTCAGCGCCGTCTCGATCGCCTCCGAGGTGACTTCCTCGGCCAGGTCGAGATCGCCGAACCGCCGGGCGAGCGCGGCCAGCAGGCGCCCGCGCTCCTCCCGGAAGACCTCCTCGACCTGGTCCACCTCAGAAGTCCGCGACCGGCCGGACGATCACCGAGCCGCCGCCGCGCGACCCCGGGCACTTCGCGGCCCAGTCCAGCGCGACGTCGAGATCCGGTACGTCGATCACGTAGAACCCGCCGAGCACCTCCCGGGTCTCGGCGAACGGACCGTCGGTGACCGTGCGCTTCCCGTCGTTGGCGACCTCGACCCGGGTCGCGGTGACCAGGTCGGCCAGCGACTCGGACGCGACCACCACGCCCGCGTCGGTGATCTCCTTGTCGAACCGCATCCAGTCCTCCGGCTCGCAGCCCACCGGTGCGTTCTGCAGGTCCAGCTCGCCGGCGTTGATCAGCAGCATGTACTTCACGTCGTACCTCCTGTGTGCGTGTTTACAGCATGACCACGAACGGGTTCGCCCCCGATGGACAGTTCGTCCGGACAAATTTGTCAGGATGGACTCATGAGTGTCTTGCCTTCGGGAGAGCAGTGGGTCGTGCGCGCCGGTGGGTACGCGGCGACCGTGGTGAGTGTCGGGGCCGGGCTCCGCGGTCTCACGTACGACGGCCGCCCGGTCCTGCTCGGGTACGGCGAGGACGAGGCGGCGCATGCCGGGATCGGTCAGCACCTGTTCCCGTGGCCGAACCGGATCACCGACGGGCAGTACACGTTCGGGGGTGTCGAGCAGCAGCTGTCGCTGACCGAGCCCGCGCGGCGGAACGCGATCCACGGGCTGACCCGGTGGGCGAACTGGCAGCGGCTCGACGACGGTTCCGATCCCGCGGTCGTGGTCGCCGGTCATCAGCTGTACGGCCGGCCCGGGTACCCGCATCAGCTCGAGCTGCGTCTCGAGTACCGCCTGACCGATCAACTGACCGTGACCGCTACGGCCACCAACGTGGGCGCGAGCGAGGCGCCGTACGGCTATGGGGCGCATCCGTATCTGTCCGTCGGCCGGGCGATCGACGAGTGCGTGCTGGAGTTCACCGCGGACCAGCGGCTCGAGGTGTCGGCGGAGCAGATGTCACCCGTCGGGCTGACGCCGGTCGACGGCTCGCCGTACGACTTCCGCGGCGGCCGGGCGATCGGGTCGATCTCGATCGACAACGCGTTCACCGGTCTGGGCGGCGCGTGGTCGGTGTCGCTGACCGCCCCGGACAGCGGTGCTCGCTCCGTGCTGAGCAGCGACACCACGTGGATGCAGCTGTTCACCGGTGAAGCAGTCGGCCGTACGGCGCTCGCGGTCGAACCGATGACCTGCCCGCCGGACGCGTTCCGCACCGGCCAGGACCTGATCGTCCTGCAACCGGGCGAATCGCACACAACTAGCTTTGCGGTGTCTGCTTCTTAGGAGAGGGTCGGCTTCTTAGGACCGGCTCCGTGGTCGCGGGCGACGGCCGCCAGTTGTTTGGCGGCGCGGCTCGCCCGCGATCCCTCGGAGGCCTGGATCGCGAGGATGCCGAGCCGGTTCTCGTCGGCGTCGAACAGCTGCAGCCACGCGTCTCCCGGCCGGAACCGCAGCGCGGTCACCTCCGACCACTTCAGCGTGTACGACTTGAACACGTTCCGCACGCGCAGACGGTCCGGGTACGCCGTGACGCGCAGCGTCGCCATCCGGTACAGGATCCACAGCACTGCCCCGAAGAAGGCCAGCAGCGTGAGCCGCTGGAACCAGTCGAACGTCTCCCGGGCGTCCGGCGGCAGCCGGAACCAGATCACGCCGAACACCGCGATCAGCGACAACCCCATGCCTGCCGACATCGCGGCCACCATTCTCGGGTGGAAGGTCAGCAGGCGATCGTCGGCAGCCACGTCGTACTCCGGGTCAGATTCGGCAGGCGTGGATGTCGGTGGTGAGAATGGCACGGGCACCGACCTCCCAGAGCTGGTCCATCAGACGCTGCGCCTCGGCGCGCCGGACCATCACCCGGACGGCGACCCAGCCCTGCCGGTGCAGCGGGGAGATGGTCGGCGATTCCAGGCCGGGCGCCACCGCGGTGGCCGCGTCGACATCCTCGGCACGGATGTCGTAGTCCATCATCACGTAGTTCCGGGCGATCAGCACACCCTCGAGCCGGCGGATCAGCTGGTGCATGCCGTTCGGCGTGATCTCCACGCCGTGCCGCTTGATCAGCACCGCCTCGGACTGCAGGATCGGCTCGCCGAACACCTCGAGCCCGGCCTGCCGCAGCGTCGTACCGGTCTCCACGACGTCCGCGATCACGTCCGCGACGCCGAGCTGGACGGCCGACTCGACCGCGCCGTCGAGCCGCACCACGGCGGCGGCGATCCCGTTCTCCGCCAGGTGGTCCTGCAGAACCCCGGCGTACGACGTGGCGATCCGCTTGCCGGCCAGGTCCTTCACGGAGTCCGCGACCCCGGGCCGCCCGGCGAACCGGAACGTGGAGGAGCCGAACCCGAGTCCCATCACGACGTCCGCGTCGGCGTGCGAGTCGAGCACCAGGTCGCGGCCGGAGATCCCGACGTCGAGCGTTCCCTCACCGACGTACACGGCGATGTCGCGCGGGCGGAGGTAGTAGAACTCGACCTCGTTGGCCGCGTCGGTGAGCGTGAGGTCCTTGGTCGACCGGCGCTGTTTGTAGCCGGCCTCGATGAGCATCTCGGTGGCCGCTTCGCTCAGCGACCCCTTGTTCGGTACTGCGACGCGCAGCATGGCACTGCCTTCCTCGGGTGATGTGAACCGGTGCTGTGGGGGCTGCTCCTACAGATGTCGGTACACGTCGTCGAGGTCCAGGCCGAGCGCGTGCATCATCACCTGGGCGTGGTAGAGCAGCTGGGACAGCTCCTCCGCGGCCCGGTCCTTGCCCTCGTGCTCGGCTGCCATCCAGGACTCGGCGGCTTCCTCGACCAGCTTCTTGCCGATCGAGTGCACGCCGGCGTCCAGCGCCGCCACGGTCCCGGATCCTTCCGGCCGTGTGCGCGCCTTCTCACCCAGTTCGGCGAACAGTTCGTCAAAGGTCTTCATCGCGCGCCCAGCCTACGGGTCGGCCCCGAACCCGTGCCCCGCAGGTCCGGTAGACGGACCGGATCCGTGCGTTACTGGATCCATGGAGGGACCTGCGCAGATCTCTGTGATGCTCGCGGTCGAGGACGCGCCGGCCGCCGCGGCCTGGTACGCCCGGGCGCTCGGCGCCGTCGAACTGTGGAACCTGGGCAGCGTCATCGGTCTGAGCATCGGCGGCGCCCCGGTCTTCCTCGGCGAGCCCGGCGAGAACATCTGGAAGACGCCGGCAGTGACCGGCGCCCCGACGGTGCGGGTCGAGGTGTTCGTCGACGACCCGGACGGCTTCGTCGCCCGCGCGGTCGCGGCCGGTGCGGACGGGAGCTTCGATCCGGTCCGCGATCACGCCGTGCCGTGGGGCACGCATCGGCAGGGCTCGTTCCTGGATCCGTACGGACACCTGTGGTTCGTCGGGGACCGCTCGCCGTTAGGTCCCGGCGAGCGCGGCTGAGCGGGTGCGGGGTGGCGAGTGCGCGTCGACGTACCAGTCGTGGCCTTCTTGCAGTAGTTGCTTGACCATTCCGTAGTCGACGGTGTCGTTCTCGGTGCGCTGGTGGAACGGCGGTGGGTAGAACGCGTCGCCGACGAGTGCGACTCCGTCGGCGATCGCGATCACCGAATCCGGGGCGTGGTTGCCACCGACATGACGGAGTACGACGCCGGTCGGGAGGGTGAGGGTGTCGTCGAAGGTCTGGTCGGGGAGGACGATCCGGAAGCCGGTCCAGTCGGGGACGGCCAGAGCGCGGGCGCGGAAGCTCGGGCCGAGTTTCGGGTTCGCCTCGACCTGGTCGCGGAGGTAGCGATGGCTCCAGGGCCGGTCCGCCTCGTGCTGCAGGAGTTCGGTGGCGCTCGTGTGCGCGACCACGGTGACGTCGTCGGGCCAGGCGCAGGCGCCCCAGGTGTGGTCCCAGTGGTGATGCGTGTACACGAGCCACTTCGGCGCGGGCAGTCCGGCGGCCGCGATCGCCGTACCGATTCTCCGGGCGTGGTCGGGGCTGCTGCCGGCGTCGACGAGGACACTGCCGCGGTCGTCGGCGATCACCGCGACGGACGGGCGGATCGCGTCCGGGTCCGGGTCGTGCGGGAAGAGCCAGACCCGGCCGGTCAGGTGCTGCAGCATGTGGCCGACGATAGCGACATGCAGATACCCCGGAGAGTCCGCGAGCTCGGCATCACCGTCGGAACGTTGCCCACCGGCCCGCTCAACGCGATCACCGACGTCGCCGGGGTCCGGGTCGGCCAGACCACCATCACCGGCGACGGGCTGAACACCGGAGTGACGGCGATCGTCCCCGACGGGTACGCCGAGACGCTGCCGGCGGCTGTTGCGGTCGGCAACGGGTACGGGAAGCTGATCGGGACCACGCAGGTCGAGGAGCTCGGGGTGATCGAGACGCCGATCCTGCTGACCGGGACGCTCAGCACGTTCCGGGTCGCCGACGCGCTGCTCAGCTGGCTGCTGGACCGCGATCCCCGGGCGACCAGCCTGAACCCGGTCGTCGGCGAAACCAACGACGGCCACCTCTCCGACATCCGCCGCCGCCCGATCACCCCGTCCCACGTTCACCAGGCGCTGGACACCGCCTCCCCGGATCTCCCCGCCGAAGGCTGCGCCGGCGCCGGAACCGGTACCACAGCCCTCGGTTACAAAGCCGGCATCGGCACCGCCTCCCGCACCCTGCCCAGCGGAGCTGTGGGCGCGTTGGTGCAGGCGAACTTCTCGGGAATGCTGACTGTCCTCGGCCGCGAGGTCCCCGCAGCGCCGATCGACGCGGACGGGAACTCCTGCATGATCGTGGTCGCCACCGATCTCCCGCTCGACGCGCGGCAACTCGGTCGCCTCGCCCGGCGCGCGATCTTCGCGATGGGTCGCGTCGGCTCCGACTTCGCCCCGGGGAGCGGCGACTACGCGATCGCCTTCACCACCGCCCAGGCCCCTGGTTTTCAGGACCGCGACCTCCGCGGACCGTTCCAAGCCGTCACCGAATCCGTCGAGGAAGCTCTCCTCAACTCACTCACCATGGCCCAGACCACCACTGGCTTCCGGGGCCGCACCGCCCACGCGGTCCCGCACGAGGTGATCCGCAACCTGACATAGGTTCACCCGATGGAGCATCGTTCCCGCGCCTGGATCACTCGCCGTCTCCGCTCCCTGGCGACCCTCGAACTCCTCAACATCCCGCTGCAGTACGTCGTGTGGTTCCGCATCGTCGACCTCCCCGGAACCGTCCCGAACCTGGTCGGCTTCGCCCTGTTCGCACTGCTCCTGGCCCAAGGCGCGACGTACTGGTCGGCGAAGCTCCGTCAGCTCCCGGGGGAACCACTCCCCGGCGCCCGCTGGTTCTCGCTCGCCCGTCGGTGGAACGTGCTGGTGCTCGCGGCCGGCTTACTCTTCGTTCTGGCGGCAGTGGTGCGAGACCCGGGCGCGACCACCGTGGTCGGGCTCGTGTTCGCCGTCGTCGCCGTGCTCGAGTACGTGAACTACTTCCACACCCAGCTCATGTACGACACGCCCGCCGACCTGCGCCAGCTGTTCAGCCGCGGTCTCCGACGCTCACACCTGGCGCGGGACCTCGCACGAACTGCTGCTTCGCAGTAGCGGTCAGCTGACTCCCGACAACCAGCGTCCCGAAGGCGACCACCGCCGCCACCGTCCGGATCGCGTGCGCCACCTGCCACCGATCGCGGACGTCGGCCCAGTCCGCCGGCGGGTGCTGCACCGACCACGACGCCTGATCCGCGTTGATCGGCAGGTTGATCGCCAACGTCAGCACGAAGACCAGAACCAGCAGAGCGAGAGCCACCAGCACGAACCGGCGACCGTTGCCACGTCCCCAGATCGCGAGCGCGACCGTCGTGACGATCGCCGGGATCAGCGTCACCGAAGCGAGCTTGTCCAACGAGTCCAGCTCGACCAGCCGCACCTGCGTGTAGACCGAAGCGCCGAACGATCTCAACGACAGCTCGAGCACCATCACGCACACCAGGAACCCCGCGAACAGCCCGCTGAAGAGCAAGCTCGCACTACGTACGATGCGCGCCATCAGTAGCCCACACCGACCGGCTGCCCGATCGTCGCGGCATCGTCGAGTACGGCGAGCATCGCGTGCGCGGCATCCGCCCGCGAGATCGAGTAGCTCCGCGTCACAGTGCCGCCGACAACTGTCCGGTACTTTCCGGACAACTGCCCGTTCGTGAGCTTGGGCGGCCGGACAAGTGTCCACTCCGTCGCGCTCGCCTGGATCTCTGCCTCCATCACCCGAAGATCGGCGTACACGTCAGCCGCGAACGCGTTGATCGCCGGGTAGACGATCCGCCGGTTGAAGAAGCTCTCGTCCGCCGGGATCGGCCCGAGTGGCGCCGCGCTGACCGCGACGAAGCGCCGTACCCCGGCCGTCTGCATCGCGGCGAGGATCGACTTCGTACTGCGGGACGCGACCGGACCGTCCTTGCGACCGCGCGGGCCCACGCCCGAGATCACCGCCGCACTCCCGTCGACCGCCTCGCGCAGTGGCTCGGCCGCGTCCAGACCAGGCACGCGAACCACCTCCAGCGACGGGTGCTCCACCTCGAACACCGACGACTTCCGCACCACCGCGGTCACCTTGTGACCCGCATCGAGTGCCTGCCGTACGACGTGGCCGCCGATCCCGCCCGTCGCACCGAACACCGTGATCCACATCCCGAACGCCTCCTTGCGCTACCGTGAATCTGATCTGCAGCTCATATAATACGGGAATCATAATATATGGAACAGACACAACCACGTGACCCACGCCACCGTCGCCGGACCGGCAACGAGATCAAGGGCGCGCTCCGCGACCTCCGGATCCAGCTCGCCCTGCTGAACCACCAGATCGGCGGCAAGCTGGCGCTGAAGGACGTCGACCTCGACTGCCTCGACGTCCTGGCTCGCAGCGGACCGCTCACCCCGAGCGCCCTCGCCCGCCAGGCCGGCCTGCACCCGGCCACGCTGACCGGGATCCTCGACCGCCTCGAACGCGGCGGCTGGATCGCGCGGGATCGCGCGCGGGCGGATCGGCGCAGCGTGACGATCCGCGTGCTGCCCGACCGCGGGATGGAGGTGTTCCGGCTGTACCAGCCGATGATCGGCGCGATGGACGACGTACTCGACGGCTACAGCGAGGACGAGCTCGCGGTGATCGCGGACTTCCTGCAGCGCAGCACCGAGGCCGGCCACCAGGCCAACGGCGAGTTGGCTCAGGAGTAGAGCTCGAGGAGTCTGCGTCCGAGCTCCTGCAGCTCGGCTCGCAGTTCCTGCGGCTCCAGTACTTCGACTGCGGCGCCGAAACGACTGAGTGCGGCCGCCGCGTTCGCGACCGACTCGATCGGGATCGTCGCCACGACGCTCCCGTCCGGCTCCGGCTCGGCCGCGGCGACCGCCTTGACCAGAGCCGGGAACGAGACGTCGTGCATCTTCGCGACCAGCGGCGCCGACACCCGGACGACGGCCTCGCCGGTGAAGCGGACCCGGTCGAAGCCCGCGAGGTGGTCCTGCCAGAACTGGGCGAGGCCGAAGTTCTCGTCGCGCTCGAACACCTCGTCGGTCGGCGTCAGGTCGAGGATGTTGGACACGCGGTACGTACGCAGTCCGCCGGGCGTGGCGGCGACGACGTACCAGCTGCCGTTCTTGAGGACGAGACCGTACGGCTCGAGGATCCGGTCGACCTCGCGGGGTTCCTCCCAGCGGCGGTACCGCACCTTGACGCGGCGGTCGTGCAGGACGGCGTCGGCGACGGCTGACAGGTGGGGCGAGTCCTCGGCGTCCTGGTACCAGGCGGGGAGGTCGAGGTGGAAGCGGTTCTTCAGGCGGCCGGCGCGGTCGCGTTGGTCGGGTGCGAGGGCGGCGAGCAGTTTGAGTTCGGCCGCGCTGGTTTCGGCGGTGAGGCCGAGGGCTGCTGCCGCGCCGGGCATCCCAACGAGGAACAGGGCGGCCGCTTCCTGTTGCGTCAGTCCGGTCAGGCGAGTGCGGTACCCCTCGACCAGTCGGTATCCGCCGGCGCGGCCCTGGTCGGCGTACACCGGAACCCCCGCCGCGGCGAGCGCCTCGACGTCGCGGTAGATGGTGCGCAGGGATACCTCGAGCTCATCGGCGAGCTCGCGCGCGGTCAGCTGCCGGCGCGTCTGCAGCAACAGCAGGATCGACAGCAGCCGGCTAGAACGCATACTCCGAGGTTAATCCCGATCGCTGCCATGATCTGTCAGGTTTTGCTCGCACGCTGGGCGGTATGACGACTTGGAGCAAGGTCACCGGCGACTTCGACTTCCTGAACGGGTACTTCGACGTCCACCACCGCACCCTGAAGAAGGCCTTCGCCGACTGCGACGAGTGGCTCGAGTACGACGGCACCACGACGGCGCACACGTACTTCGACGGCCAGATCAGCATCGACGAGATGCGCTTCCCGACGAAAGGCTCGTACGGGCTGTCGCTGCGGATCTTCGACCCGGAGGCCCGGCAGTGGAGCATCTGGTGGGTCAACAGCACCACGATGGAGCTCTACCCGCCGGTGCGTGGGGGCTGGAGTGCTGACGGTTCTCATTGCCGGCTGGTCGGGGAGGACACGCTGGACGGGGAGCCGATCCTGTGCAGCTACGAGTGGTCGGACATCACGCCCGACACCGCGCATTGGGAGCAGGCGTACTCCAACGACGGCGGCGCGACGTGGGAGACCAACTGGATCATGGACTTCACCCGCCGCTCCACTCCCCCACCCGCGCTGGACATCCCGAAGATGACCGACGACTTCGACTTCCTCGTCGGACGCTGGTCCTTCCACAACCGCCGTCGCCGCCCGGTTCTCGGGGAGCCCTTCGTGTGGCACGAGTTCGACGCGGAACTGGAAGCGACCACGTACTTCGACGGCGCGATCAGCGTCGACGAGGGCTGGTACCCGACCGAAGGCTTCCGCGGTGCGACCCTCCGCCTCTACAACCCCGAGGCCAAAACCTGGTCCATCCACTGGATCAACAGCCAACGCGGCCACCTCGAAACCCCCGTCATCGGCACCTTCACCGCCGAAACCGGCACCTTCGAAGGCCCCGACGAACTAGACGGCCGGCCCATCGACGTCCGCTTCCTCTGGACCCGAGGCACCAACAAGGCGTCCTGGACCCAGTCCTTCTCCACCAACAACGGCCATTCCTGGACCGACAACTGGCAAATGACCCACACCCGCCAGCACTAACCCACGCGCCCTGTGGCGACGCGACCCCGGACCTGAACACCGAGGCCCGACGGGAACGGTCTGACGATTCGCGCGGAACCTCGGACACCCTTTGAGGACTGAGCACAAGCTATTGCCTGTCCGCAGTCATCAGGGGGTCCGAAGTACCGGTTGCCTGAGGGCTGTGGTGTCGCGACGCCCGAGGGTCTGTGGGACTGCTTGACTCTCTGGTTGGCTGAGACTTGATGATGGCGGGGTGGCTGACGAACTGGTGACGATCGGGACGTTCTCGATGCTGACGGGGATGTCGATCCCGACGCTTCGTCACTACGACGAGATCGGTTTGTTGCGGCCGGCCACGGTCGACGCGCGGACGGGATACCGGCGGTACGACGTGTCTCAGGTCGAAACCGCACGACGGGTCGGGCTGCTGCGACAGGCTGATCTACCGACGGAGGCGATCGCCCGGATCCTCGACGGTGACGTCTCCGACGCCCATGAGGTCATCGCGCGGCACCGCTCCGCGCTCCGGCGGCGAACCGAGCAGATCGAGGCACTGCTGGTTCGACTGGAACAGGACCTAGAAGGAGTTCCCGCGCAGATGACATCGGCAACTGATTTCGCACTGGCGACCATCAACATCGGCGTCGACTCCCCGGAAGCGCTGGACGTCGCGTGCACCTTCTGGGGCGAGCTGCTCGGCGTCCAACTGGAGGACTGGGGCAGCGGGAGCCGACAGGTCGTCCTCGGCGAGGGCGACGCCATCAGCTTCCTCAACGTCCGGGTGCGGTCGGCGGACGAGCCGCAGTACGGACACAGGTCCGCGTTCGGCCTCGGCGTACTCGGTCTCGACCAGGCCCATCGGCGAGCTCTGTCCGCCGGCGCCACCGAGCACTACCCGCCGACAGACGGCGAGAACATGCCCCGCCACTCGCGCTTCGCCGACCCAGTCGGCAACCGCATCGTCCTCTGGGAAAGCGCGAGATGACGCGCACGACCAACTTCAGTCGCCTGCCAGACGAACCTCGGACACCCCTTGGCGACTAGGCACCAGCTATTGCTTGTCCACACTCGCCAGGGCGTATCCGAAGTACCCGGGCGACCGCCAAGCCGTCACCTCGGGCGGCAACCGGCACGCGGCAGCGCCGCCAGCTCGGCGGCCGTCACGGGCCAGTCAGCCTGTGGTGACGCGACCGCCCGAGGCTCGACGGGACTGCTTGACGGTTTGCAGGGAACCTCGGACACCCTTTGAGGACTGGGCACAAGCTATTGCTTGTCCGCAGTCGCCCGGGGGTATCCGAAGTACCCGGGCGACTGCCACCTCGTCGCCTCGGGCGGCGCCGGCTGGGTGCGGGGACGGCTATGCCAGTTGGCGGACGGCTGCGAGGGTGGAGAGGGCGGCTTGGGTGGCTTCGTAGCCTTTGTCTTCTCGGCTGTCGGGGAGGCCGGCTCGGTCGAGGGCCTGGGGGTCGTTGTCGCAGGTGAGTACGCCGAAGCCGACCGGTACGCCGGTGCTGACGCCGACCTGCATGAGGCCTTCGGTGGCCGCTTGGCAGACGTACTCGAAGTGTGGGGTGTCGCCGCGGATGACCACGCCGAGCGCGACCACCGCGTCGTACCCGGACTTTGCCGCATGCAACGAAGCGACTGGGAGCTCGAAGGAGCCCGGCACGCGTACGACGGTGTACGAAGCGCCGGAGTCCTCGCAGGCCCGTACGGCGCCGGCGAGCAGCCCGTCGGTCACCTTGGGGTGCCACTGGGCCGCGACGATCGCGACCCGGGCGCCTTCGACCCGCGGGACCTCGATGGTGGGTGCTCCACTACCCGACATCAGCCGGCTCCGTTCTCTTCGGTCAGCAGGCCACCAGGCAGGTGGTGACCCATTCGATCGCGCTTGGTGCGCAGGTACCGCAGGTTGTGCTCGGTCGGGTCGATCGAGATCCCGCGCCGCTCGATGACCTCGATGCCGTAGCCCTGCACCCCGGCGAGTTTGTCGGGGTTGTTGGTCAGCAGCCGGGCCTCCTTCACGCCCAGGTCGGCCAGGATCTGCGCCCCGGTCCCGTAGTCGCGAGCGTCCGCCGGCAGCCCGAGATCGAGGTTCGCGTCGACCGTGTCCCGCCCCGCGTCCTGCAACTCGTACGCCTGCAGCTTGTGCAGCAGTCCGATCCCGCGCCCCTCGTGACCGCGCAGGTACACCACCACGCCACCCTCGGCCGCGACCTGCCGCATCGCCTCGTCCAGCTGCGGTCCGCAGTCGCATCGCAGCGATCCGAACACGTCCCCGGTCAGACACTCGGAGTGCAGCCGCACGAGCGTCGGCCCGTTCCCGATCTCACCACGCACCAGCGCGAGCTGCTCCGACCCGTCCACCGTGTTGCGGTAGCCATGCGCCACAAAGTCGCCGTACCGCGTCGGTAGGGTCGTTGTCGCGACGCGCTGGATCTGCGACTCGGTTCGCCGCCGGTACCTGATCAGGTCGTCGATCGACACCAGAACGAGCCCGTGCTCGTCGGCGAAGGCTCGCAGCTCGAGGCCGCGCTTCATCGTCCCGTCGTCGTTCACCATCTCGGAGATCACCGCAGCCGGCGTCAGCCCGGCGATGCGCGCCAGGTCGATCGACGCCTCGGTGTGCCCGGGCCGGACGAGTACGCCGCCCTCGCGAGCACGCAGCGGGAACACGTGCCCCGGCTGCACCAGGTCGTACGGTTCCGAGGCCGAGTCGGCGAGCACCCGGATCGTCCGCGCCCGATCGGCCGCCGAGATACCGGTGCTGATTCCGTCCCGCGCGTCCACGGAGATCGTGTACGCCGTCCGCATCCGCTCCCGGTTGTGCGGTGTCATCAACGGGATGCCGAGCCGGTCCAGCTCCGCACCCTCCATCGGCACACACACCACACCCGAGCTGTACCGGATCAGGAACGCCAGCAGCTCCGGCGTCGCCTTGGAGGCCGCGAAGATCAGGTCGCCCTCGTTCTCGCGGTCCTCGTCGTCGACCACGATCACCGGTCGCCCGGCGCGGATCTCGTCGATCGCGTGCTCGATCGTGTCGAGCTTCAGTACGTCACCCATCTAACCCACCACCACCGGTTCGGGAGTCTGGATCCGCGCACGGTTCTGGATCTTCCACCACGACGCGAACCCGAGGACACAGAACAGCCCGTAGACGACGTACATCGTCGCCGACGGGTAGAACTTGGCTTGCACCAGCAGCGGTACGCCGACAATGTCGACGGCGACCCAGATCAGCCAGAACTCGACGAAGCCACGCGCCATCCCGTACGTGGCCAGGATCGACCCGGTCAGGATCCACGCGTCCCACTGCGGACCCCAGGAGCCGAGTTCACGCAGGACGAAGTAGGCGATCGCGTAGAGCACGACCGCGATACCGCCGAGCTCGAGCCGCTCGCGGGCGGTCGCCCACCGCGGCTGGACGGCCGCGGCCGCGCCACCGTGGCGGGTCTGGTACCACCGGTACCAGCCGTAGAGGCTGACGATCGCGAAGAACACCTGCCGCCCGGCCTGCCCCCACAGATCCTTGTCCTGCGGGGTGTCGAAGATCCCGCCGACGAAGACCGTGAACAGCAAGACGTTGCCGACGATGCCGACCGGCCACGCGGACACCAGCCGGCGCATGCCGAACAGCGCGCTGGCCAGACCGAACACGTTGCCGACGATCTCCCGGACCAGCACCGGCGAGCCCGCGATCGTCACCTGCGAGGTGAGCAGCCAGTCGATCGGGTTCACCGGTCGCCTCCGTTGTCCTTCACGTTGCCTCC
Organism: Kribbella sp. NPDC054772; assembly: GCF_053611945.1. Lineage (NCBI taxonomy): Bacteria > Bacillati > Actinomycetota > Actinomycetes > Propionibacteriales > Kribbellaceae > Kribbella > Kribbella sp. NPDC054772. The sequence continues at coordinate 103,949 of NZ_JBSHBJ010000016.1, read as the reverse complement.
GGCAAGAAGTCTCTCCACGTACTTCGCGATCACGTCGACCTCGAGGTTGACCGTGTCACCCACCGCGTTCCGCCCGAGCACGGTCAGCTCCAGCGTGGTCGGGATCAGGCTGACCCCGAACGTCCCGGACGCGTCGTCGACGTCGGTCACGGTCAACGACACCCCGTCGATCGCGATCGAGCCCTTCTCGGCGATGTACTTGAGGATCTCCGGCGACGTCGCGATCCGGACGTCCTCCCAGTGCTCCCCCGGCGTCCGGCTCGCGATCGTGCCGACGCCGTCGACGTGGCCTTGGACGATGTGCCCGCCGAGCCGGGCGTGCGCGGTGACGGCCCGCTCGAGGTTGACCGGCGAACCCTTCACCAGGCCGCCGAGGCTGGTCCGTTGCAGGGACTCGCGCATCACGTCGGCGGTGAACAGACCGTCGCCGTACTCGACGACTGTCAGGCAACAGCCGTTGACCGCGATCGAGTCGCCGTGGCCGGCGTCCGAGGTCACCTTCGGCCCGCGGATGGTGAGCCGTGCGGCGTCGCCGTCCAACAGGTCCAGGGACTCGACGGTGCCGAGTTCTTCGATGATGCCGGTGAACATCTACTTTCCTCCCAGAGGAACCAAGGTCAGCCGGACGTCGTCACCCAGCCGGGTGACGTCCGCTAGCTTGAACCGCCGCAGGTGGTCGATCGATTCCGCGCCGAGGTCGCCGACCGCGGCGAACCCGGAGCCGAGCACCGCCGGAGCGACGTACGCGACGATCTGGTCGACCAGGCCGGCGCGCACGAACGCGGCGGCCAGCGTCGGGCCGCCCTCGAGCCACAGGTGCCGGATGTGCCGGTCGTCCAGCTGCCGCAGCACCTCGGCGGGATCGTGGGTCGGCAGCAGCAACGTCTGCGCGCGGTCGTTGCGGACCCGCGCCGTCTCCGGGATGTCCCGGTCGCCGACGACGACCCGCAACGGCTGCCGGGCCGCGGGTACGTCGTCCTCGTCGCGGACCGTCAGCTCGGGGTCGTCGTCGAGCACGGTCTGGGTGCCGACGGCGATCGCGTCGCACTCCGCCCGGTGCCGGTGCACGTCGGCGCGCGCGATCGGGCCGGTGATCCACTTGCTCGTCCCGTCCGGCGCCGCCGAGCGCCCGTCGAGCGTGGTCGCGAACTTCCAGGTGACGAACGGCCGACCGACCCGGACGCTGTGCAGCCACACGTGGTTGATCGCCTCGGCCTCGTCCCGCAGAACGCCCTCGACGACCTCGATGTTCTTGTTCCGCAGCTTGTCGGCACCACCGGCCGCGGTCCGGTTCGGATCGGGTACGGCGTACACGACGCGTGCGATCCCGGCCTCGATCAAGGCGTCCGCACACGGACCGGTCCGGCCGGTGTGATTACACGGCTCCAGCGTCACGTACGCCGTCCCGCCGCGGGCGCGCGACCCGGCCATCCGGAGCGCCTCGACCTCGGCATGCGGGCCACCGGCAACGGCATGGAAGCCCTCGCCGACCGGGTGCCCGTCGCTGCCGGTGATCACACAACCGACCACCGGGTTCGGATGGGTGCTGCCGGTCCCTTTCGCGGCCAACTCGACAGCACGCCGCATCCAGGCGACATCAATCGGCGACGCGTTGCTCACTGCTCACTGGTCCCTCGTCGTCACGGACGCACTACCGGGGTCTCGTGACAACCGGCGACCACGCTCCGCCACCCGAGTCTCGCCGTACGCCGTGTGACGCGCGCACCGCCCGACCGGACGTCAGAGCACACCCGCCGACCGCGTGCGCCTCCCATCCGGACTTTCACCGTCGGTCCTGGAATTCCACCAGGTCAACCGGTCGCCGAACTGCGACGACCGGGTCGCGGACTGTCACCGCCGGCTCGGAATTACACCGACCCCGGAGCACGCGAGTGGGTTCACTCGTGCTTCAAGTATGCCCTCCTCCGCAACCCACACCACGACCCAGGTCACATCGTGGTCGGACCGGAGGACCTCCGCGGGTCTCCTCCGGCTCAGCGGAGCAGGAACCAACCGGCAGCGCCGAGCAGGCCTGCCGCACCGGTGAAACACGTGACCGCGACAACGACCAGCGTCCGCCGCCCCCGGTTGGCCCGCTGCGCCGGCGGAGCCACCGCCTCCGCCGCGGTTCCGGTGGGCGGTCGCTGCGCCGACGGAGCCACCGCCTCCGTCGCGGTGCCGGTGGGCGGTCGCTGTGCCGGCGGAGTGACCGCCTCGGTCGCGGTGGCGGCGGGCGGCAGCGGGGGCAGCTGATCGAAGACCTCGGGTGCGTCCGGGTCGTCGGCCCACGGCGTCGTACCGGCGGCCGGGAGCGCGCCGCTGGCGGCGAGCAGACGCCCGGCCGCGCTCGCGGACTCCGGCCTGCCGGACGGATCGCTCGACGTGGTCCGGCGGACGAATTCGCCGAGCGGACCGTCGACCGCCGGCCGGGCGCCGTCCGTGCCCGGCCGTTCACCGGTCAGCAGCTCGACGGCGACGGCGCCGACGGCGTACAGGTCCTGACGTGGGTCCGGGTCCGCGCCGGCCAGCTGCTCGGGCGCCAGGTATCCCGGCGTACCGAGGACGGTGCTGTGCCTGGTCATCCGTGGCTCGTCCAGCACCGCCGCGACGCCGAAGTCCGACAACCGGAGGTGCGGCCATCCCCGGCCCGTCACGTCGAGCAGCAAGTTGGCGGGCTTCACATCGCGGTGGACGACGCCGGCGGCATGCACCGCGGACAGCCCGTGCAACAGCTGATCGAGCAGTACGGCGACGTACGACGACGGCAGCGGCCCGTGGTCTCCGAGCAGTGTCGCGACGGACCCACCGTGCACCAGGTCCATCGCGAACACCACCTTGTCGTCGTCCGCGGCCCACCCGTGCGGAGCGACCACGTGCGGGTGCTCGATCCGCAACGACTGCTCCCGCACGAACCGCAGCAGCGTCGCCGCATCATGCTGCCCGAGCACCTTGGCCGCCACGTACCCCGTGCGCCGCCGGTCCCACGCCCGCCAGACCGATCCCATACCGCCGGTCGCGATCAGATCGATCAGCTGATACCGCCCCGCGAAAGCCTCCACCCACCAGAAACTACCGTCCCGGCGGACCCTGAGGCGGACCCTGGTGCGGACCTTGCGGAGGCCCCTGGGACGGGTACTGCTGCCACGGCTGCGCGACGGCCGGCTTCTTGCGCAGGCGCAGTACGGCGAAGGCACCGACCAGCACGAGGAGGAGCGCACCGCCACCGAGTCCGGCGATCAGGCCGAGCGGAGCACCGTCATCGGTGTCGGCGCCCTCCTTGACCGGACCGCCTGCCTCGGTCTTGTCACCCGAACCGGGCTCGGCAGGCGTCTCGCTCGTACCCGGCGTCTCACTCGCCGACGGCGTCTCGTTCGCGGTCGGCGTCACCGAGTCGCCCGACACCGGGGTGGCACCGTCGACGTACTGCGGCTTACCGGCGCCGGCCGTCCCCGGCACACCGACGGTCAGCGTCATCGGGACCGTGAACGCCGTGTCGTCGGCCTTCCGGGTCATCGAGACGATGATGTAGTACACGCCAGGCGTCGAGGTACCGGTGTCGGAGTTGTTGGCACCGTCACGGTTCAGGTAGCGGATCTCCTTGGTGGTGATCGCTTGGGTCACGCCCCGCCCGGTCAGCACGCCGCGCTTGCCGCCCGGACCGCCCGGCACCTTCTTGGGGAAGACCGCGAACGCCTCCTCGCCGGTCGGGGAGATGACGGCGGTGTCCAAGTAGCGCAGGCCCACGATCCGCCCAGCCGCCTGGGACAGCTGCGGCACCGTCGCCTGGGCCTGGATCCGCTGGCCCCAGTCGGCCTTGATCTTGTAGATCTGCAGCTCGCCCGGCAGCAGCGTGGTCTTGTAGGTCCCCGGCTGCAGCAGCGGCGCGTCGGGGAAGCTCGAGCCCGGCACGATCTCGCGCGGGTTCGTCACCGGCATCGCGGTCCACGTTGGGTCGTCCGCCCCGGCCGGCAGGCTCGTCGTCGAATCGACCGGCGGCTCCTCGTCGACCCGCAACTCGAACGGAACGTCCTTGATCTCCCGGAAGTCCTTGCCCGGATCAACCGTCAGCAGCAACTGCTCGGCCTGCGCGCAGGTCTTGTTCGTCTTGTCGTACTTCGCCCAGCTCGACGCCGTGCCGGTCGCAAATCCCTGGTCGCCCTCCTGGATCCGGGGGAAGCTGCGGCCGCAATCCTCCCCGTCGAGGGTCTTCAGCCGCAGCTCGGTCTGGATGACCAAGCTCTTGGCACCGGCGGGCCGCCGGAAGCTGAGCCCCGTACGCAAGGTCGAGCCGGTGATCGTCCGCTTGATCAGGTAGTGCTTGGGCTGGTCGAGCAGGTCGAACTTGTCCGAGTAAAGGCCGGGGGTGACCACCGGGGCAGCCTCCGGCGCCGCGGTCCCCTCGACCGGCGTCCCGGAGATCCTGAACGGGCGGAAGGCACGGGTCGAGAGCCGGCCCAGCCCCTCCTCGAGATCGATCGTCGAGTCGGCGTCGTAGTAGTCGCCGCGCCCCTCGCGGGCGATGCACTGCAGATCCGTCCGCGCCTTGCCCTGCACGCGGAACCCGACGACGTCGATCTTCAGATCGATGCCCTGCTTGGCGATCTCCTTGGCCACCACGCACGGATCCGGCGCACAGGTGGCCTCCCCGTCCGACACCAGCACGATCGTCCGCTGGCCGCTGGGCCCGAGGTCCTTCGCGGCCTGCTGCAGCGCGTACCCGATCGGGGTCTCGCCGAACGGCTTGTACTTCGCGATCGCGGCCAGCAACTGCGGCCGGTTGCCGGTGCCGATCGGGACGGTCAGCTGGGTGTCGGTGCAGGCACCCGGCTGGCTGCGCTTGAACACGGTCGCGCCGTACACCCGCAGACCGACCTGCGCGTTCTCCGGGAGCTTGCCCACCACCTGGGTGAGCGCCGTGCGGGCCGCGACGATCTTGGTCTTGCCGTCGCCGGCCGGTTCCTTCATCGAGCCGGACGAGTCCAGCACCATGACGAGCTTGCCGTCGCCGGCCGGGTCGGGGTCAGCCGCCGCGGTCCCGGTCGTGAGTCCGGACAGGACGCCGATCAGTGTGATGGCGAGGAGTGCCCACACCGCCGGGCGGCGGTGTCTGTGCAGAGCCGTCATCGTTCCTCCAGTGAGATTCGCTGCCGCAAACATTCTCAGTTTGCAATAGCAAATGTCAAGTCGATTCCAGGCTGCAGCGGTACTGGAAATTTGCGATCGCAACTGCGAAGATGATTTGCATCGGTCACGAATGACTGATGGTCGGAGGGAGTGCCGGGATGGACCAGACAGCACACAACCTGCAGCAGCAGATCGAGCTGTACGGCGAGACGCTCGGCGAGGTCGGCCGCCGCGTCGCGCCGCCACTGGGCCTGACCCAGAGCGCCCTCGCGCAGGTGATCGGCCTGTCGGCACCGATGCTGTCCCAGCTGATGAGCGCGCAACGGGTGAAGATCGGGAATCCGGCCGTGGTGGCCCGGTTACGCGCCGTCTCGCAGCTCGCCGACCTGGCCATCGCCGGCGAGATCAACCCCGTGGACATCCCGGCCGAGCTGGACCGGATCCGCGCCGTCACCGGTGCTGTCACTGGGGCCACCACGACGCACCTCCGCCGCTCCTCCGGCGGCCCGGCTGAGGCGGCTCAACCGTCGCCCACGATGCCTTTCGCGGTCCCGGGCAGCCTGGCCGCGGACGCGCCGACTGCTGCCTGGCCGGCGGGCGGCGTACCCCAGGATCCCGCCGCGCCGCTCCCCGCGCGGGTCGTCGTACGACAGCTCCAGGACCTGCTCCGCGACATCGCCTCCGCCGACGAGATCCAGCGCGCCGCCGCGGCCGCGGCCACCGAGTCCCCGGCGATCGCCGAGCTCCTCCTCGCCTACGGCACCGGCAGGACCGCCGACGCCCTGGCCCACTACGAACAACACCACACCTGATCCACCACCTGCCCGCGCTGAGCGGGGGTCCTGCGGGTCAGGCGGTGCCGGCGGGCGGATGACTGGCCCGGAGGCGAACGAACCGGCGTCGACCCTCGGCATCTCGTGCGCCGATCAACCGACGGCCGCGTTCGCGCCCGCCCGTGATCTCGCGGGCCGACGATGTGTTGTGGGGCCAATGGCGTGTTGTAGCGGGCCAGTGGTTCCACAAAGTGCCAGTGACGCCGGGCGCGTTCGGGGTGAGACGCGTCACGGCCGACTGTTGCCCAGGGCATGGGTTGAGCGTTGATATAGCACAAGGCGAGTGGACATTCGGGGTCGTCTCACGGGTTGTCGGCGCAGGAATTCAAGGGCACGGGGTGGTGTTGTTGCGCCGTGCGGGCGGATCTGCCTGCGTCGTGTGAGTGTGTGAGGAGAACTGTGGTGCGCGGGTTCGGCGCTGTGCGGCGGGTTGTGGGGGTTGTGGGGACGATCGGCCTGCTGGGCGCGATGGTTGCTTGTGGCAGCGACGACGGGAAGGCCGCGGACGGGCCGGATCTGGGGCTGATGAAGGCGGGCACGCTGCGGATCGGGACGCTCACCGACGCGCCGCCGAACGTGTACGTGAAGGACGGCAAGTTCACCGGGTTCGACAACGACCTGATCACCGCGGTGGCGGCGAAGCTGAACCTGAAGCCGGAGTTCGTCGGCACCGACTTCTCCGCGCTGCTCTCGCAGGTGAACGGTGGCCAGTACGACCTCGGCAGCTCGTCGATCACGATCACCGAGGCGCGCAAGAAGACCGTTGCGTTCAGCAACGGCTACGACTTCGGCTACCTCGGGCTGAACACCACCAAGGACTCCGGCATCACGAAGTTCGACCAGCTGCCGGGCAAGCGGGTCGTGGTGGTGCAGGGCACCGTCCAGGACGACTACGCCACCCAGAAGAACCTGAACCCGGTGCGGGTGCCGAACTACAATACCGCGCTCGGCCAGCTGAAGGCCGGTACGGCGGACGCGTGGGTCTCCCCGGCCGAGATCGGCGAGAAGATGGCGAAGGAGCAGGGCGGCGGCACGGTGGTCCTGGCCGCCAAGGAGCTGAGTGACGCGCCGATGGCGTTCGCGGTGGCGAAGAACAACGACAAGCTCCGCGAGGCGGTGAACAAGGCGCTCGACGAGGTGATCGCGGACGGTACCTGGACCAAGCTCGTGGAGCAGTACTACCCGGGTCGCGCCGTACCGGCGAACTTCAAGCCGGGCAGCGGGTCGGCCAAGTTCGCGACGCCCAAAGCCTGATGGACATCTGGTCCACCCTGAGTGACACCTTCCTCGACTGGGGGTCGATGAAGCAAGTCCTGCCCGAGATGCTGAAGGTCGGGCTGGTCAACACTCTGATCCTGGCGGCCGCCTCGGTCGTGCTGGGCACTGTGCTCGGCATGATCGTGGCGGTCCTCGCCCTGTCCACGAAGCCGTGGCTGCGGTGGCCGGCGAAGATCTACACCGACATCTTCCGCGGTCTGCCCGCGATCCTGACCATCCTGCTGATCGGTCAGGGCCTGTCCCCGATCACCCGGCACTGGTGGGGTCCGAACCCCTATCCGCTGGGCATTCTCGCGTTGTCGCTGATCGCCGCGGCGTACATCGGTGAGATCTTCCGTTCTGGCATCCAGAGCGTGGAGAAGGGGCAGCTCGAGGCGGCCCGTGCGCTCGGGTTCAGCTACACCGACGGCATGCGGCTGGTGGTGATCCCGCAAGGGGTACGGCGGGTGCTGCCGGCGCTCGTGAACCAGTTCATCGCGCTCGTGAAGGAGTCCAGCCTGGTCTACTTCCTGGGCCTGCTGGCGAGTCAGCGCGAACTGTTCCGGATCGGCCAGGACGCGGCCGCGACGAACGGCAACCTCTCCCCCTTGCTGCTCGCGGGCATCTTCTACCTGGTGATCACCGTCCCGCTGACCCACCTCGTGAACCACTTCGACAAGCGTTTGCGGGAAGGACGTCCGGCCGAGACCGACGACGTGGAACTGGAGGAGCTCGCGCATGCAAACCGTTGAGGCGGCCAGCCTGGAAGTCGCCGGAGTCGAGCTCGCCTTCGGCACCAACAAGGTCCTGCGCGGCGTGAATCTCGCCGTACCGGCTGGGCAGACCGCGTGTGTGATCGGTCCGTCGGGGTCCGGGAAGTCGACGTTGCTGCGTGCGATCAACCGGCTACTCGAACCGGATGCCGGCGATGTGTTGCTGGGTGGCGAGTCGGTACTGCGGGGCGATCCCGACGTACTGCGGCGGCGGATCGGGATGGTGTTCCAGCACTTCAACCTGTTCCCGCACAAGAGTGTGCTCGACAACATCACGCTGCCGCTGCGCAAGATCAAGAAGCTCGATGCCGACGCCGCGCAGACCGCGGCGCGCGCGCAGCTCGAACTGGTCGGCCTCGCGCACAAGGCCGCGGCGCGACCCGGGAACCTGTCCGGCGGCCAGCAACAGCGCGTCGCGATCGCGCGCGCGTTGGCGATGACGCCCGAGGTGATGCTGTTCGACGAGGCCACGTCGGCGCTCGACCCCGAGCTGGTCAAGGGTGTGCTGGCGCTGATGGCGGACCTCGCGCAGGCCGGGATGACGATGGTCGTGGTGACGCACGAGATGGGGTTCGCGCGGGAGGTCGCGGACCAGGTCGCGTTCATGGATCAGGGTGTGGTGGTCGAGTCCGGCGTACCTGAGCAGATCTTCAGTGCCGCCGAGTCGCCGAGGTTACGTCAATTCCTGTCACAAGTGCTCTAGCGTGGTGCTTGTGAGGAAGTGAGCCACCCACCGCCCTGGGGGGAAGATGGCCGTTCGCTTGACGCGTGCGGGAAATCGGGCCGTCGGCCTGGTGATCCTGATGCTGGTGAGTACGGTGATCGGCACCGTCGTGGTGTCGACCGCGAGGTCACCGGCCAAGTCAGCTGTGCCCACTCCCGCCGCGGCGGCTCCGGCGGCCGGCGCACCCGGCGCGACCCCTTCGCCGACCAAGACGCCGCTGCCGATGAAGTACGTCGTACTGACGTTCGACGACGGGCCTGACATCGAGTACACCCCGAAGGTGCTCGACGTGCTGGCGCAGTTCGACGCCAAGGCGACCTTCTTCGAGGTCGGGAAGAACGTGGTCAAGCATCCCGAGCTGACCAAACGGATCCACGAAGCCGGCCACAGCGTGCAGAACCACACCTGGGACCACGCCGACCTGCGCAAACTCGGTGCGGCCGCGTTCCAGAAGGAGGTCACGTCGACGGACCAGGCGATCCGGGCGCAGACCGGGACTACGCCTGGATGCCTGAGGCCGCCGTACGGCGGGGTGAGCGCGACCGTCCGGCAACGCGCGCTCGCGATGCACAAGGACCTCGTGGTCTGGACCGTCGACTCCCGCGACTGGACCAAGCCCGGTACGGCGGCGATCGCGCAGCGCGTACTCAAGAACGTCCACAGCGGATCGGTGATCCTGATGCACGACGGCGGCGGCAACCGCACGCAGACGGTCGCGGCACTGCCCGCGATCCTCAAGGCCCTGAAGGCGCAGGGCTACGGCTTCCGCACGCTGACCTGCTAGGCGAGTTTGGACACCAGCGGTACGACGTCGGCGATCGACGCGACGATCCGGGTCGGGCGGTACGGGAACCGCTCGACCTCGTGCTCCCCGGTCGACCCGGACAGTACGAGCACGCTTCGCAGACCCGCTTCGAGACCGCTGATGATGTCCGTGTCCATGCGGTCCCCGATCATGACGCTCGTCTCGGAGTGGGCCTCGATCCGGTTCAGCGCGCTGCGCATCATCAGCGGATTCGGCTTGCCGACGAAGTACGGCGCGACGCCGGTCGCGCGGGTGATCAGCGCCGCCACCGAGCCGGTCGCCGGCAGCGGACCCTCCTGCGACGGGCCGGTCGGGTCCGGGTTGGTCGCGATGAACCGCGCGCCGTCGGTGATCAGCCGGATGGCCTTGGTGATCGCCTCGAACGAGTACGTCCGGGTCTCACCGAGTACGACGTAGTCCGGGTCGCGTTCGGTCAGTACGTAGCCGATCTCGTGCAGCGCCGTGGTCAGCCCCGCCTCCCCGATCACGTACGCCGAGCCGCCCGGCCGCTGGTCGTCCAGGAACTGGGCGGTGGCGAGCGCGCTGGTCCAGATCGCGCCCTCCGGGATGTCGATACCCGCGGCCAGCAGTCGGGCCCGGAGATCGCGCGGGGTGAAGATCGAGTTGTTGGTCAGCACCAAGAACTTCTTGCCCGACACCTGCAGGGCCGCGATGAACTCGTCGGCCCCGGGGATGGCGCGCTCCTCGTGCACCAGGACGCCGTCCATGTCCGTCAACCAGCTCTCCACCGGTTTGTGCTCGGTCACCCGGCTCATCGTAGTCGGGCCGCCGGAATTGTCGGTGGCCGACGCCAGAATGCACGCATGGAGCTGTCCGGGTATCGGGAGTTGTGGCGTGCGCGTGGCGTGATGGCGCTGTTGGTGTCCTCATTGCTCGCTCGACTACCCATGCTCGCGACGATGGTGCCGATCGCGTTCCTGGCGAAGGACGCGAGCGGCTCGTTCGGCTGGGCCGGTGTCGTCGCAGCTGCCTACTCGGTCGGTACGGCGTTCGCCGGGCCGCTGTGGTCACGAGCGGCCGACCGGCGCGGGCCGCGCGGCGTGCTGCTGGTGACCGGGATCGCGTGGAGCGTCGCATTGCTGGCCATCGCTCTGCTGCCGGCCGGGCTGTATCGCGTGCTTCCCGCGGTCGCGGTGATCGCGGGTGCGCTGGTGCCACCGGTCTCACAGACGCTGCGTGCCGCGTGGCCGCGGGTCGTCGAGGGTCCGACGCTCCGGACGGCGTACTCCGTGGACGCGACGGCGCAGGAGTTGTTGTTCATGGTCGGGCCGATGATCGGGGCGACCGCCGTGAGCGTGGCGAGCCCACGTCTCGGTGTCGTGCTCGCGGCGGCGATGTCAGCGGTCTTCATCTGGCGGTACGCGCTGCGACAACCGAAGCCGCTCCCCCACGACGCGCACAATGCCGGGCCGCTGACCGCGCGTCAGTTGCTCTGGCATCGGCACCGGTTGGCGCTGATCCTCGCGTTCGGCCTGTGGATCACGTCGTTCAGCGGGATCTCGCTCGGCATCGTGGCGTTCGCCGACGAGCACGGCCAGCGGCTGATCGCCGGGATCTTCGAGGCCGCGTGGGCGTTCGGCAGCCTGGTCGGTGGTGCCGTCGCCGGTGCGTTGCCCGCGCGACGTACGTCGTACGTGTGGCGGCGGGCCGCGCTGGTCGGGTTCGGGATGCTGTTGTGCGTGTTCGCGACCTGGTCACCGCTGTCGCTCGGGATCGCGCTGATGCTGTCGGGGCTGACGTTGGCGCCGGCGATCGGTGCGGTGTACGAGCGGTTGGGTGCGCTGACGCCTGACGGCGCGCGGACCGAGGCGTTCGGGTGGATGAGCAGCGCGGCGACGACCGGCGGGGCGATCGGGGCCGCGATCTCCGGCGCGCTGATCGAGTCGTTCGGCGTGCGCTACGTATGGTTGCTCGCCTCGGTGCTCGCGGTGCTGGCGTCGGTGTTGCTGCTGCGGATCCCGCCGGATCGGGCGGCTCAGCCGGAGCCTGAGTTACCGGCCGCCGGCCTGCTCGGCGAGACCGCGTAGCTTCTCGACCATCGCGTTCGGGTCGTCGGCGGCGTACACGGCCGAGCCGGCCACGAACACGTCGGCGCCGGCCTCGGCGCACCGCTCGATCGTCTCGACCGACACCCCACCGTCGATCTCGATCCACAGGTCCAGACCGTGCTTGTCGAGCAGCTCCCGGGTACGCCGGATCTTCGGGACGCAGACGTCGAGGAACTTCTGCCCGCCGAAGCCCGGCTCCACGGTCATGATCAGGATCATGTCGAGCTCGGACAGCAGGTCCTCGTACGGCTCGATCGGGGTCGCGGGCTTGAGCGCCATCGCCGCCCGGGCGCCCTGGGCCCGGATCTCCCGGGCGGTCCGGATCGGCGCCTTGCAGGCCTCGACGTGGAACGTGATGCTCGACGCGCCGGCCTCGGCGTACCCCGGGGCCCAGCGGTCCGGGTCCTCGATCATGAGGTGGCAGTCGAGCGGCGTGTCGGTCGCCTTCGCCAGGGACTCGACCACCGGCATCCCGAGGGTCAGGTTCGGCACGAAGTGGTTGTCCATCACGTCGACGTGCAGCCAGTCCGCGTTCGACACGGCCGTCGCCTCATCGGCCAGCCGCGCGAAGTCGGCGGACAGGATGCTCGGCGCGATCTGAATGCCCATGGCGTCAATCTATCGAGCCCCTGACCGCCCACCATCAGGTGGTCAGCATCACCCACTGCGCGGCTTCTGCCACCGACTCGACGACTTCGGGTCCGGCGGGGAGCTCGGGTCGGCGGATCACGACGACCGGGAGCGAGAGCTGATGGGCCGCCGTGAGTTTGGCGGCCGTGGCGGGTCCGCCACTGTCCTTCGTGACCAGTACGTCGATCTGGTGGCGCCGCAGCAGCGCGAGCTCGTCCGCCAGCGCGAAGGGCCCGCGGGCAAGGACCAGCGTGCACCAGGTCGGACGAGGCTCGGGCGGATCTACGCAGCGAGCCAGCGTCCAGAGTCCCGTCGTAGCGAAGTCGGCGAGCCCTTGGCGACCGATGGTGAGGAAGACTCGCGACCCGAGTTCCGGAAGCAGGTCGGCCGCAGCGGATGCAGTGTCGACCCACCGCCAGTCGTCCCCCGCTGACGGACTCCACCCAGCGCGCCGAAGCACAACGAGGGGTACGCCGGTCTGCGCAGCGGCGGCTGCCGCGTTGGCAGTCATCTGGGCAGCGAACGGATGCGTGGCGTCGACGACAGCGTCGACAGGGTTCGCACGCAGCCAGGCGATCAGACCGTCGACTCCTCCGAACCCGCCGACCCGCACATCACCGACCGGATGCACAGCCATCGCAGTACGACCGGCAAGCGACGACAGGACGTCAACGCCCTCGGCGACCAGGAGCTCAGCCAGCTCGCGAGCCTCTCCCGTTCCACCGAGTAGCAAGACCCTCATCGGCTACGGGCGACCGAATAGAGGTGGCTGTCCCGGAACGCCGTCGCGCTGAGAACCTTCCCGACGATGATGACGGCGGTACGCCGGATGCTCGCCGCCTTCACCTGATCCGCGATGTCCGCGAGGGTGCCGCGGACGATGAGTTCGTTGTCGCGGGAGGCGTGCGCCACAACGGCGACCGGGCAGTCCGGACCGTAGTTCGGGATGAGTTCGTCCACCACGCGGTCGATCTGCTGCACGGCCAGGTGCAGAACGATCGTCGCCTGCCCGGCGCCGAGCGTGGCGAGGTCTTCGCCGGCCGGCATCGCGCTGGCGCTTCCGCTGATCCGGGTGAGGATGACCGTTTGGCCGACCTCCGGGACGGTCAGTTCGCGACTCAGCGTTGCGGCCGCTGCGGCGTACGCCGGGACTCCGGGAGTCACGTCGTACGGGATGTTGAGGGTGTCGAGGCGGCGCATCTGTTCGGCCATGGCGCTGAAGACCGAGGGGTCGCCGGAGTGCAGGCGGGCGACATCGTGTCCCTCGGCGTGGGCGGAGCTGAGCTCGGCGAGGATCTCGTCGAGGTTCAGGTTCGCCGTGTCGATCTTGCGGGCGCCTGGTGGACAGTGGTCGAGGAGCTCGAGCGGGACGAGCGCACCGGCGTACAGGCAGACCGGTGCGGCGGCGATCAGGTCGCGCCCGCGGACGGTGATCAGGTCGGCCGCGCCCGGTCCGGCGCCGATGAAGTGCACCGTCACTTGGTCACGCTCCAGATGGTCACAGGCATCGCGGGACGCCAGCCGGTCATGGTGCCGACGGCGGAGGCGCGCTGCACCTCGAGGCGAACCAGGTCACCGCCAACAGCCTTGTACCACTGGGCGATCAGGGCCTCGGTCTCCAACGTCACGCCGTTCGCGACCAGCCGACCGCCGGGGCGAAGGGCACTCCAGCAGGCGTCGAACATGCCCGCGGCGGTTGCTCCACCACCGATGAAGATCGCATCCGGGCTCTCGAGACCGGCAAGGGCGGCCGGGGCCGGGCCAACAATCGTCGTGACCGGTACGCCGAGGTTGGCGGCGTTGCGGTCCAGGCGTTCGGCTCGACCGGGATCGCGTTCGACCGCGATGGCCCGGCAGGCCGGGTGGTGACGGGACCACTCGATCGCGATGCTGCCCGCGCCGCCGCCGATGTCCCAGAGCAGTTGCCCAGGCACCGGCGCCAACCGGGAGAGCGTGACGGCGCGTACTTCGCGCTTCGTGAGCTGACCGTCGTTCTCATACGCGTCGTCGGGGAGTCCGGGGACGGTGGACACCACCGGCGCGTCCGGCGCGCACTGGATGCCGATCACGTTCAGGGGGTCGACGTCGTCGGACCAGTCGGCTGCCGCGGTGGAACGGATGCGTTGGGTTGGTCCGCTGAGCTGCTCGAGGACGGTGAACTCGCTGGCCCCGTAGCCGCGGGCAACCAACAGTTGAGCGACGTCGGCGGGTGTTTGCGCTCCCCGGCTGAGGACGAGCAGCCGCCGTCCGGGCTGGAGGTGCGGGTGCAGCCGCTCGACCGGGTTGCTCACCAGGCTGACCACCTGCACCTGGTCCTGCGCCCAGCCGAGTCGCGCACAAGCCAGCGAGACGCTCGACGGGTGCGGAATGACGCGTACGGCGTCGGCGCCGAGCAGGCGAACCAGCGTCGTACCGATGCCGTGGAACGTGGGGTCGCCGCTCGCGAGAACGCAGATCCGGCGGTCGCGGTGCTCCTCCAGCAATCGGGGCAGAGCGTCCGACAAGGGCGACGGCCAGGCCAGCCGCTTCGGCTCACGACCGTCCGCGACAGGGGTTGGGAGGAGCGCCAGTTGACGCGTGCTGCCGAGCAAGACCTCGGCGGTCTGGACGGCGATGCGGGCGGCGTCGGCGAGGCCCGCCCAGCCGTCGGCACCGATGCCGACGACGGTGATCGGGTCAGCCGGCATTGCCGAGCACCTTGGTGATGGTGATCTCGAGAACCACTCGCTGCGGGTTGACGCGGGGTTCCTTGTAGCGCTTGGCGTAGCGGCGTTCGGCGTCCCGCACCCGGGCGGGATCGTCGCTGACCACCGCGCGGCCCTCGATGCTGCTCCAGCGCCGCCCGTCCACCTGGGTGACGGACACCGATGCCTCCCCCAGTCGGCGGATGGTCCGAGCCTTGTACGACGTCCCGGAGCAGATCACCCGCACGAGTCCCGCCTCGACGTCCAGGGTCGCCCCGACCGGGGTGGCGTGGACGGTCCCGTCGGGACGGACCGTGCTCAGCACGCACAGATGCCGCTCGGTCCAGAACTCGATCAGCTGCTCACTCAACACCCCAGGATCGTAGACAAGCCGCCCCCCCCCGGGGGGTGGGGCGGGGGGGGGGGGCGCGGGGCGCCCCCCTCCAACCCCGCCACGGGCTGCCCCAGGGGCGCGGCCCGCCCGGCGCGCA
>NZ_JBSHBJ010000016.1:0-88549 GCF_053611945.1 Kribbella sp. NPDC054772 | reverse complement strand
GTGTCCAACAACTCTATCAGCTCCACAAAAACCCCCCCCTCATCGTCACACCCCCCCCCCCCCGGGGGGGGGCCGGGGCGGGGCGGAGGCGCTGGACCCCTCAGACCAGCGCGATCAGGGTCAGCCGATGTCGCGGCGCCGGAACGTCGCGAAGCCGGCAACGGTGAGCGCCGCGGCGATCGCGGTCAGCCAGATGACCGGAGCGGCGGAGAAGTCACCACCGGGCAGCCGAGGCGTGTGGCCGTACGGGCTGAGGTCGATCATCCACTGCGGCAGATTGAAGATCTCCCCGAACTGACCGATCAGCAGGAACACGCCGTAGAGGACCCAGCCCCCGGAGACGAGCTTCGGAGCCATGCCGAACAGGATCACGACCAGCGCGGTCACGAGCCAGATCGCCGGCAGCTGTACGGCGGCCGCCGCGAGCATCCGCGGTACCTGACGACCCATGTTGCCGAGTGACGCACCGCTCGAGACACCCGAACCCAGTCCGGCCACCAGGATGAGCGCAGCCGTACCTAGTAGTGCCATCAGCACGTGACTGGCGAGCCACTGCGCCCGTGAGACACCTGTCGCGAGCAGAGGCTCGGCGCGGAGCGCAGTCTCCTCCGAGCGCAGCCGCAGCGCGGCCTGGATGCCGAACGCCGACGCGAGCAGACCAACCATGCCCATCTCGGTCGCCAGGAACGCGTCGGTGATGCCCTCGACACCACCGAGCTTCTGCACCATCTCCTTGGCGCTCTGGCTGCTGACGAACCCGTCCACGTTGCTGGCGATGTTGCCGACCAGCAGACCGAGCAGCAGGAACGCGAAACCCCAGCCGTACAAGGAGCCTCGGTGCAACCGCCACGCCAGCGCCAGCGGTGACCGCAGCCCCGCCGACGCCCGCGCCGAACCGGGACGTGGACGCACCAGACCGGCACCGACGTCACGCCGACGGATCAGTGCGATCGCGGCAGCAACCATTACGCCGAGGAACGCCAGCGGCACCAGCAGTACGACGAACCGGTCGCCCGCGTACGCACGGACCTGCTGCGACCACCCGACCGGCGACAGCCACGACACCCATTGGGTGCTCCCGTCTGCGGACGAGTCGCCGATTGCCCGCAGTACGTACGCCACGCCCAGCACGACCGCTGTGAGCCCGTTGGCAGCCCGTGCGCTCTCGGTGACCTGTGCAGTCACCGCACCGACGCCTGCGAAGGCCAGACCGGTCGCGGCCCACATCAGTCCAAAGGCGAACGAGCCTGTCGTGTCCAGTCCGCTCCCGATCAGGGCCAGTGCCGTCACCAGGCCGAGCACGATGACAGTCCCCGCCGAGACGATCAGTGCGGCCGCCAGAGCGGCGTACCGACCGAGCACTCCGGCGCTCAGCAACTCCAGACGGCCGTTCTCCTCCTCCGTCCGGGTGTGGCGCACCACGAGGATCCCGGCGAGCAGGCCGACCAGTACCGCACCGAACGCAGTGAGCTTGAACAGCGAGACCTCCCCGAGCGAGGACTCGTCGAAGATCCGGCCGTACAGCGAGACCAGGGCGGGTGACGCGTTCGACGTCTTCGCCGCTTCGGCCAGCGACTTCGGATCGGAGTACAGGCTGATGGACGCCTTGGCCGATCCGGCCGCCGACATCACGAACACGAGGATCCAGACCGGGATCAGGAGCCGGTCCCGGCGCAGCGCGAGCCGCACCAGCGTCCCGGTGCCGACGAAGTCGTTCATCGCACAGCCGCCTCGGGCTCAGCCGGTACGTCGTCCTCGTAGTGCCGCAGGAACAGCTCTTCCAGCGTGGGCGGCTGCGCGACCAGACTCTTGATGCCACTCGCGGACAGCTGCCGCATCACCGCATCGAGCTGTGCGGTGTCCACCTCGCACCGCACCCGGTTGCCTTCGACATCGAGATCGTGAACTCCGGGCAGCTGCGCCAGACCGTTCACCGCACCGGACAGCTCCGCGTGGATCGACGTACGGGTCAGGTGGCGCAGGTCGGACAGTGTGCCCGTCTCGACCACCTTGCCGCGGCGGATGATGCTGACGCGGTCACACAGCGCCTCGACCTCGGAGAGGATGTGGCTGGACAGCAGCACGGTGCGGTCGCGCTGGCGCTCCTCCTCGATGCACTGCCGGAACACTTCCTCCATCAGCGGGTCCAGGCCGGAGGTCGGCTCGTCCAGGATCAGCAGCTCGACGTCCGACGCCAGCGCCGCGACCAGTGCGACCTTCTGGCGGTTGCCCTTGGAGTACGTCCGGCCCTTCTTGGTCGGGTCGAGGTCGAACCGGCGCAGCAGCTCGTCACGCTTCTTCTCGTCCAGCCCACCGCGGAGCCGGCCGAGCAGGTCGATCACCTCGCCACCGGTCAGGTTCGGCCACAGGTTCACGTCACCCGGCACGTAGGCCAGCCGCCGGTGCAGCTTGGCCGCGTCGTGCCACGGGTCACCGCCGAGCAGCGAGACATCACCGGCGTCACCGCGCAGCAGTCCGAGCAGGACGCGGATGGTGGTGGACTTCCCGGCACCGTTCGGGCCGAGAAAGCCATGCACCTCACCGGTCGCGACGTCGAGGTCGAGGCCGTCGAGGGCGTGCGTACTTCCGTACGACTTGTGCAGTCCAGAGACCACGATGGCTGATGTCATGATTCATAACGTACACTTCATTCAGAAGATTGTGAATCTTGCTAACACGTTTCTCACCTGTCAGGTAACCGAGCGACCCAGAGGGGATGATGGGGCGGTGAGTGCACATCGAGACGACGACGCCGTGAAGCGGTACACCGAGCAGTTCGGCAACCTGCTCGCCGACACCGGCTGGCCGCGGATGGCGGGCCGGACGTTCGCCGCGATCCTGTCGAGCGTGTCGGGCCGGATGACCGCCGCCGAACTCTCCGAGCAGCTGCAAGCCAGCCCCGCCGCCGTCTCCGGCGCGGTCAACTACCTGCTCCAGCTGCGCCTCGCGACCCGCGAACGCGAGCCCGGCAGCCGCCGCGATGTGTACGTCGTCCAGGACGACGCCTGGTACCAGACGATGATGACCGAGGACGCGTCCCTCGGCCGCTGGTCCGAATCCCTCCGCAAGGTCCTTGACGCCTCCGGCGAAGGCACCGACGCCCACCGCCGGATCCGCGTCTCCCTCGGCTTCATCGACTTCATCAACGAAGAGGTCAAAGGCCTCAGCGAACGCTGGATCAAACGCAAAGCCGAACTCGACGCCGAAATAGACGCAGAGCTCAACGCCGGCTGACCGAGCGCCCGGTCGCGCGCGGGACACCAGCGGCGTACTGCGGCGCACACGGGATCAGCGGCGTACCGCGGGGGCCTTGGACAGGATCTCGTGGGGGGACACAGGTTATTTCCTGTTCAACGCCACCGTAGGCAGGCGTCAGCCCCGGGTTCTGGCTGTCCACAGGTGGAAATTCATCCGTCGGCGAGCTTCGCGACGACTGCATCTTGTCGGTATGAATCCGAAGTTGAGCGTGCTCGCCGGCGCCCGCGGCGGCTGGTTCTGCCGTGCGGACGCGACCGAGTCCGGATACAGCGACAGTGAGCTTCGGCGAAGACTGCGGTCCGGGCAGTGGTCGCGGCTGTCCCGCGACGTGTACGTCGAGGACGCGCCGCGGCCCGATGGAGAGGAGCCTTGGGAGAGGGCCAGACGACTACATCTAATGAAGACCCGCGCCGTGATCGGGAGGATGGGGCCTGGGGTGATCGTCAGCCATCAGTCCGCCGTCCTGCTGCACGGGCTGCCGAGCTGGGGGCTCGATCTCGCGAAGGTGCACGTGACCAAGGCGAGCGGCCGAACGCGATCCGATGCCGTCGCCGCGGTGCACCGCTCGCACTTCTCCCCAGGCGAGATCACCGTGGTGAACGGCATCCCGGTCACCAGTGCCGCCCGCGCAATCGCCGAGACAGCCTGCGCCTCGTCGTACGAAGTCGGCGTCGTACTGGGAGACGCGGCGCTGCACCAGAAGCTGGTGACGGTCGACGCACTCACGACAACCGCCGACCGGCACGAGTGCTGGCGTGGTTCCCCGGCCGCGCGAGCTGCGGCGCGATTCGCCAACGGCCTCAGTGAATCGGTCGGCGAGTCACGGCTCCGGGTCCTGATGGCGAACCAGGGTCTACCGACGCCGGAGCTGCAGGTCGAGATCCGTGACCACCAAGGCCGATTCGTCGCCCGAGTCGACTTCCTGGTGGCACCCCGTGGTGTAGTCGAGTTCGACGGAGCAGCGAAGTACGGCGACAACTCGGACGCCATCGTCGCCGAGAAGTGGCGCGAGGACCGCCTCCGCGCCTGCGGATATCACGTCGCCCGCGTGAGCTGGGCCGACCTAGACCAACCCCACACGACCGCCAACCGCATCCGCAACTGCGGCAGGAATTGGGGCTGAGCCCAGGCAGCAGGTGGCTTGAACAGGTTATTTCGGGTGGTGTGGCACCGGTTCCTGTTCACGGCCCCGGGACCAGGCAGGGGCGGATGCTCCGGAGGGCGGAGCGCGGGCGACTGGAGCGCGGGCGCGCGGAGCGGAGGCGGTGCGGGGCCGCAGCGGCGCCGGCGCGGGGTTGCGGCAGCGCGGAAGGTCGTGCGGGGCGTAGTTGCGGCAAGAACTGGGGGTGAGCCCAACGGGCGGGGGGCTTGAACAGGTTATTTCGGGTGCTGTGGCACCGGTTCCTGTTCACGGCCCCGGGTTAGGGCTCGTAGATGGTGAAGATGGTGCAGTAGAGCGGGGGTGACTCCAGGCCGGGGTAGTACAAGCGGCCGGCTTCGTCGGTGATTTTGAAGTAGGCGGTGGAGGCGCCTACTTGGGACGGGGACTGCAGGGTCATCGCGACCGTGACGATCTCGCCGGGTTCGGCGTCGGGGACGCGTTCGCGGGCCGGAGAGCGGAGCCAGCCGGGGGTGCCGGCGGCGCCTTGGCGGGTGAGCCAGCGGTCGTGCCAGGAGGCGTCGCCGCTGTTGCGGAGTACCCAGGTCTTCTCGAAGGTCTCGTCGCGGCGTACCTGCATGCCGTCCGGGACCGTCTCGCCGACCAGCTCGGCGCGGTCGTCGGGGTGGTGGTCGATCGGTACGGATCCGCCGAGCAGGACCGGTTGGACGTGCCGGCGGAAGTCGCGCTGGGACATGTCGCGGCCGGCGCGGACGGCGGCGTCGAGTTCCATCAGCTGGTTGACCAGCGCCTGGTTCGCGCCGAACGAGTCGTCGTACCACTCGATGAGTTCGCGGCTGGGCTTGGTGTGGCCGCGTTCGACGCGGGACAGGTGGCCCTTGTCCCAGCCGGAGTCGGTGGCGGCGCGGGTCAACGGCACCCCGGCGGCCTCGCGCAGCTCGCGCATGCGAGCTCCGATCACGTACCGAGCCTGGGCTGGCCGCACGGCGCACTCTCCGCTCTCGCCGTCACTTATCTACACAAACTACCAAATATCCGTGATTCGGTTCCGTTGCCCACTGCGACAATCCAGTCACGCTCTGATTGTCTGCACAAAGTAGCTGATTCTCCAAGAGAACAGGCCCTGACCATCGCAGTTCAGAGCGAAAGGCAACCATCATGAGGTCCCTCCTTTCCCGTTCGTTCATGCGTCTGACCGCCACCGCCGCCCTGGGCGTACTGGCTCTCGGAGGCGCCGCCCTCCCCGCTACGACCGCAGCAGCCGCACCGGCAGAGACAGCGCCGGCGGCAACGAGCACCGCATCGACCTTCAGCCCACAGTCCCGCGCCGATGACGCGATCGCCTGGTTCTCCTCCCGCAACGGGTCCACGGCGTACCAGGGGTACTGCGAGAAGGCCGTCGAGAACGCGTACGGCACGACCGGCGTGTACGCGTCCGCCATCGCCAACTGGAACGACGCAGTGAACCGTGGCGCCGCGCACAAGGGTGACCTGAACCCGCCGAAGGGCGCACTGGTGTTCTGGAACATCAGCGCCTACGGACACGTCGGCGTGGCCACCGGTGACGGCAACTTCTGGGCCACCAGCGTCAACAGCGCGATCGGCAAGCAGAAGCTGCCGTACTTCAACAACTACCTCGGCTGGGCGCAGCCGAACTTCTGACCGGCCCGACGGCGGCGCCCGACCGCCCCGCGGGCGCCGCCACCAGCCGCCACCAGCCACCACCGCCACTCAGCCACCCCGGCTGCCCCACCAGTGGCTCACCACCTTGTTGCCCACTGCGACAACACCGTCACGGTTTGGTTCCCTGCGAGTACAACTTCACGAAAGGGAACACACCATGCGTACCGCCCTCATGCGCATCACCGCCCGTGTTGCCGTCACCACCCTGCTCGCCGGCGCCACCGCCTTCGGCACCGGCACCCTCACCGCCAGTGCCGCCACCGGCACCGTCGTCACCGACAGCGGAACCGGCGTCGCCATCCGCTCCGGGAACGCGACCAGCTTCGGCACGGTCGGCACCCAACCCAACGGCACCGTAGAGATCGACTGTCAGATCTACGGCGAGCCCGTCACCGGCAAGTACGGCCGCAGCCTCGTCTGGGACCACATCCCCGGCAAGGGCTTCATCACCGACTCCTACGTCAACACCGGCAGCAGCGGCCTGATCGCACCGCTCTGCACCAGCAACCCCCGCGCCGACAAGGCCATCGCCTGGTACGCCGCCCGCAACGGCTCGACCGCCTTCCAGGGGTACTGCGAGATGGCCGCGGAGAACTCGTACGGAAAGACCGCGATCTGGGCCTCCGCCAAGGCCGACTGGAACGATGCCGTGGCCCGCGGCGTGGCACACCGCGGTGATCTGAATCCGCCGAAAGGCGCGCTGGTCTTCTGGGACCTCGCCGCACCGTACGGGCACGTCGGGGTTGCCCGTGGTGACGGGTACTTCTGGGCCACCAGTGTGAACGGGAAGATCGGGCTCGCGAAGCTGCCGTACTTCAACAGCTACCTCGGCTGGGCCTGGCCGAACTTCTGACCTTCCCGAACACGAGCACCCGGACGCGCGTTCCGCCCCTCACGCGTCCGGGTGCTCGACCCTGTCCAGCCAGTCCGCGACCAGCGAGCGGTACGCCGCGACTCCGGGCCCGGGCAGGAAGTGATCCTCCTGATCCAGTACGGCGAACGTCGCGCGCGGGTAGTCGTCGAGGATCGCCCACGCGTCGGCGTACCCGGCGATCACATCCTGGCGGCCGGTCACGATCAGCGTCGGTCGCTCGAAGCGGATCGACGGATCCTCACGCAGCCCGTAGCTGGAGACGTTGCCCTGGATCCGGCCGAGGAACGCGAGGTCGGCAAGCGCTTCGGCCCTGTCGTAGAACAAATGCTGGCGATCGCGCTCCGCCGATGGATCGAGGTGTTCGTCGGTCGGGAGGGTGCGCCGGGAGCGGTCGATGACGATACCCGGTGCCCTGAGCAACAATCCGAGAACGCGCGCGGGGTCGCGCTTGACGAGGCCGCGGGCGTGCAGGGCGCCGGCCGACGTACCGGCGAGGGCGAAGGGCTCGGCACCGATCACCGACGTGATCAGGTCGGCGATCGCGGAGACCATGCCGTCCTGGTCGGTGATCGACGGGACGGCCGGCGACTTGCCGGTGCCGGGCGGGTCGACGTAGATCCGGCGCCAGCCTGAACGGTGCTCGAAGATCGGTTCGTGGACGGCGCGGCCCTCGCCGCCGTCGCCACCCCAGCTGGGCAGGAAGAAGAGCGGCCGGCCTTCGCCCACGGATTCGTAGTGCACGCCCCGACCCTAACCAGCGGCGCGCGAGCTCACCGAGCCTTTCTCTTGGCAGCAGAATCCGGCGGCCGCTCTCCCGAACCGCGCTCGATCAGCGCGCAGGGAAGCACGATCCGCTGCGGCGGCCGGGTGTCAGCACCGGACGCTCGGGCGAGAAGCAACCGCGCCGCGCTGCGTCCGAGTTCGGCGATGTCGGAGGCAACGACCGTGACCGGTGTCGGCAGCATGTCGGCGAGCCGGAAGTCGTCGAACCCGACCACCGCGGGCTCACGACCGAGCTCACCGAGGGCCCGCAGTACACCCTCGGTCAGGAAGTTCGTCGACGCGAAGATCGCGGTCGGCGGATCGGGGCGCAGCATCGCCTCACGGGTCGCCTTCTCGGCGGCTTCAGCGTTGCCCTCGGGCAGCTGGATCACCAGCGACTCGTCGACGTCGATCCCCGCGGCCCGGTGCGCCCGCCGGTACCCGCGCAGCCGGCGGCCGGTCGTGTAGTACGACGGGGCGAGCAGGATCGCGATCCGTTCGTGCCCCTGCGCCAGCAGGTGCTCGGTCGCGAGCCGGCCACCGCCCTCGTTGTCGACCATCGCGATGTCGGCGTCGATCCCGGTCGCGGGCCGGTCGAGGAACACCACCGGGATGCCGGCGCCCTCGAGGAACGAGTGGTCGCCCTGGTCCGGGACGATCATCAGCCCGGCGACCTGCCGGCTCACCAGTTCCTGGATCGCCCGCTTCTCCCCTTCGGGATCCTCGTCGACGGATCCGAGTACGACGGCGTACCCGGACTGCCCGGCGACTTCGAGCGCGGCCTTGGCGATACTCGCGTAGAACGGGTTGGTCAGGTCACCCAGAACGAGTGCGAGACTGGTCGACTTCTTGCCCGGACGGAGCGCGCGAGCGACCTCGTTGCGCTGGAAACCGAGCTCGTCGATCGCCGCCCGGACGCGTTGCGCGGTCTCGTCACGGACGCCGTGGCCACCGTTCACCACACGCGACACCGTGCCGAGGCCGACGCCGGCCCGCCGGGCAACGTCGATCATCGTCGGCCGGATGATCTCCGGCTTGCTTGGAAACGTTTCGGACACGGGGTTGACTTCCTTTTCACGACACGGCATCGTCACCCAACAGTAAAACGTTGGAAACGTTACCGTCCAGGAGGCCGGATGAGTAGTTCTCCTCTAGGCGGATCCACCACCAGAAAGCGCACCCGCGTCCGTGGTGGGATGAGCCGCAACGCCGGCTCCGACGTGAAGGCGGCGTACCTGTTCATCGCGCCCGCGATGATCGGATTCCTCGCCTTCGTGGGTTATCCGCTGATCCGATCGTTCTATCTCGCGCTGACGAAGTACAACGGGTTGACCGACCCGGTCTTCGTTGGTCTCGGCAACTTTCGCCGGCTGTTCACGACCGACCCGGCGTTCTGGCCGGCGATCCGGGCGACGGGCTACCTGGTGTTGCTGTACGTCCCGTTGTCGCTGATCATCGGGCTCGCACTGGCGATGTTCTGCAACCAGCGCTTCGCCGGGGTCCGGGTGGTCCGGACGCTGGCGTACCTGCCGGTGGTGCTGCCGGCGGTCGCGACGATCACGTTGTGGAAGTTCATCCTCGACCCCCAGGTCGGACTGATGAACACGATCCTCGACCGGCTCGGACTGCCGACCAGCCTGTGGCTGCAGAGTCCGAAGATGGCGATGCCCGCAGTGGTTCTGGTGATGCTGTGGGGCGTCGGCGGCACGATGATCATCTTCCTGGCCGCGCTGCAGTCGGTGCCGACCGAGTTGTACGAGGCCGCCAAGGTGGACGGTGCCGGTCCGTGGTCGGTGTTCTTCCGGATCACGCTGCCGATGATCAGCCCGATCATGTTGCTGCAGGTGATCCTGCAGACCACGGCCGCACTGCAGACGTTCAACCAGCCGAAGATCCTCACCGGCGGTGGCCCTGGGTTCAGCACCAACGTGCTGATGCTGGGGATCTACAACAACGGTTTCCCGACCCTGGGCAAGATCCCGCAGCTCGGGTACGCCTCGGCGCAGGTGTGGGTGCTGTTCGTGATCATCATCGCCGTGATCGCCCTGACCGCGAAGTTCTCCTCACTCTGGACGTACAGTGACAGCACTTCCGACTGAAGCTCCCCCGGTGACGCCCACGGCCACTCCGGCCGTCCCGCCACCGAAGAAGAACCCGCGAGTCGTCGGTACGACGACGTGGTACGTCGTCGCGCTGTTCATCTGCGCGGTGATGGTCGTCCCGCTGCTGTGGATGATCACGATCGGGCTGAAGAGCCGGACCGCCGTGTTCGACATCCCGCCGAAGCTGCTGCCGCACGAGTGGACGTGGAGCAACTTCATCGACGGGCCGAAGGCGATCCACTTCCCGAAGCTGTTCCTGAACTCGATGATCATCACCGCGCTCAGCGTGCTCGGCGGGGTGATGACGGCGATGATGGCCGGCTACGCGCTGGCCCGATTGCGGTTCCCCGGGCGGAAGGTGTGGTTCTACCTGTTCGTCGGCAGCATGCTGCTCCCGGGTGTGGTCGGGCTGATCCCGCTGTTCCAGATGTACAAGAGCATCGGCTGGTACGACACCTGGCTGCCGCTGATCGTGCCGGCCTTCCTCGGCGGGAACCCGCTGTTCATCTTCCTGGCCCGGCAGTACTTCCTGGCCATCCCGTACTCGATCGACGAGGCCGCCAAGATCGACGGTGCCGGGCACCTGCGGATCTTCACGCAGGTGATGCTGCCGCTGACCCGGCCGGCCTGGCTGACGATGGCGATCCTCGCGTTCCAGGCGTCCTGGAACGACTACCTGAACCCGCTGGTCTACCTGTACTCGTCCGGCAAGTGGCCGTTGTCGGTGGGTATGGCGGCGTTCGTCTCCCCGTTCGCCGGGAAGACGCCGGACTGGAGCTACTACATGGCCACCAACCTGCTGTACATGCTGCCGCCGCTGATCATCTTCTTCGCCGCGCAGCGCTACTTCATCCAGGGCCTCGGCGCTCTCGGCAGCACGAACCAGAAATAGAGGAGATTCCTTGTGAAGAGGACATTGGGTGTCACCGCGCTGGCGTGCGCGGGGTTGCTGGCGGCGACGGCGTGCGGCGGCGGCTCGGACTCCGGCGGCTCGAGCGGCGGGCCGGTCACCGTCACGGTGATGACGTGGGAGTCGGCGGAGACCAACGCCGCGATCAAGAAGGCGCTGGCGGACTTCAAGGACGACAACATCACGGTCCAGCTGCTCGACTCCCCGAGCGGTCAGTACGGCGACAAGCTCGCCTCGCTGACCCAGGCGAAGAAGCTCCCGGACCTGTTCTGGTGCGGTAACGACACCGAGCAGCAGTACACGTCGCAGGGTCTGCTCGTCGACTGGGCGGACAAGATCAAGGAGGGCGACGGCGACTTCAAGGCCGACAAGTTCGTCCCGTCCGCGATCGAGAACTGGAAGACCGCCGACGGCCAGATGGGCGGCCTCCCGTCACTGATGAACACGTACGGCGTCTGGTACAACGCCGACGCGTTCACCGCCGCGGGCATCCCGCTGCCGAAGGCCGGCTGGTCGTGGGACGACATGTACTCGGCCGCCGCGAAACTCGCCAACAAGAACGGGGCGAAATACGGCCTGGTCGCGGACCAGCTGACGTCGGCCGACGGTCCGTTCACGATGAGCCTGTACTCCACCTCGGCGGGCGGCGCACCGTTCACCGACAACGTGAACCACCCGACCAAGGCCGAGGCGGACGACAAGTACAAGGAGGGTGTGGAGAAGTTGGTCGCGGCGATCAAGAACGGCTCCGTCGCACCGCCCGGGTACGACGCCGCGAACGTGCAGTCGCTGTTCGCGGCCGGCAAGGTGCCGATGACGTTCGGCGGGCAGTGGCTGGCCGCCGGGTTCCAGACCGACAAGCCGAAGATCAAGTACGGGTTCGCGCCGTTCCCGCAGGTGCAGACGGCGACCACGCTGTACGACTCGGTCGGCATCTGCACGCCGCAGTACACCAAGGACCAGGACGCGACGTTCAAGGTGCTGTCGTACATCAACACCAAGGTGTGGGACGCCGTCCTGCCGGCATCCCCCGTCGCGCCGCCGGCGTACACCCCGGCGCAGGCGAGCTACTTCGACGCGCTCACCAAGGCTCAGCAGCCGACCGTCGTCGACACGGTGAAGGCCGACCTGGGTGCGGAGAAGACGGTCGGGGTTCGCTTCACGACTCAGTGGGCCCAGCAGGTGGGTGACCTGACCACGGCCAACTACCAGCCGATCCTGAGTGGCAAGAAGCCGGTCAGCGAACTCCCGACGTACGTCGACAAGATCAACGGATTGATCAAGCAGGGTGGGTAATTTCTAGACTGCTTCCCACAGTGACAGGGCGAAGCGGGCTTCAGTGTCGGTCCACCATGCGGCCGACGTGAAGCCCGCTTTGCTGAGTTCGGCTTCTACTCCGGGGCGGTGGAACTTGGCGGAGATCTCGGTGCTGATCTCCTCCCCCGCCTCGAATCCGACCTCCAGGTGGATCTCCGGGATCAGCACCCGCATCGCCCGGGTGGCGCGCAGGTGCATCTCGATCCACTCGTTGTCCGCGTCCCAGACCGCGACGTGCTCGAACGCGTCCACGTCGAAGTCCGCGCCGAGCTGCCGGTTGATCACCCGGAGCACGTTCTTGTCGAACTCGGCGGTCACGCCGGCCGCGTCGTCGTACGCCGCGACCAGCGTCGCGGGATCCTTCACGAGATCGGTGCCGAGCAGCAGAAACTCGCCGGACTCGAGGACGTCGCGGATCGCGGTGTAGAACGCCTCCCGCTCGGCCGGGATCAGGTTGCCGATCGTGCCGCCGAGGAACGCGACCACCCGCGGCGGATCACCCGGCAACTTGTCCAGGTGCGCGGTGAAGTCACCGACGACACCGTGGACGTCGAGCTTCGGGTAGTCGGTGTTGATGGCGTCGGCCGCCTCGCGCAGCGCGGACTCCGAGACGTCCAACGGCACGAACGACGTCAACGTGCCGTGGTCGCGCAGCCCGTCGAGCAGCAGCCGGGTCTTCTCCGACGACCCCGAACCGAGCTCGACCAGCGTGTGCGCGTTGGTGATCGCCGCGATCTCACCGGCCCGGGCCAGCAGGATCTCCCGCTCGGCCCGCGTCGGGTAGTACTCCGGCAGCCGCGTGATCTCCTCGAACAGCTCGCTCCCCCGCGCGTCGTAGAACCACTTCGGCGGCAACCACTTCGGCGTCGCCGTCAGCCCCGCCCGAACGTCCTCCCGCAGCGCCTTAGCCGCGTAGTCCGGAGTCAGATGTACGTCGATGAGGGTCACGCTGGTCCTTCCATCGGGGTGATGTGGAGGGTGGTGGCGGTGGCCACGAGCAGGGAACGATCGGGTACTTCGGTCCAGTCGCCGCTCGATGGTTCGGAGGCGGCCGTGATGGAGTCGTCGGTCCGGCGGACGTGCAGCGAGTGGGTCCAGGTGGTCGCGATCAGTTGCTCGCCGTCGGTCAGCAGGACGTTGAGGCGCGAGCCCGGTGCGGCGGCCTCGACGTCTCGCACCACCGACGCGACCGCGTCCTGTGCGGAATGGGTGGCGAAACGGGCGGTGATGAGGGCGAACAGGAGGGCCGAGTCGACCGGGGCGTCGAGTTGGAGCAGGTCGGCGACGGGGAGCTGTTCGGCGAGTTTGACGGTCGAGTCGGGCCAGCCGGTGATGCGGCCGTTGTGGCTGAACGCCCAGTTGCCACGCGTGAACGGCGCGACCGCCGCCTCGGTGTGCGGCATCCGGTCGGTCCCGTTACGCACCGCGGCGACGACCGCGCTGGAACGAATCGAGCCGGCCAAGCCGGGCAGGTTGTCATCCGTCCAGATCGGAACGTTGCGCCGGTACCTCACGAGCTGGTGGTCGACGTACCAGGCGAGGCCGTAGGCGTCGGCGTTGACTGTGCCGCCGCCGCGCATGTCGGTGGGGGCCCAGCTTTGCTCGTAGAGGGAGTGGTCCGGTTCGAGCACCAGGGCGGCGAGGGTGACCGGAGGACCTAGGTACGCCAGGTGGCGGCACATCAGGACTGCAGCTCCTCGGGGCGGGGGTCGCGGGCGCAGCGGAAGCCGGCGAAGATCTGCCGGCGGATCGGGTAGTCCCAGTTCCGGAAGGTGCCGCGGGCAACGACCTCGTCGGTGCCGAAGGAGCCGCCGCGGAGGATCTTGTAGTCCGGCCCGAAGAACACCAGTGAGTACTCGTCGTACGGCCACGCGCGGAACCCGGGGTACGGCGTGAAGTCGCTCGACGTCCACTCCCAGAGGTCGCCGATCAACTGCTCCACGCCCAGCGGCGACGCCCCCGCCGGGTACGCCCCGACCGGCGCCGGGCGCAGGTGCCGCTGCCCGAGGTTCGCGTGTTGCGGACCCGGCGACTCGTCACCCCACGGGAACCGCCGCGTCCGCCCCGAGGCCGGGTCGAACCGCGCCGCGAACTCCCACTCCGCCTCGGTCGGCAGCCGCTTGCCGGCCCACTTCGCGTACGCCTCGGCCTCGTAGAAGCAGACGTGCATCACCGGCTCGTCCAGCGGCAACCGCTCCTGGTGACCGAACCGCAACCGCCACCACTCGCCGTCGACGGTCGACCAGAACCGTGGCGCGACCAACGATGCCTTCTGAACGTGCGCCCATCCGGCCTCGGACCACCACTGCGGATCGTCGTACCCACCCGAGAGCACGAAGCTCAGGTAGTCCCCGTTCGTCACCGGCACCGTGTCGATCACGTACGCCGCGACGTGGACGGCGTGCGCCGGTCGCTCGTTGTCCAGCGCCCACGGCTCGATCGACGTACCCATCTCGAACACACCGCCCGGCACGAACACCTCGGCCGACGGCACCGCGCGACCCGGAGGCGGCGGAGGCGCGTCCAGCACGGGCGCACCGGCCCGCAACTGGTGGGTCGCCAGCATCGTCTCGTCGTGCTGCTGCTCGTGCTGCGCGATCATGCCGAACGCGAACGCGTTGTCCACCAGCTCACGCCCGGCCCCGGATTTCACAGGACCGAACTTCACATGATCGAGTACGTCGAGAACCTTGTCCCGCACCTCGGTCACATACGCGCGGGTCTCCCCCGGCCCGAGCAGCGGCAGCGACGGCCGGTCCGCGCGCGCGTGCTGGAAGGCGTCGTACAACTCGTCGATGTCTTGCCGCAGCGGCTCGCGGCCGCCGACGTCGCGGACCAGCCAGAGCTCCTCCTGGTTGCCGACGTGCGCGTAGTCCCAGACGAGTGGTGACATCAGCTTCGAGTGCTGCTTGACCAGGTCGTCGGTGTCGACCGCGTCGGTCAGCTGAACGGTCCGCGCCCGGGACCGCTCGAGCTGCTCCGCGACAAACGTACGCAAGCCCTCCGGCGAGAGTTCGGAGAGTTGGTGATTCATGAGGCTCGCCTTCCTTGGGTGTTGTCGACGATGCGCTGCAGCCGGGTCGCGACCGCAGCGACGAGTTCGGAGTCCGCACCGGTCCGGTCCAGCAGCTCGGTCCCCAGGGCCACCACGTCGCGGGCGGCCCGCAGTACCAAGGTGTCCTTCAGCCCTTCGCGGGCCGCGGGGAACCAGCGCCCGGCGGCCGGCTCGGCCGCGGCCAGCACCCGGTCGAGCGGACTGGACATCAGTGCGGTGAGCAGCAGGGTCGGGGCGATCCACCCGTCCCCCGGCTGCGCGTCGAGGTAGCGCACCTCGAGGTATCCGCGCGGTCGCACCGGCGGGAAGAGCGTGGACAGGTGGTACTCCAGGTCGTCGTACGTCGGTCTGTCGCCGGGCAGCTGTCCGTCCGCCCAGGCGCCGAAGGTCAGTCCGACGGGCGCGTTCCAGCTGTCGCCCCGGCGCAGGCACAGCACCGGCGCCTCCATCGCCATCCGGGCCCAGGCCGCGGCCGGGTCGCCGTCGAGCGGCGGCGGCTCGGTGAACGGGGCGCAGGTCCCGAAGGTCGCCTCGGTCCGCGCCGACGCCCAGCCGGTGTCCGAACCGGCGCGGCGGCGGGAGTTCGCGAACAGGCCGACCAGGGTGGGGCCGAGATCGTGCAGGGCCCGCCAGCGCAGCGCGGTCTGGTCGGCCTCGCCGGCGTCGAGGCAGACCTGCAGGCCGGCGGTGCTGCACATCATCCGTGGTCCGTGTGGTCCGACGCGCTGGAAGGCGTGTTCCATGGCCGCGTAGCGCGGGACGGTGAGGATGCGGCGGGGTGCGCGGAAGGGGTCCAGGCCGTAGGCCCCCGGGACCAGGTCCGCGTCGAGAAGAAGAGCGGTGAGCTCGGCGGCATCGGCGGCGGTGTCGTCGATCAGCCGGGGGACCGAGTCCGATGCCGGGAGAGAGATCTCGACCTGGCCACCCGGCTCAACGGTGACCAGGGCGCCCCGGCCCAGTGGCAGCTGCGGACTGCCTCTCACCAGGGTCGCCGGGGCGTGCACGCCCAGGGCTTTGCTCAGTCGGCCGGCGTCGAGGGGCCGGTGCGGATCCTCCGCGTGATGCACGGTCCATTCGAGTTCGACGCCGTACAGCCGGGGTGGACCGTGCTTGAAACAGACCATCGCGACGTACCCCTCCGCCTCGGCGCGGGAGCCGATCGGAGTCGTCGCCGGAGAACCACCGGGCGAGGTCACGTCAGCGAACCTAGCTCCGGGTCGGGGACTGGACAACCGACCAGGAAATTACCGGTCGGTGACGCCTGGGCAGCGGGTCGACTCATGCCCGCCATGTTCCCCGGCGCCACCGACAGATTCCGGCCGGATCAGGACATCTACGGTTGGTTCCGCTGTGAGCGAACTACTGGTGCCCGTACGCCTCGATCTCGTCCAGGAACATCCCGGTGTTGCGGTCGTTCGTGCGCAACTTGTCGAACGTCACGCGCACCCACCGCGCGGACACCGGCGCGAAACCGACGTCGTACCAGATGTTCGACGAACCGTTCACGGAACTCTGTTGCGCCCGCTGGGTGAAGTTCGTTCCGTCCGTACTGGTCGAGACCGTGACTTGATCTGGCCGGTAGTCCGGATACTCCTCGTAGGCGTGCACGCGGACCTTGGCGACCGGCTTGGCCCGGCCGAGGTCGACGGTGACCACCGGCTGCACGCTGTCGCCGACGTTCAGCAGTTCGTACCCGAAGCTCTTCCCGTCACCCCAGTCGTCGCCGAGCACACCGTCGGTCGCCTCGGTCTTCGCGGCGTCCGGGAACCGCGCGGACGGCTCGGTCCGCTCGTATGCCTTCCCGCCCGCGATGTTCGGCTGCACCAGATGACTCCCCGCCACCTCGAAGTCGCGGAGCTGGTACGGCGTCGCGCCGCCACCGGAGCTGGTGGCCTCGACCCGGATGTACCTCGCCTTCGCGTTCAACCCGACGAAGTCGTCCGCACCGTCACCGGTCCCCTGACCCGCCTCGGCCCACTTGGCGCCGTCGTACGAGATCAGGACGCGGTACTTGTTCGCGTAGGTGCTCCCCCAGCGCAGCCGTACGCCGTCCACCTGCGCCTGCCGACCCAGATCGACCTGCACCCAGTTGGTACCTGTACCGCTCGCCGGCTGCCACGCGGTGGAGCTGTTGTGGTCCACTGCCTTCGCAGCGTCGCCACTGGACGCCGAAGCGGTGCGCACCAGGTTGTTCGGGGCCACGGGCAGCCCAGCAGCTGCGTCCAGTGCGATCGCACGGATCCGCTGCATGTAGTTCACGTCCGGCGAGTACTTGTCGCTTCGCTGCACCAGACTGGTCGCCAGGTCGTGTGCGAGACCCGGATTGGTCTTGCCGAGGTGGTTGAGGACCTCCCAGTCCTCCATGCCGTCCCGCAGCGATTCGTACCGCGGTGATGCCTCGACGGTGTTGTGCGCAGCGTCCGGTCTGACGATGTAGCCGTCGCCCTTCACGTCCTGGTTGTCCATCTTGTACTGCCAGTTGCCGTACGCCCAGTGCAGATACCCGGTGGCGCCGCGCCCGTACGCGAGCCACATCGTCTGCCGCTGACTCCACTCCGGCTGGTCGATGAACCTGTTCAGGTGATTGCCGACCGGGATGTTGCAGTTGTAGAACCACAGCGGCTTGCCCTTGGCCCGCTCGGCGTCGAACGGCGCCGGGTTCAAGGTGTAGGTGAACAGGTTCGGGATCACGATGTCCTCGGACTGCGCCACGCGCGCGGCCAGGTCGTTCACCACCGCGTCACCGATCTTGACGTCCGGCCAGTACTGCCGCAGCTTGTTCGCGACACCGAACCAGCCCGGGTCACCACCGGCCCCCGGCTCGTCGCCGACATGCATCCAGAACATGCTCAGCCAGCCCTTGTCGGCCAGGTGCTGCCGCAGCGCCGGATAGAACTGCTTGTACCAGTTCTCCGCCTCAGGCGTGTCCCACCAGACGTAGTCCGGCACCTGCTTGCCTGTCTCCTTCGGTGTCACCTCGACCAGGTACCGCGGGTACTGGCTGTTGTGGTCCTTGTTCTGCGGACCGGCGCCGGTGAAACCCTCGAGACGGTTCACCACGCCCTTGTCGACGAACCGCTGCACGACCTCGTCGAAGCGGCTGAAGCTGAACGTATAGTTGCCGTCCGCATCGACCTTGCTGCCGCCGTCGGTGAGCAGGTTCAGCAACGGCAGCTGCAGGTTGTTCTGCCGGTACTTCTTCATGGTGTCGGCCCAGTTGTCGATCAGCTGCCACCAGCGCGGTGAGTACCGGTCGTGCCCGTAGAACAGCTTCACGGTGTCGCCGTCGCCCGGGTCGTACGACGTCAGGCCGAGGAAGTTGGTCCACATCACGTTCGTGAACTGACTCTGGTTCGCCGGCGGGATCACCACGTTGCGTGCGTTCACGGTGATCGGGACGTTCAGGTTCCCGTTCGTCGTACGGACCGTGGCGCGGCCGCGGTAGACGCCGCCCTTCGCCGTCGCCGGGACGTGCACCCGAACCCACAGCGACTGCGTCTGATTCGCCGGTACGTCGATACTCGGCTGGTTCAGCAACCGGTCCGGGAAGTCGCCCGGCGCGGTCCGCGTGGTCGGGTACACCGCCTGGTTCCCGCCGAACACCGAGTTGTGGTTCAGGTACTCGTACCCGACCGGGTTGTAGCTCAGCTCGCTCACCGGGATCGCGTCGCCCGGCCCGGTCAGCGGGCTGAAGTCGACCGTCTTCACGGTGAACGCAGCCGGCCCGCGGAGCACGATCTGCGCCGCCTCGTAGTCGTTCTTGGCGGTATCGAGCCGGATCTCGTCACGGGCGTCCGCCGACCGCCCGCTGTCCTTGAAGACCGAGCTGTACGACGTCTCGGTCCACATGCCCGGTGTCGCGCCGGCTGCTCGCGCCACAGGCGCCAGTCCGGCCGTCGTCACCATCAGTCCACTCGCCACCACTACTCGTGTCCAGCGCATGCCGACCAGCCTTCGCGGCTCGACAGGACCCGGCAATCCTTTCGGCGCAGCCCGGATAGACCAATCAGCGGAAACGCGGGCAGGTGGTGCAGGCCGTCACCTTCGGCAGCACGTAGAAGTAGCAGCACGACGTCCGGAGCTTCTGCTCCAGAGAGACACCGAACGCGGCCGCAGCCTGTTCCGCGTACGGCGCTTCCTCGGGCAATCGGATCGCCGCTCGCACTTCGTCGTCGACGGCACCGAAGCGCTGCAACGACCCGAGCTTCACACCGGGCTGGTAGCTGTCCAGGAACGCGGTGGTGTGGGCCTTCAGCTGTTGAGCCGCTGTGTCCAGCGGCACGACCGCATCGGACAGCAACGCGACGTCGGTCGGGTAGTGCGCCGTCGGGTGCCGCTTGAACGCCAACGCGGACGGGGAAACGTCGGGCGACATCCCAGTGGCCGCAGTGGTGACAGCCGCGACCAATGCGGGGACCTGGACGTACCACATGAGCGTGAACATCGCCGCGACGTGGACAGGCGCCGCAATGTCGTAGTCCCGCGCGTAATCCGCTGCCGCGGCAGTGCGCCACCCGAGAGTCGGATCGCCGCCCGCCTGCTGTTCCGCGAGCAGGTCCGCGCAGGACACCCAGTCCGGTCCGGGCACCGCAGGCGCCGTACGCACGGACATCCAGCTGACCGAGTCGGCCAGCACGTCCGCCAGACGGCTCACGGTGTACGTCACCCAGTCAGCCTACGGTCAGGTACGACGACCGGCGCCCCGCCGACTTCCACGACGGTCGCCTTCAACCCGAAGACGTCGGCCAGCAGATCAGCCGTCAGTACGTCGACCGGACGGCCCGCTGCTGCGATCTTCCCGTCCCCCATGACCACCAGGTGATCGGCGTACTGCGCCGCCAGCGTCAGGTCGTGCAGCACTGCCACCACAGTCCGCCCGGTGACCGCGGCCGCGTGGACCACGTTCATCACATCCACCGCGTGCGCCAGGTCCAGGTACGTCGTCGGCTCGTCGAGCAGCAGGTGCTGAGTCCCCTGGGCCAGCACCATCGCGATCCACACCCGCTGGCGCTGACCACCGGACAGCTGGTCGACAGGTCGCTCACGAAGCTCTGTCAGCTCAACGGCCTTCAGCGCCTCCTCGATCGCCGCGTCGTCGTCAGACGTCAGCCGCCCGAACAGACCGCGATGCGGATGGCGTCCCCGCGACACCAGCTCCGCCGCAGTGATCCCTTCCGGTGTTACCGGTCCTTGCGGCAGCACACCGAGCTTCCGGGCCAGCTCACGTGCCGGCAGCTGGTGGATGTCCTTGCCGTCCAACAGCACCTGCCCACTCCGTGGCGTCAGCAGTCTGCTCATCCCCCGGAGCAGCGTGGACTTGCCGGACCCGTTAGGACCGACGATCGCCGTCAGCTGACCGGA
This sequence comes from Kribbella sp. NPDC054772, assembly GCF_053611945.1. Taxonomy (NCBI): domain Bacteria; kingdom Bacillati; phylum Actinomycetota; class Actinomycetes; order Propionibacteriales; family Kribbellaceae; genus Kribbella; species Kribbella sp. NPDC054772. Next base: position 68,107 of record NZ_JBSHBJ010000016.1, on the reverse strand, counting down.
CGGCACCTCCAGCGTCAGCCCTTCGACGACAGGTACATCGGCGTCGTACGCGAGGGTCAGGTTCTCGATGTGCACTAGCGTCCCTTCTGCTGACGACCGATGAGGTGAAGCAGGTACGGCGCTCCGCACGCGGCCGTGACGACACCAACAGGGAACTCGTACGGACCGACCTGCGCCCACTGCAACCCGTTCCGAGCCAGAAGGTCAGCCAGTACGACGAACAGCGCGCCGAGCATCGCAGTGGTCAGCAAGGGCGGCCGCTCCATCCGCGTCAACCGCTGTGCGATCTGTGGGGCCACCAACGCGACGAACGCGATCGGACCGGCGCCTGCGGTCGCCAGGGCAGCCAGCACAGTCGCGATCACCAGCAGCGCCAGCCGGATCCGAGCGACGGGGACGCCAAGGGACGACGCCACGTCGTCGCCGAGCACCAGCGCGGAAAGGTCCCGGTTGAACATCATTGCGACCGGCAACAACAGCACGACCGCTATCAGCACCGGGACCGCATCGCTCCAGGCCCGGGCGTTCAGCGAACCGGCCAGCCAGGCAGCCGCCCGGCCCGCGTCGTTCACGTCGCCGACCACCAGCAGCCAGGCGACCAGCGAGTTGGCGGCGGCCGCGATCCCGACGCCGATCAGCACCACCTTGCCCGCGTCGACCACACCACGCTGGATCGACAGCACCCCGACGATCAGCGTCGCGATCAGCCCGCCGAGCACCGCGGCCAGCGGGATCCCGACCTTCGCCGCGACTCCGGAGATGTTGCCGCCGCCGCTGCCCGCGAGCACGATCACCGCGACGGCACCCGCGGACGCACCCGAGTTCACGCCGACGATGTCCGGACTGGCGAGCGGATTGCGCGACAGTGTCTGCAACAGCGCACCAGACACTGCGAACGCGATGCCGACCAGCAGACCGGTGGCAACCCGCGGCAGGCGCAGCTCGAGGACGACCAGCCGGGTACCGCGACGGCCACCACCGAGCAGTACTTCGACCACGTCCGCGATCGGGAGTTTCGTCGTACCGACGCTCAGGGAGACGATGGCGACGACGAGCGCGAGGGCGGCGAAGACGATGCTGAGGACAACGGTCCGCGATCTCACAGGGCCACCGCCCGGCGACGTACGACGAGCACGAACAGAGGAGCACCGACGATCCCGAGGACCACACCGGCCTGGACCTCGCCAGCGCCACCGACCAGTCGGCCGACGAGGTCCGCGAGCACCAAGCTGGTGGCGCCGATAACGCCGGCGGCCGGGATCAGCCAAGTGTTGCGGGCCCCGAAGATGCGCCGCGCGACGTGACCGGACAGCAGCCCTAGAAACCCGATCGGACCGCACGCGGCGACACCGGCCGCGGTGAGCAGGCCGATCGCCCCGAGGCCGACCAGTCGCGCGCGGCGGACCGACAGACCGAGTCCGGCCGCCACGTCGTCGCCGAGGGCAAGCATGTCGAGATCCCGCGCGTTGACCGCGGCCAGCAACAGCCCGACCAGCGCGAACGGCAGCACCTGCCCGGCCACGTCGAACCCACGGCCCGCCACCGAACCGACCGCCCAGAAGCGATAGCTGTCCAACGTATCCGCGTCCAGCAGCACGATCGACGACGTCAACGCACCCAGCAACGCAGCCACCGCGGCGCCGGTCAACGCCAGCCCGACCGGCGACGCCCCACTCCCCCGCGAGGCCAACTGCTGTACGGCGAACGTCGCGATCAACGCGCCGACCAGCGCGACCCAGACCGTCGACGCAACCGACTCGACCAGCCCGAGCTGCAGCCCGAGGACGACGGCGAACGCAGCACCGGAGCTCACCCCGAAGATGCCGGGCTCGGCCAGCGCGTTCCGGGTGTGCCCCTGCATCAACGTGCCGGCGATCCCGAGACACAGACCGATGAGCAGGGCAACGACCGTCCGCGGGAAGCGCAGGTTGCGGATGATCACGTCCGGGTCGGACCCGGTGTTCGCGGTCAGCGCGTGCCACAAGGCGCCCGGGCCGAGCCAGCGCGAACCGAACGCGAGGCTGGCCGCGAACGCCAGCACGGCAACGACGACGAGGGCGAGCAGCCAGGAGGTACGTCGTACCGCACGACTCGCAGTGCGCGGTGCCGACGGGGCGGCGGAGGACATATGGTTAGGTTTGCCTTACTTCGTGAGGACCTGAGTCACCTTAACCTGTGCCTGGAGACACCTGTGCGCTTGCCCCGCATCACCGCCCTGCTCGCTGCCGCCGCGCTCGCGCTGACCGCCTGTGGATCGTCGGACTCCGGCGACTCGAAGGCCGCCGCCGACTCGACCGCGGGCTTCCCGCGCACCGTCGAGCACGCCATGGGCAAGACCGAGATCAAGACCAAACCGAAGCGGGTGGTCGCGCTCGACGCCAGCTTCGTGGACGCGACGCTGATCCTGGACACCCCGGTCGTCGGCTACACCGACTACCGCAGCATCAACGGGAAGCTGCCGGAGTACCTCGGCGAGGACGCGACCAGGTACGGCTCCGAGGCGCAGGCCGTCGGCACGCTGGCCGAACCGAACCTGGAGAAGATCGCCGAGCTGAACCCGGACCTGATCGTGACCGCGAAGGTCCGGCACGAGAAGCTCTACGACCAGCTGTCCGCGATCGCGCCGACGATCATGTCCGAGACCACCGGGGCGACCTGGAAGGACAACATCCGGATGGAGGCGAAGGCGCTCGGCGAGGAAGACCTCGCGGAGAAGGAGATCACGTCGTACGAGAAGTCGGCCAAGACCGTCGGTGACGCGATCAACGCCAAGGCCAACAACCCGACGATCTCGGTGGTCCGGTTCGTCGACGGGCCGACCCGGCTCTACCAGAACGCGAGCTTCTCCGGGATCGTGCTGAAGGACGCCGGCCTGAAGCGGCCGAAGCCCCAGGACGTGAACGACTTCGCGCTGGAGATCAGCCCGGAACGCATCAAGGACGCCGACGGCGACGCGATCTTCGTCACCCAGTACGCCGACGAGAAGGGGCTGAGCGCGAAGACGGCGGCCCAGTTCAAGGCCAACCCGCTGTGGAAGCCGCTCGCCGCCAAGGTCCACGAGGTCCCCGACCTCACCTGGATGACCGCGGTCGGGCTCCAGGGCGCGTGGGCGATCCTGACCGACCTCGCCAAGACCTTCGACGTCGCGGCACCCGTCAAGGGCGCTTAGCTAGGGTGCCGGTATGACGGCGCTCACTCGATGGCATGTCGGTCCGTGGACGACGCGCGGGACCCGCCCCGGCGAGGAGTTCGTGCCGGGGCGGAAGCGGACGCCCGACGAGCTGAACTTCGACATCGTGGGGTTGTCGCGGATCGTCGGGCGGCGGCAGTCGTTGCCCGAGGAGATGCTGATGCGGCGCTGCCAGGGCGCGTTGCGTCCGACGGATCCGCGACTGTGCGGTGTGCAGACCTTGGATGCCGAGCTGGCCGCCGAGCTCGGCGAGGTTGCCGAGCAGGCCTTCAGCTGGCTCACCACGCGAGCTCCCGCGGGGTACCGCTTCGTGCGGACGGACGCCGTCGAGTTGATCCCTTCCCTCGACCTCGAGGCTGAGGTCGTGGCCGTCGAAACGGTGCTCGAGCTCGCCGGCACGCACTTGCCCGCCGGTCGTCTGGCCACGGCTCATGTACGACGGTCCGCGGCCGGCGACTGGTACGCCGGGGACGCGGTGTGCAACTGGTCCGGTCCCCACGAGAACGCCGACGCGGCAGTCGCCGCGGTCCAACAGGCTCGCGCCGCGCTGATCGAACAGCTCCGAGCAGCCGGCCGAGGAAACCTCGCCGGAACGGCCGACCGCTGGCCGGCCGTTGCGGTGGAATCCAGCTTGGGGTGATGGGCCGGGGGGCAGGTAGGGGGGGTGTGTTGGCGCCGGGGCGGCGGCCAGGTGTTTCTGGAGGAAGCTGAGCTCGGCCTCGACGACCTGGGCGTGCGCCGCCAGGAACGGGGCGTAGTGGTTGCCGGGGACCTGAAGGACCGTGGCCTTCGGCGTGGTGGCGGCTGCCTTCAGCGTGGGTGCTGCCAACGCTGACTGATCGTCCGCGCAGACGACGTACAGGATCGGGCAGCGGGCGTCGGCGGCGTACTTGGTGGGGCGGTAGAACACGGCCGGCAGGACCGACCGCGCGGCGATCGCCTGCTGCCAGTCGGGGTACCGGTTGTCCGGGTTGAGGGTCGCGTCGCTCAGCTGGGCGTCCGGCGTGTTGAGCAGCGCGACGGTCCCGGGCGGCCCGGCGAGATCCACCAACCGCGGCGGACGACCGAACAGCCCACCGACTGTGTCGAGCAACGCGCGACCGAACAACCTGAGCGCCGACCACGGCGTCTGATAGCGGGACGCGTTGCGCGCGACCACCGGCCCGTCGACGTTCGCGGACTGTGCGATCGCCGCCGCCAGACCGAGATCCTCGGCGGCCAACTGCACGACGTACCCGCCGGCCAGCGAGAACGCCCAGATGGCGACCCGCTCCACCTCCGGAAGTGTCTTCGCGTAGGCGATCGCCGCCCGCCAGTCGGCGAGCTGATCCGTCACCCGGGCGACCTGCCGGGGCTGACCTTCACTCTCGCCGAAGTGCCGATGGTCGAACGCCAGCACACTGAACCCCGCCGCGGCGAACTGCTCCGCGAACCGGTCCGTCCCCGGCTCCTTCGTAACTCCGAAGCCGCCGGTCATCACCACGCACCCACCGTTGGTTCCCGGGTAGTGCCAGGCGGCGCACGCGACGCCCGCACTCGGGAAGCTCACCTTCTCACGCATACCTGAAGTGAACCACGTGGTTCGCAAACTGTCTACGCTTGTTCCTCACGCTCCAGCGCCCGCACCAGCGCCTCGAACCCGGCCTCGATCCCGTCCGCGTCGCCACTCGTGCGCCACTCGATCAGGAATCCGCGCAACGTCGCGAGGACCAACTCCGCCACCTCACGCTTCCGCGCCTCCGGCCAGCTCGCCGGACAGATCGACAGCAGCGCCGGCAGGTACTGGCGTGACGCGGACCGCGCGAGGTCGGCGTACCGGCCGGCGTCGTACATCGCGAGCCCGATCGCCTGGTCGAGAACCCACGACTCGGCTCCGATCAGCGTCGGCCACATCGACCGCACCCGATCCGCCAACGTTCGCTCCGCCGCCCCACCCGTCGCCGCCTCGAGCGCCCGCGTGATGCGCCGCTCGCGCAACTGCAGGACCGCCTGCGTGAGCAGGTCCTCGGTTCCCTCGAAGTGGTACAGCAGCACCTTGTGCGTCGTACCGGCCGCTTTCGCCGCGCGCCGGAGCGAGAAGTCGACGAGCCCGTTCGTCCCGAGCTCGTCCGCGACCTTGTCCAGCAGATCCTTGCGCCGCGCCTCTCCGCGCGGTGACTTCGCCGACCGTCGATACCCCGTGCGTTCCTCAGTCACCCGGCCAGTATCAGTGACGCGGTCCACGTCCGCAGGTACTTCGTCAGCTCGGCAGCGTCATCGGTGATCGCAGCGACGTACCCGTCCGGCCGGATCAGCACGTACCCCGACCGCGGGTAACTGTTGCCCTCGACATCGATCGCGACCGCGCCGTCGACTGCCGGAACCCCGATCGCCAGCAGCGTGAACCGCCGCTCGCGGAACAGGTCGAACAGCCGCACCGCCCGCCCGTCGGCCGTCCGCCCGATCCCGTCCGGCGCGGTATCACCGGGCCGCAGCCCACGCCGCCGCTTACCCGGAACGGTCAGCGGCGACTCGTGGTACCGCGGGTGATCGTTGCGGCCGCGCTTGTTCATGCCGGCCAGGAACCGCTTCACGATGTGCGGCAGGATCGGCCGCAGGAACCGCGGCGGCGTGGTCGCCGACGCGAACCGGCGGTCACTCTCCTCGAGGATCGCCCGCCCGACCGGCAGCCGTTCCTCCTCGTAGGTGTCGAGCAGTGCCTCCGGCGCGCCCCGCAGTACCAGCGCCAACTTCCACGCGAGGTTGTACGCGTCCTGTACGCCGGTGTTCAGCCCGAACGCCCCGAACGGACTGTGCACGTGCGCCGCATCACCCGCCAGAAACACTCGCCCGACCCGGTACCGCGACGCCATCCGCAGGCTGTACCGCCACACCGACAGCCAGCGCGGGTTACTCACCCGCAGCGTGTCGATCCCACTGCGCTCCACCACCGCGCGCTGCAACCACTCCAGCGACGGCTCCTCGTCCGCGCCGATCGACGCGATCGCCTGCCACGACTCCCCCTCGCGGTACGGCCGCAACGCCAGCATCTGCTGATTCCCACCCCAGATGTGAACGGCGTGATCCGGCAACCCGGTCACGTCGACGTCGGCCAGCAACGCCCGGGCATCCTCCTCGGTCCGCCCGTCGAAGGCGATCCCGAGCGCCTTCCGCACCGAACTTCGGCCCCCGTCGCACCCCACGAGGTACGCCGCTCGCTCCTGCGTACCGTCCTCGAACGTCACCACCACCGAGGAGCCCTCGTCGACGAACCCGGTGACCGTCGTACCGAACTCCACCGAAACGCCGCGGCGCTCGAGCCCGTCGCGGAGGATCTGCTCGGTGCGCCACTGCGGCAGCGACACGTAGTTCGGGAACGGTCTGGCCGGCGTCGGCGGATCGGGCTCGATCGTGAAGTCCGCGAGCAAGGCGCCGCCGAGATGCACCTTGGTCCGCCCGTTGGTCCCGGTCGCGGCGACGAACTCATCCGCGACGCCGAAGCTCTCGAAGATCTCCAGCGTGCGCGGCTTGATCCCGAACCCGCGCGATCCCGGCTGCGGGCCCGGCGACCGGTCGACGATCCGCACCGAGAGTCCCCACCGGCTCAGCTCCGTCGCCACCGTCAGCCCGGTCGGCCCGGCTCCCACCACCAGCACATCCACCATCGGTCGGCTCCCCTCAGCTCATCGTGAGGTCACCACATTAATGTCAACTTGTACATGTCAACAATGACATGTGTCATGGTACGGTCGCGGCATGTCGTTGCGTCACGGCCTGCTCGGTCTGCTCGACCAGGCGCCGGCCACCGGGTACGAGCTGACCAAGTCGTTCGAGGAGATCAGCCAGTGGGCCTGGCACGCCTCGCACAGCCACATCTATCCGGAGCTCCGCAAGATGCTGGACGCCGGACTGATCGAGGTCGTCGACGAGCAGTCCCGGAACCGGAAGCGGTACGGCATCACGCCGGCCGGCCGCGACGAACTGCGACGCTGGATGCTCGAACCGACCGACGAGGTGGTCCGCAGCGGCGCCGCCCTCCGCCTGTTCCTGGTCGGCTCACTCGAACCGGACGAGGCGCGCGCGTTCTTGCAGCAGACCATCGACCAGACCGAACGCCGCCTGGAAGCCCTGGAAGCGCAGATCGAGGAGGCCGGCCCGGAGTGGCGCGCCGACCCGCTGGCCTTCGGCCGCCTCGCCGCCGAACGCGGCCGCCACATGCTCCCCGCCCTCCGCGACTGGGCGAAATGGGGCCTGGAGCAGCTCGAATCTAAGTGAAGCTCGCGGCGAAGTAGCCCACGCCGTACGGCGCTGCGTCGTACAGCAGCTGGCCCGTCAGGCCGGTGGCTTGCAGTGCGCCGGCCAGGACCTGCCAGGGTCCGCGGCCGGCCGCTTGGAGGACGGTCGCGAGATCGGGATCCAGCGCGGCGAGCACCTCGAGATCCGTTTCCTGCAAGGCCTTGGCGACTGTTGCGTCGAAGATCTCGGCGCGTGGATGCAGGTGCACCGGCGCGTGGTCGCTGCGCCGGGCCGAGCCGTCGCCCATCACCAGCAGACCCACCCGATCGCCTGCGGCGATCTCCCTGCCGATCTCCAGACACCGCGTCGGCGTCTCGTCCGCGGCGACTGCGACGTACGTCCGCGGCACCCCGGCGGCTTTGGACTGTTCGAGCAGCCAACCGCCGACCGTCAACGACAGCGGCAGGACGGGCGCGCCGGTCCCGATCCGCACCTCCGGCGCACCGTACGGGCCGAACGAGCCGCCCGCGTCGGCGTCGTACGTTGCCGCTGCGGGCGCCGAGCCGACGACGATCAGGCTGGAGACGTCCGCGAAGGCATCGACCGCCGTCAGGCAGGCGGCGCGCAGTGGATCGAGTTCCGGCGCGGCACCGAAGGCGAGCTCGGGCACGATGATCGGCGGGTGCGGACAGACGGCCGCTGCGACGACTGGCACTAGCGCGGCTCCCGACCGTGCCGCAGGAACAGGAACCCGTCCTCCGTGGAGAGGACGTGCAGCAACGACAACGCCCGTGCCTCGGTGGCCGCCAGACCGTCGGTGATCCGGCGCGCTCCCGGGCCGGCGAGCAGCGGCGACACGGTCAGGCACAGCTCGTCGACCAGGTCGGCATCGGTGAGCGAACCCAGCAGGTGCGGACCGCCCTCACAGAGGATCTGCGTCAGGCCACGCTCGCGTAGCGCATCCACGGCCGCGGTCAGGTCGACGGCGTCGTCGCCGCACACCAGCACGTCCGCGACCTCAGCAAGGGCGTCGCGCTGATCTTCCGGAGACGCCGCGCACGTTATGACGATCGGCCGCGTCGGCGCCTCGGTGAAGACCGGACTGTCGGCCGCCAGCTCGAGGCGTGCACTGACGACCGCGAGGGTGGGGTTCTCGGGCCATCCGTGATCCGCACGCCAGGCCCGCCGCTTCGCGCCGAGGCGCAGACCGCCGTACCCCTCCGCGCGCAGCGTGCCGGCGCCGACCAGGACGACGTCGGCGAGCATCCGGAGCCGGCCGAGCATGTTCTGGTCGTCCTCGCTGGACAGACCACCGGACAGGCCTTCGAGGGTTACCGCGCCGTCGAGGCTGGTGACGAAGTTGGCCCGCAGCCGGAGAACGGAGCGGTCGGCCACGGTATAGGCGGCGATCAGCTCGTCCTCGGTGAGCTCGGTCCCGGCGGCACGGTCGTGGATCACACCAGACTCCTTCGGGTGTACGCGGGGGTCGCGGTGTTCTGCAGTACGGCGACCAGGTCGAGCGCCTGCCGGACACCGGCGACGTCGTGGACCCGGAACACCCGGGCGCCGAGCCACGCCGCGACGCTCACCGCGGCCAGCGTCGCCGGACCGCGGCGGCCGGACGGCAGGTCCAGCGTCTCGCCGAGGAAGTCCTTGTTCGACATCGCCATCAGCACCGGCCAGCCGGTCGCCGCGAGTTCGTCGGCCCGGCGGGTCACCTCGAGCGAGTGCAGGGTGTTCTTCCCGAAGTCGTGCGTCGGGTCGATGACGATGCCGTCCGCGCGGACGCCGGCCGCGATCGCCCGCTCCGCCAGCGCGGTGGTCGTCCGGATCACGTCCGCGACCACGTCGTCGTACGCCATCCGGTGCGGGTCGGTGCGCGGTTTGAGACCGCCGACGTGACTGCAGACCAGGCCCGCGCCGACCTCGCCGGCCGCTCCAGCGAGCTCGGGATCGTGACCGGACCAGGTGTCGTTGATCAGGTTCGCGCCGGCCGCGCCGACCCGACGGGCGACGCCGCTACGGTACGTGTCCACGCTGATCAGGAGTTCCGGGTGCCGCTCCCGCACCGTGGCGACGAAATCGACCGTCCGGCGCAGTTCCTCCGCCTCGTCGACGGGCTCGCCGTACCCGGCCTTGACGCCGCCGATGTCGACCAGATCCGCACCGTCGGCGACCGCCTGGTCGATCGCGCTGAGGGCCGCCTCGGTCGCGTACGTCGCGCCGCCGTCGAAGAACGAGTCCGGGGTCCGGTTCACGATCGCCATCACGGCGAACTCACCCACCCCGAACGACCGGCTGCCCAGCCGGAGTACCCCGTCACGCTCGTCCGCCACAGCCCCGACTCTATCCGGGCGGCTGTCCGCCGACCGGCCACCGCTGCCCAAATCGCCACATATCCTATAGGATTCCTCGCGACAGTCCCGCCCACCGCAGCAGATCGGGTCCTCGATGCCACGATTCACCGAGTTCGAGACGTACGACGTCCGCTTCCCCACGTCCCTGGACCTTGACGGCTCGGACGCGATGAACACGGACCCGGACTACTCCGCGGCGTACGTCATCCTGCGCACCGACGCCGGCGACGGGCTGGAGGGGCACGGGTTCGCGTTCACCATCGGGCGCGGCAACGACATCCAGACGACCGCGATCGAGGCACTCCGCGACCACGTCGTCGGGCTCGACCTGGACGCGACGCTGAACGACCTCGGCGGGTTCTGGAAGTCGCTCGTGCACGACTCGCAGCTGCGCTGGCTGGGCCCCGAGAAGGGCGTCATGCACATGGCGATCGGCGCGGTCGTCAACGCGGTGTGGGACCTCGCCGCCAAGCGGGCCGGCGTACCGCTGTGGAAGCTGCTGTCCGACCTGACGCCGGAGCAGATCGTCGACCTGGTCGACTTCCGGTACCTGACCGACGCGCTCACCCCCGACGAGGCGCTGGACATCCTCCGGTCGGCGAAGGCCGGGCGTGCGGAGCGCGAGGCGGTACTGCGCGAGCGCGGGTACCCGGCGTACACGACGACGCCCGGCTGGCTCGGGTACGACGACGCGAAGCTGGTCCGGCTCTGTCACGAGGCGGTCGCCGAGGGGTTCACCCAGATCAAGCTGAAGGTCGGCGCCGACCTGGACGACGACATCCGCCGGATGCGGCTGGCCCGCGAGGCGGTCGGCCCGGACATCCGGATCGCGATCGACGCGAACCAGCGCTGGGACGTCGCCGACGCGGTCCGCTGGGTCGAGGCGCTGGCGCCGTACGACGTGTGGTGGGTCGAGGAACCGACCAGCCCGGACGACATCCTCGGGCACGCGGCCATCGCGCGCGCCATCGCACCGATCCGCGTCGCGACCGGCGAGCACGTGCAGAACCGGGTCGTGTTCAAGCAGTTGCTGCAGGCCGAGGCGCTGTCCGTGCTGCAGCTCGACTCCGCGCGGGTCGCCGGCGTGAACGAGAACATCGCGATCCTGCTGCTGGCCGCGAAGTTCGGCGTACCGGTGTGCCCGCACGCGGGTGGGGTAGGACTGTGTGAGCTGGTCCAGCACCTGTCGATGTTCGACTACGTGGCGGTCAGCGGAACACTGGACGACCGGGTGATCGAGTACGTCGACCACCTGCACGAGCACTTCCTGGACCCGGTCGTGATCCGGGACGGGCACTACGTGGCGCCGGTGCGGCCGGGGTTCGGCGCCGAGATGGACGCTGAGACCCTGACCGACTTCCGGTATCCGACCGGCAAGATCTGGACCGATCTGAACAAGGAGCACAAGTGACCGATTTCGACGGCCTGCGCGCAGTAGTCACCGGCGGCGCTTCGGGCATCGGCCTCGCCGCCGCCTCGCTGCTCGCCGCCCGCGGCGCCCGGGTGGTCGTCTTCGACCTGAAGCCGGAGGTCGACGAGCCGCTGACCGGGATCGCCGCCGACGTCACCGACGACGGCTCGGTCCGGGACGCGGTCGCCGCCGCGGCGCTGCAGCTCGGCGGGATCGACATCGTGGTGAACAACGCCGGCATCGGCGCCCAGGGCACGGTCGCCGCGAACGACGACGACGAGTGGCACCGGGTGCTGGACGTGAACGTCGTCGGGATCGCCCGGGTGACCCGCGCCGCGCTGCCGTACCTGCGCAAGTCGGACGCCGCCGCGATCGTCAACACCTGCTCGATCGCCGCCACCGCGGGCCTGCCGAACCGGGCGCTGTACTCCGCGAGCAAGGGCGCCGTACTGGCCCTGACGATGGCGATGGCCGCCGACCACGTTCGCGAGGGGATCCGGGTGAACTGCGTGAACCCGGGGACCGCGGACACCCCGTGGGTCGGCCGGCTGCTGGACGTCGCGTCGAACCCGGAGGCCGAGCGGGCCGCGCTCGAGGCCCGGCAGCCGATGGGCCGGCTGGTGTCCGCCGACGAGGTCGCCACCGCGATCGCGTACCTGGCCAGCCCGCTGTCGGGGTCGACCACGGGGACCGCGCTGGCAGTGGACGGCGGGATGCAGAACCTGCGGCTCCCGGCGGCCGGGAAATGACGTCGCGGTTCACGCTCTTCCCGGACGGCCAACGGGTCGGACTCGGCGGCGCCCCGCTCGGCAACCTGCTCGGCGAGGTGAGTGACGCCGAGGCGACCGCGGCCGTGAACGCCGCCTGGGACGAGGGCTGGCGGTACTTCGACACCGCGCCGCACTACGGTCTCGGGCTCGCCGAGGAGCGGCTCGGGGTCGCGCTGCGGGACAAGCCGCGGGACTCCTATGTCCTGTCCAGCAAGGTCGGGCGGATCATCTACTCCTCGGACACGGCGGCCACTGATGACGAGGGCTTCGACATCAATACGACGCGGCGCCGGCGCTGGGACTTCTCCCGGGACGGTGTACTGCGGAGCATCGAGGACTCGCTGCGCCGGATCGGGACCGACCGGCTGGACGTCGTGTTCGTGCACGACCCGGACGATCACTACGAGGAGGCGGTCGCGACCGCGTTCCCGACGCTGGTCGAGCTTCGGGACCAGGGCGTGATCCGGGCGATCGGGTCGGGGATGAACCAGACGGCGATGCTGACCCGGTTCGTGCGCGAGGTCGACATCGACGTGATCATGCTGGCCGGCCGGTACACGCTGATCGATCCGGACGGTCTGGACGACGTACTGCCGGCTTGTGTCGAGAACGACGTACAGGTGGTTGCTGTCGGCGTTTTCAACTCCGGTCTGATGTCGCAGCCCCGTCCGGCGGCCGGCGCCACGTTCAACTACGAGCCTGCCGCGCAGTCCCTGCTGGACAAGGCGAACAAGCTCGCGGACCTGTGCGAGGCCCACAACACCACGCTGCCTGCTGCGGCGCTGGCGTTCCCTCTCGCACATCCGGCCGTCGCAGGAATCGCGGTCGGTTGCCGCACACCCGAAGAGGTTCACACGAACGCGACACTGGCCCGCACCGAGGTCCCGGCCGCTCTGTGGTCGGACCTGAAGTCGTCGGGCCTGCTTCGCGAAGACGCACCCACGCCGTAGGAGCTGCCTCTCCTCCTACTCCGTCCGCGTAGTGCGGGACGCCAAGTGGAGGGCGAGGCGCTCGTCGGGGTTCGTGAGGTCTACGCCGAGTAGATGCTGGATCTTGGCGATGCGGGCAGCTGCGGTGTTGCGGTGGATGCCTAGTACTGCCGCGGTCTCGGCGAGAGACGACTCGGTGTCCAGATAGACCGCCAGCGTAGTGACCAGGTCACCGGGCTGGTCCTTGATCGGGGCGAGGAGAGCCTGCGCGGCGGGCTGGAACGTGTCGGTGCGTGTCCAGGCCAGCAGCAGCTGCGCCAAGCCCAAACGATCCACATGCAGGAAGCGACCGGTCTCCGCACGACCACGGGCCAGACCGGCCGCGTCACCTGCCTCGGCGAGGGTCGTGGCGATTCCACTCGGACCAGGCTGCACCCGACCGACACCGACGTACGCGTCGACCGTCGGGACCAGACGGCGCTGCACCCGGCGGATGGCGGCCGCCTGCTCCTGTACCTCGGTCGCCGTCGGCTCACTGACCGCGGTGATCCACGCCGACCAGCCCTCCCCCTGCTCGACCACGACGGCCCGCAGCCCCTCCGCGTCGAACGCCTCCACCACATCGCCCCAGCGGCCGGCGACATCTACCGGACCGTCGGCACCGATCCGGATCCCCGTGTGCCAGCCGTCGAGCTGCCAGCCCAGATCGACCGCACGCCGCCGCGTCGCCTCCGAAGGCTCGCCGTGCAGCAGCTCACCGAGGAGCGACGTACGTTGCCGCGCGTCTCGCTCCAGTTCCAACCGCCGCAGTACCAACTGCTCCCCCACGGCCGGTGCGACGACGCTGAGCACCTCAGGTACGGCGGCAACCTCGGCAGGCACCACGCCGGGCAACCGAGCCACCAACCAACACACCGGCCCGACGCTGAGCACGGCCACCGCGATCAGCACCGCACCACTCGGCAAATCAACCCGGTACGGCGCCGCCCACGCGACGGGCACCCGTGGCAGTGCAGCGACCAACGCAGCCCGATCAATCGACTCCAACGGCTCACCGGCGAGCGTGCCACCGTCAGCTCCAGCCAACGTGATCGGCCGACTCAGTACGCCGGATGTCGTCCGCAGTACCGAGGTCAGATCAGCGTCTGCTCGTCGCAGTGCCGACACGGCCCGCAGTACCAGATCCGATCGCACCACTTCGGGCTCGCTGGTGACGCGCCGCAGATGCTCATGCGCCGCCAGCGGATCCGGACAGCCCAGCACCGGCAGCTGCAGACGTTCTGCCAGCAGCTGCGCTCCACGCCCCAACGGCTCCACTCCGGCCAGCAACAACGCGGCAGCCCGCGCTGCGGCCGCCCGACTGATCAGGGCGTCGATCCGCCAGTCGGTGTGGTCATTTGCGAGCAATACGACGAGCATCTGCCCGTCCATGCGTTCCGGGTGCTCAGACACCTCCAGCACAACCCGGGACCCGATCAGCCGCGGCCCCGGATCCGTGGGACCACCCAGCACCACCACCTCCCGCCAACCGGGTGAGGTGAGCATCGCCACCAGCGTGGGGCCGGTCATCACGACTCCCGTGAACGAGTCATGAGGCCTCCAGCAGGCGCGGGTCGCAGCCGAGTCCGAACGCCCGCGGGCCGACATGCGTGATGCGGTCCGGGCGGCGCCACCAGGTCGGTCCGGGGAGTGCGAGGACCAGCACCTCGTCGCCAGTACGCACCGCGTCCACGGCGATCGGCTGCAGGGTACGGCGGTCCAGTACGCACAGCAGGTCCGGCGTACTGACAACCGGCGTGCCGTCGACGAGTGCCAGGAGGTACTCGTTCTCGGTCTCGATCCGGATCACCGCCCGGCTGCCGGAGTCGACCACGCAGACGCTCCCCCGACCGAACGCAGCCCCACCGTCGGTGATCAGGCGCCGGGCGACCTCGTCGACCCGACCACTCGCCAGCACCCGGCCACCGAGGTCAGTGGCGATGACAGCCGGCGTCGCACCGGGATCCAGGGCGGCGTGGGCGCGACCGAGCGTCAGAGCCCGCGTCAGACTTCCCTCCACCGCATCCGCCGTCGCAGCGTCCACTGCGGTGGGCGCCAACGCCAGCACCGCCCACCCACCGGTCTCCGCGACGAAGCTGCGGACAGCGCGTTCCAGACCGGCCGCGTCGACGTTGTCGACCACGATCACCTGCCCACTCGGCTCACTGAGCGCGCACGGCGTCAGCGACCGTCCCGCCACCGCCCACGAGAACTGGTCGAGCCGCGGCAGCGCCCGACCCATCAGGTCGGCATCCACCACCGGGAGGTCCAGATCGAGCGCGGCGATCAGCGGAGTCAGCCCGTTGAGCCCACCGGCCTCCAGCGACATCAGTCCGGTCACTTCCGCACCGGTCCACCGGCTGACCGCCCGGACCGCCGTCTCGAACTCGCCACCGCTCGGCAGCTTCTCCATCAAGACGCTGGTCG
Source organism: Kribbella sp. NPDC054772 (assembly GCF_053611945.1). NCBI lineage: Bacteria > Bacillati > Actinomycetota > Actinomycetes > Propionibacteriales > Kribbellaceae > Kribbella > Kribbella sp. NPDC054772. The sequence continues at coordinate 52,769 of NZ_JBSHBJ010000016.1, read as the reverse complement.
CACCGACCACGCCGATGGGGCTGACCGACACACCGGGTACGTCGGCCGCGTCCCGCAGTACCAGCTCGCCCGCGCCGAGGCGGCGTCGCAGCATCCGGCCGAACGCACCGGTGTCACCGCCACCGCCGGAACCGAGCAGCGTGACGCCGACGACCAGCGCCTCCAGATCCTGCTCCCGCACGACCGTGCTCATGAGCTGATCCTGCCACCGCGGACCTGCAGCACTCATCAACCGCGCCAATTCGGCCCGGCCGACCGCTGCTCAGGCGTGGAGCGCCCGCAGCGCCCGAGGTTGATGAGTGCTGGACGTCCGGGGTGGAGCCCCGGCCCACCGCGGAGGGGTTTCAGCACGGTGGGCCGAGGGTCAGGGGGTGGCGACCAGGTTGTCGCTGCGCAGCTCCACCGGGCTGAACTCGACGTCGAGCCCGAAGCAGGACGGTCCGAACACCGCGAGCGCCTCGGGCGTGCGCATCAGGTCCGGGGTGGAGATGCCGACCACGGTCACCCGCTGGCCGTACCGCAGTCCTTCGGTGGTGATCGGTTCGGCGGTGTCGGCTTCGAGCACGCAGATCAGGTCCGGGACCGTGCAGACGATCTCACCGTCGACGACCGCGAGCAGGTTCTCGTTCTGGAACCGCAGCTCCAGCTCCGACGAGCCGTCGTACGTCGTGAACCGGGCCCGGCCGCGCGCGAACCCCTCGACGGTACGCCGCTCGACATCGATCACCTTGCCGCGGAACAGCACCCGCAACTCGTTGTACAGCGTCGGCGCCAGCGCGGCCCGCACCGCCTCGATCGGATCCTCGTGCGCCGCCCGCGCCTCGCGCACAGCCCGCCCGATCGACAGCCCGAGCGACAAAGTCCGCGGTACGGCGGTCCGCTTCACGTCGGCGCCCGTCATCGAGTACTCCGCGATGTGCGCGACCCCGCCGAGCCGGATGGTGATGCCGCGGGCCAGCCACTCCATCTGCTTGTTGTCGGTGGCGGTGTCGATCACCACGGTCTCGTCGTGCTCGCCGGCGATCGCCATCGGGGACCCGGGCACGCCGTACACCGAGAAGGTCTCCATCTGGAGCTCGGGGAACGCCCGTCCCATGCCGTCGGCGTCGACGACGGGCAGACCGGTCCGGGCCGCGACGAGCAGCGGGATCATCGAGTTGATCCCACCGCACTCGATCGGCATCGTCGCGTCGGCCGTTCGCCCGAGATGTTTCTCGAGCGCCCGGAGCGCGCCGACCGGTTCGCTGCCGCGCGGGATCTTCTCCACGATCACCGTCGGCGCGCCCATCTGCGCGGTCGGGATCACGAACGCGTCGTCGTCCAGCTCGTCGGGATCGAGGACCGTGATCGGTCCGTGTTCCCGGATCGCCTGCTCCACCAGCAGCCGCCCGATCAGCGGATCACCGCCACCACCGGTCCCGAGGATCGCCGCGCCGCGAGCGAGGTCCCTCAGGTGCTCGATGCCGAGTTGCCAGCTCATACGGTCTCCAAGGCGCGGATCGGGTCCAGGTCGTAGCCGAAGTACCGCGGGCCGACCAGCTCGATGCCGGCCGGCGAGTGCCAGCGTTCGTCGGCGGGGGCGGCGAGCACGCTGACGCGGTGGCCGTAGCGCAGCGCCTCGGTGGTGATCGGTTCACCGGACTCGGTGTCGAGCACGATGATCAGGTCCGGCGTGGTCACCACCGCCGTACCGTCGAGCTCGGCGACCAGGTGCTCGTTCTGGAACCGCAGCACCATCAGCCGGCCGTGCGACGCGTCCAGCCCGTCGACTGCCGCGTCACCCCGGGCGAAGCCGGTCGTCGTACGGCGTTGCACGTCGACGACCTTGCCTACGTGCAGCAGCCGCCCACCGAGCTCGTCGACCACGGCCGCGACCGGGTCGGAGTGCGTCCGCTGCGCCTGCTCGATCGCGCGGCCGATCGTGACGCACTTGCTGAGCGTCCCCTCGACGAACGACCCGCGCACCTCGGTGCCGGTCATCGCGTAGAGCGAGACGATCGCCGAGCAGCCCATGTCGATGGTCGCCGACCGCGCGAGCCGCTCGGCCCACTCGTTCGTGACCGTGTCGAACACGCCACGGTTGCCCTTCTCGTCGACGATCGCCATCGGCGTCGCCTCGATCCCGGCGAGCGTCGGCAGCACCATCTGCAGCTCGGGGAACGCGCGGCCCATCCCGTCACCGTCCACCAGCCGCAGCCCGAGCTGCGCCGCGGCGATCACCGGGACGGTCGAGTTCACCCCGCCGGCCTCGATACAGGCCAGGTGGGTCGGCGTCTTCCCGACGTACTTCGCCAGCGTCTGCACGGCGACCGAGATCTGGTCGGCCGACGGGAGCTTCTCGATCATTACGGTCGGCGCGCCCATCATCGCCACCGGCAGCACGCACGCGTCGTCCGGAAGGTCGCCGACGGCAACGATCTCGACCGGTCCGTGCTCCCGCAGCGCCTGCTCCGCCAGCAACCGTCCGATGTGCGGATCGCCGCCACCCCCGGTGCCCAGCACGGCGGCGCCGCGAGCGAGCGCGCCCAGGTCCTCAGCCCGCAGCTTCATCGCCACCACTCCACCCCGGACGCCCAGCCCATCACAATCGCGGACTCCGCCACGCGCCCCGCGTAGGCGATCGCCGAACAAGGGATTGTGATGGCCTGCAGATCCGCGCTCATCGGGTCTCTCCCAGTCGCAGGTCGCCGACCGCCTTGCAGCGGATCCGGGTCGCGTTGCCGGGCAGGTACGGGATCGGGACCTCGTCGAAGTCGACGATCCGCACCGCGGCGGGGTCGGCACCGGCCGCGACCGCCCGATCGACGGCCTCCTGCCGTGCCTCGTCCACGACCGCATCCCGGCGGCCCGGGTCGATCGCGTACACCCGGTCCACCTCGCCGCCGACCTGCGCGATCGCCGCGCCGATCGCGTTCGCCACCGCGAAGTTCTCCGGCCGATGTACGGCGAGACTCCCCGGCAGATCGTCCGGGAGCAGGATCGAGCCACCACCGACCGCCACCACCGGCAGCGGGTCAGGCGACGTCCGCATCCGCTCGACCGCGTCCGCGATATCCGCGGCGACCCGGGCCAACGCGGCCTTCACCAGCGTCGGATCGAGGTCCGCGACAGCGTCCGTGGAACCGACCTCGGCACGCCCGGCCGCGACCGCGATGTCCGTCGCGGTCAGCGTCTTGCCGCCGAAGACCAGCGCTTCCTCGGTCAAGCGATACCCGACCGACCGCGGACCCACCGACACGTGACCGTTGCTCTCGGCCACCAAGCTGCCACCGCCGATCCCGATGCTCAGCACGTCGGGCATCCGGAAGTTCGTCCGGACGCCGGCCACGTCGACCTCGGTGGTAGCCTCCCGCGGGAACCCGTGCGTGAGGACGCCGACGTCACTCGTCGTACCGCCGACGTCGACCACGGCGCAGGTGTCCAGGCCGGACAGCAGCGCCGCGCCGCGCATCGAGTTCGTCGGACCGGACGCGAACGTGGCGACCGGGTACCTGCGGGCGAAGTCGACGTCCATCAGCGTGCCGTCGTTCTGGCTGAGGTAGAGCGGTGCGGAGATCCCGTGACCCTCGACGGCGCTGGCCAGTCCATCGACGATCGAAGCGGCGAGTTCGCGGAGCGCGGCGTTGATGATCGTCGCGTTCTCCCGCTCCAGCAGACCGATCCGGCCGATCTCGTGGGACAGCGAGATCGCCACGTCGTCACCGAGCTCGGAGCGCAGGATCTCGGCCGCGCGGAGCTCGAACTCGTTGCTCACCGGCGAGAACACCGACGAGATCGCCACCGAGCGGACGCCGTGCGCGACCATGTCGCCCGCGTGCCGGCGCAGCTCGTCCTCGTCCAGCTCGGCGATGTGCCGGCCGTCGAACTCGTGCCCGCCGTGCGCCAGGTAGCTGCGTCCACTGATCGCCTCGACCAACCGCTCCGGCCAGTCCACCAGCGGCGGCAGCGACGCGGTCGCCGGCAGTCCGAGCCGCAGCGCCGCGGTCGGCGCCAGCCGCCGGGCCTCGATCAGCGCGTTGATGAAGTGCGTGGTGCCGATCATCACGGCCTGCACCTGCGCCGGGTCGAAGGATCGCTCCGCCTGCAACCGGTCCAGGGTGTCGATGATGCCGGCGGTCACGTCCGCACTGGTCGCCGACTTGTTCGCCGCCAGCACGGTGGTGCCGTCCAGCAGCACGGCGTCGGTGTTGGTGCCACCGACATCGATGCCGATACGCATTCCAGATCCTCCCGTTGAGTGCCTGAGCTGGGATGTGAGGTTGTCAGTTGGTCGCCGGTACGGCGTTCACGCCGGCCGGCTCGCTGTCCATCGTGCGGCTGGTCCCGACCCCGCGGACCAGGCCGAGCTTCCCGGCGACGACGTACGCGCCGAAGCCGACGATCAGCGAGTTGATGCTCGGCAGGCCCCAGCCGACGTACTTGCCGATCAGGGCGGCGCCGATCCAGATCACGATCGTGGCCGGCACCCAGGTCGGCGCGGTCGCGGGGAGCGCGCCCTCGGCGCGGGTCGCGTCCAACTCGGGGCGCCAGCGCTTCACCACGAAGTACTCCGCGACCATGATCCCGGCGATCGGCGGGAACGCGACGCCGAGGACGATCAGGAAGTCGGTGAACTTGTCCAGGATTCCACCGGCCGCGAGCACGCTGCCGGCGACGCCGACCACCAGCGTGACGACGGCCCGGTTGACGTGCCGGCCGAAGACGGTGCCGATGAAGTTCACGATGCCGAGGCCGGAGCTGTACAGGTTCCAGTCGTTGATCTTGATCGTGCCGAGGATGATCACCAGCGTGCCGACCCAGCCGACCGACGAGGTGACGATGGTGATCACGTTGGCCGAACCAACGGCATGCGCGAGCAGTACGCCGACCAGGCCGATCACGTACTCGCCGAGGGTGATGCCGAGGACGGTCTGCTTGACCACGTCGCCGACGCTGCGGTTGAAGCGGGTCATGTCCGGCGTGATCACCGCACCGACGATGAAGCCGCCGGCGACCAGCGTCGTCCCCTGCAGCAGGCTCAGGTGCGGACCGGGCGGGGCCGAGTTCACCAGCGAGCCGAGGCTGTGGTCGGACAACTCGCTGATGATCGACCAGCCGACCAGGACCAGGAAGGCCGGGACGGTCACGTACGCGACCCAGGCCATCGAGTGGAAGCCGCGGAGCACGACGAGCGTCACTGCGAGACCGAAGACGAGCGACCAGCCCCAGGTCGGGAGGATGCCGACCAGCTGGCTCAGACCGGCCGCGGACACCGCGGACTGGATCCCGAACCACCCGATCAGGCTGATCCCGATCGCGAGGCCGATCAGCGACGAGCCGGCCTGGCCGAAACCGGTCCAGCGCGCGATCACCGAGGTCTGCAGGCCCTCACGGGCACCGATGACACCGATCAGGATCGCGACCAGCTCGAGGATCACAGCGCCGAGCGTGAGGGCCCAGAACGCGGTCCAGAAACTCATCCCGAACCCGAGCGTCGCGCCGAGCAGGAACTGACTCAGCGCCGAGATCTGGCCGAACCGCTGGGTCGCGACGGACCACCACGAGTACCTCGCCTGTTCCGGGACCCGGGCAAGCGCGTAGTCGTCGGCACCAACAGATGAACCGGCCATGGGAGGACCTCCAGCCCTGGGATTTCATCGAAAGTACGACGGTTGTCCCGCAGCCTCACCGTCCACTGTGCACACTCGCCGGACGCCGACTGTGCAACCTGCCCTACTCTTGGTCGCGATGGCTCGTCGCTGGCACAGGCACGGAGCGCGACTGCTCCGCATACTCGGCGTACTCGTTGTGGTCGCCGGAGTGTTCGCCATGCACGGCCTCACCTCCCACCACGATGCGGCCATGGCCATGCCTGAGTCACCGATGGTGATGGAGCACACCGACCAGGCTGTCCTGCACGTCGACCCGGCCGACGAGATGCCGGGGATGGGCGGAGCGTGCCTCGCGATTCTCACCGGTCTGGTCCTGTTGCTCGCGTTGTCGCTGGCCCTGCGCAGCCTGCTGGTCTGGCGGGCCGTATGGGTGCCGGCCGCGGGTACGTGGCTGGCGGTGAGTGAGCGGTCGCCGCCGTGGCGGGCGCCGTCGTTGTCGTCGTTGGGTGTACTGCGGATATAGGCCGGCGTGCGCCGCACTTCGCCGTACCCAATTCTCGACACACCCAAGGAATATGATGACGCACGTCTACCGTACGACCGCGGTCTCGGCCACTCTGCTCGCTGCCGTCTTCGGCGTGGCCGGCTGTGGGGACTCCGACGCCGGGGGCAGCCCCAGTACGCCGGTTGCCACGTCGGCGGCCGCTTTCAACGACGCGGATGTGGCGTTCGCGACGCAGATGATCCCGCACCACCAGCAGGCCGTGGAGATGGCCGACCTGGCGTTGCGGAAGGCAACGACCGCTGACGTGAAGACGCTGGCGACCGCGATCAAGGCGGCCCAGGACCCGGAGATCAAGCAGATGTCCGGGTGGCTGACCACGTGGGGCAAGCCGGTGCCGACGCCCGGTGAACGCAGCGGGCACGACATGTCCGGGTCGATGGCCGGGATGATGACGCCGGAGGAGATGAGCGACCTCGACAAGGCGTCCGGCACGATGTTCGACCGGATGTGGGTCGACATGATGATCAGGCACCACCAGGGCGCGGTCACGATGGCCAAGACCGAGCAGACCGGCGGCCAGGACGCCCCGTCGATCGCGCTCGCCAAGAAGATCCAAGCGGCCCAGACCACCGAGATCGCCACCATGCAACGCCTCTTGGGCCGCCTCCCGGCCGCCTGAGAAACGCTTTACGCCGGGGACGTCAGGCCGGGTTCCAGCTGACCTGGAGTCCGTCCCGGCGGCCGATCTGTTCCACCCGGTCGGCGACGCGGGCGCTCTGCTGTTCGAGAGCACCCGCGTCGTCCGCCTCGACCCGCAGGATCAGCTGCTCCGGCGTCGCCCGAACCGACCAGGTCGCCGTACCGAGGTCGATGACCAGTTCCTCCGCCGACGTGGACACGACCCGCAACCCACCCGGCCTGTGCGACAGATGACTGGTGAGCTGCGCGAGGTACCGGTCCGCACGCGACGTTCCGAGACGAGCTTCGACAACGGGCATCATGATTTCCTTTTTCGATACATAGTGTCTCGATCATAGGCAGATCGTCCAGCTAGAATCCTGTCATGCCGAAGCTGTGGAACGACACCATCGCCACCCACCGGACCGCGGTGCGGGAGGCGGTCCTCGACGCGACCGCCGCGGTGGTGGCCGAGCGCGGGCTGACCGGCGTGACGATGGCCGAGGTCGCGCAGCGCGCGGGAGTCGGGCGGGCGACGCTCTACAAGTACTTCGCCGACGTCGACTCCATCCTCACCGCGTGGCACGAGCGTCAGGTCGCGGACCATCTGGAGCAGTTGTCCGAGACCTGGGAGCGGACCCACCGCATCGACGACGTACTGGAGGCTTATGCCTTCATCTGTCACGAGCACCCGCCATCCGAGCCGGCCGCCTCGCTGCATCGGTCCGAACACGTGACGCGAGCTCGTCAGCACCTGGTGGACTTCATCGCCGAGCGCCTCGGGGACGCGCGAGATGACGTGCCGCCGAAGGAGTTGGCGGCGTACTGCGTCAACGCCTTGCACGCCGCAAGCGCCGTACCGTCGAAAGCGGCGGTACGGCGCCTTGTGGCGGTGACGCTGACCGGATTACGCGGTCAGGCGCTTCGGTGACAGGTCGAGCCGGCGCAACAGTTGCGCGTTGAGCGCCACCACGATCGTGGAGATCGACATCAGCAGCGCACCGACAGCCGGCGAGACGACAACCCCGGCGAAGGCGAGCACACCCGCGGCCAGCGGGACCGTGATGACGTTGTACCCGGTCGCCCAGACCAGGTTCTGCCACATCTTCCGGTAGCTCGCCCGCGACAGTTCGATCACCGACAGGACCGCCCGGGGGTCGTCCGCGGCCAGCACCACCCCGGCGGACTCGATCGCGACGTCCGTGCCGGCGCCGATCGCGATCCCGACCTCGGCCCGGGCCAGCGCCGGCGCGTCGTTCACGCCGTCACCGACCATCGCGACCTTCAGCCCACGCGCCTGCAGTTCGGCGACCTTCGCGTCCTTGTCCTGCGGCAGCACCTCGGCGAACACCTCGTCGATCCCCAGCTCGGCAGCCACCGCGGCGGCCACCTGGTGCGCGTCACCGGTGATCATCGCGACCTTCACGCCGCGCTTGTGCAACGCAGCGACTGCCTGCCGGGACTCCTCCCGAACCTCGTCCTCGAGCGCGACCGCACCCAACACCTCACCATCGCGAACGACATGCAGCACGGCGGCCCCACGCGCCTTCCACTCGGCAACCGCAGTCGCCAGCGCACCCGGCTCGGCCAGCCCGTTCTCCCGCAGGTACGCCGGTCCGCCGACCGCGACCTCCGCGCCATTCACCAAAGCCTGTACGCCGCGCCCGGTGAGCGACCGGAACTCGGTCGCCACCACTCGCCCGCCACCAACCGGAACCCGCTCGGCATGCGCCCGCACGATCGCCTTAGCCAACGGATGCTCGCTGTCCGCCTCGACAGCCGCCGCCAGCCCCAGCAGTTCGTCCTCCGACAACGCGCCCACCGTGGCGACTCCGGTCACCGCCGGCTCACCCTTCGTCAGCGTGCCGGTCTTGTCGAACAGCACCGCGTCGATCGTCCGCATCCGCTCCAGCGCCAACCGGTTCTTCACCAATACGCCGGCCTTCGCCGCGCGCTCGGTGGAGATCGCGATCACCAGCGGGATGGCCAGCCCGAGGGCGTGCGGGCAGGCGATCACCAGCACCGTCACGGTCCGTGTGACGGCATCGTCGAGCTCACCCAGCAACGCCCAGACCACGAACGTGATCACGCCCGCGATCGAAGCGAAGTAGAACAGGAACGCGGCCGCCCGGTCCGCCAGCGCCTGCGCACGGGACGACGACGCCTGCGCCTCGGCCACCAGCCGCTGGATACCCGCCAGCGCGGTGTCGTCCCCGACCGCCGTGATCTGCACTCGCAGAGCGTTGTCGGTGGCAACAGTTCCGGCCACGACCCCGTCACCGACGGCCCGCGACACCGGCCGCGACTCCCCGGTGATCATCGACTCGTCGACCTCGGCCTGGCCGTCAACCACGGTGCCGTCCGCCGGCACGCGTCCACCGGATCGCACCAGTACGACATCGCCTGCCTGCAGTTCGTGCAGCGACACCTCGACAACCCCGTCGTCGGTCACCTTCTCCGCGGAATCCGGGAGCAGCGCGGCCAGTGCATCCAGCGCACCGGACGCGGCACCGAGCGCCCGCATCTCCAGCCAGTGCCCGAGCAGCATGATCACGATCAGCAGCGCGAGCTCCCACCAGAAGTCCAGGTCGAACCCGCCGATCTTCAGCGTCGTCACCCACGAGGCGACGAACGCCACGGTGATCGCCATCGAGATCAGCAGCATCATCCCGGGCCGCCGCGACTTCAGTTCCGCCCAGCCACCGGTCAGGAACGGGCGCCCGCCGTACAGGAAGATCACCGTCCCGAGCACCGGAGCGATCAGCCCCGACCCCGGAAACTCCGGCGGCATGTAGCCGAGCAGATCCGCAAACATCGCACTGAAGAACACCACCGGCACCGCCAGCCCCAAGCTGACCCAGAACCGATCCTTGAACTGCGCCGCATGATCCCCATGCCCGCCATGACCCTGATGTCCGTCATGACCCTCGTGCCCACCGTGCTCGTGGTGCTCGTGCTCGCTCATACCCGAGAACATACCCCTAGGGGGTATCAGAAATCAAGGCACAAGAAAGCCCCGCCACCGGTGCAGGTGGCGGGGCTTTGCCGATCGACTACAGCGGGTCGATGTCGGTGAGGGTTTCTGGGGTCAGTTCGAGCCAGCGGGTAATGCCTATTTCGCGGAGGAACGGTACGTCGTGGCTCGCGATGATCAGCGCGCCGTTGTAGGAGGCGAGGGCGTCCTTCAGTTGGGCGATGCTGGCCAGGTCGAGGTTGTTGGTGGGCTCGTCCAGCATGAGCAGCTGTGGTGGAGGCTCGGCCAGCAGTAGTGCCGCGAGAGTCGCCCGGAAGCGTTCACCACCGGACAACGTGTGCACCAACTGGTCCGCGGCCCGCCCACGGAACAGGAACCGCGCCAGCCGTGCACGCCGTTCCTGGTTCTCCGTGCTCGGCGCGAGCAGCGCCAGGTTGTCGACGACCGACAAGTCGTCGCGCAGCAGGTCGAGCCGCTGCGGGAGGTACCGGAACGGCACCAGCGGCGACTCCCCCGTCACGATCGACTGCAGCAGCGTCGTCTTCCCGGCACCGTTCGGCCCGGTCAGCGCGATCCGCTCGGGACCCCGGATCTCCAGGTCGACGTGTGCCCCGGTCCGCAGTACGTGATCCTCCAGCCGCAACACCACGCGACCGGCAGGTACGGCGGTCTTCGGCAGATCGACCCGGATGGCGTCGTCGTCGTGGACCTTGTCCTCCGCGTCGGCCAGCGCCTCCTGCGCAGAGTCGAGCCGCTCCGACTGCATCCCGAGATGCTTACCGGCCGACACCTGCGCCGACCGTTTCAGCCCACCCGCGATGATCTTCGGGATCCCGCCCTGCTCGAACGCCCGCTGCCCACGGGCCTGGCGCTGGTCCATCTTCCGGCGCGCCTCGATCAGGTCGCGCTTCTGCTTGCGGACGTCGGCCTCGGCCGCGCGCAGCATCCGCTCGGCCGCCTCCTGCTCGACCGCGACCGCCTCCTCGTACGCCGTCAGGTTGCCGCCGTACCAAGTGACCTCGCCCTTGCGCAGATCCCCGATCTGATCGACCCGATCGAGCAGCTCCCGGTCGTGGGACACGATCAGCAACGCACCACGGAACTGGTCCACGGCGTCGTACAGGTGCCGTCGCGCCCGCAGGTCGAGGTTGTTGGTCGGCTCGTCGAGCAGCAGTACGTCGGGACGCCGCAGCAGCTCGGCCGCGAGTCCGAGCAGGATCGTCTCGCCGCCGGACAGCTCGCCGACGTTGCGGTCGAGACCGATCGCGCCGAGACCGAGTTTGCCGAGCAGCGCCTCGGCGCGTTCGTCGACGTCCCAGTCGTCGCCGACGATGCCGAAGTTCTCCTCGGAGGCGTCACCCGATTCGATCGCGACGATGGCCCGCCGTACCGCGTCGATGCCGAGAGCCTGGTCGACCCGCAACGTGGTGTCGAGGGTCAGGTCCTGCGGCAGGTACCCGAGCTCGCCGCTGACCCGGATCGCCCCACGCTGCGGGGTGAGCCGGCCGGCGATCAGCCTGAGCAACGTCGACTTGCCGGCGCCGTTGCGACCGACCAGCCCGGAGCGCACCGGACCGGCGACGAACGTCAGCCCGTCGAACAGCACCTCGCCGTCGGGCCAGGCGAAGAAGAGGTCGGTACAGGACAGGGAAAAGCTCATGAGTTGTCACTCCAACTGAGGTCTCAGACGAGACCGCGCACCAGAACGGTGGCGATCGATCGATGAAGGCGAGAGCCTCAGTTCGACAACTCGAACCCCTGACGTCGGGAATGTGACAGCTGAAGCTTACGGATCCGGCCCGGCCCGATCAACCGTTTTCCGATCGTTTGCGCCAGGCAACGACCACGAGATCGACCAGAGCGACCACGGCGAACAGCCCGAAGACGACCACCCATCCGGTCGGCAGGTCGTACGCGACCGCGAGCGCCGTACTCACCGCGAACAACACCACCCCGAACGCGGACAGCACGATCCGCAGCGTCAGCGCACTACGTGGCGGAGGCGGTTCGTACATACCTCCTGTGTACGTCTAGGGAGCTTTGCGGAGCCAGGTTTCGACGCCGGCGATGTGGGCGGTCATCCAGGCGCGGGCCGCCTCGGCGTCGCCGGACTCGATCGCGTCCAGGATCGCGGCATGTTCTGCGAGGGTGCGCTCGACAGCGCCGCCCTGCGTGACACCGCGCCAGATGCGGGCCCGCTGGGTCGCGCCGGAGATGCCGTCGAGGAGCGAGCAGACGACCTCGTTGCCGGTCGCCTCGGCGATGCCGCGGTGGAACTGCAGGTCGTTCGCGACCAGTTCCTCGACCGAGGCGTCCGGCGCCAGGTCACTGGTCAGCAGCCGCAGTTCGGTCACCTGGTCCCGGGTGATCCGGGTTGCCGCCAGCGCCGCGACGCCGGGCTCGAGCAGGCGGCGTACCTCGAAGAACTGCAGGACCGAGTCGTCGCGGTGCAGGTCGACCATGAAGTTCAGCGCGTCCAGCAGGTGCCCCGAGTCGAGACTGGTGACGTAGGTGCCGTCGCCGTGCTTCACGTCGAGCACGTTCACCAGCGTGAGCGCCTTGACCGCTTCGCGCAGCGAGTTCCGCGACAACCCCAGCCGGGCAGCGAGGTCCGCCTCCTTCGGCAGCCGATCCCCCGGCCCCAGTTCCCCCGAGGTGATCATCCCCTTGATCTTGACGATCGCCTCATCCGTCAGTGCCATCTCGTCAGTATGCCCGCCGAGCGGACCGCGGCAGCGGTGTTCGGCGCGCGGGAACGGATGAAGGCCAATCATGCCCGAGTGGACTGATTTGTAGCGTGACGTTGGCCACACGAATGTTCGATGGTGATCGTCACAGGGGGCGAGTGCGCAGCTGCATACAGTGCACATCCAGCGCCCATCCACGCTCAGCCGAGGACCTGATGAGGACCAGCTGAGAACGCCGGAAGTCCACCACTGCAAGGACTCCCGTAGCCGCGGCCGCTGCTCTCTCGTTGATCCGGCGGTGAGAGCCGGGCGTGTGGGCTGAAACACCTTTGTGGGCAGTGTTTCAGGCGCCGATGGATCCGGCCGCCGGGGCCCGACCACTCGACACACTGGTCCGATGGTCCCGAGCTGTGGAAGTGGTCCGCGTGCTATTAGCCTTTGCTTGGGACACCACCCATAACATCAGGATTAGCACCCGCGGTACCGGACCGAAATCGGAAGAGGCGAACTGCCCAGTGGCCACCGAGCCATCAGACACAAATCCCCTAGCAGCCTTCGGTGCGAACGAATGGCTGGTCGACGAGCTGTACGAGAAGTACCTGCAGGACCCGACATCGGTGGATCCCGCGTGGTTGGACTTCTTCAAGACGTATACGCCAGGTGACGCGAAGCCGGTGAACACCACCCCGGCCGACGCTCCCCGGCCGGACGCGGTGTCCGACAACAAGACGCCCGAGGCGCCGAGCCGCGGTACGACGCCGTCCGCGCCCGCCGCGAGCGCTCCCGCCGCCGCCGCGTCCGCGCCTGCCGCGCCCGCCGCCAAGCCCGCGACCCCGGCGCCGGCGCAGGCCGCCGTACCGGCCGCGCAGGCTCCTGCCGCGAAGACGGCGACTCCGACCGGAGGAACGGTGAACCAGCCGCCCAAGGCCCAGCCCAAGCCGGCCGCCCCCGCGGTCACCGACGCCGAGCGGCAGATCCTCCGCGGCGCCCCGGCCCGGACCGCGCAGAACATGGAGACCAGCCTCACGGTCCCCACGGCGACGAGCGTCCGCGCGGTCCCGGTGAAGCTGCTGATCGACAACCGGATCGTCATCAACAACCACCTCAAGCGCGCCCGTGGCGGCAAGGTGTCCTTCACGCACCTGATCGGCTGGGCGCTGGTCAAGGCACTGAAGACGCTGCCGGACATGAACGCGTCGTACGACGAGACCGAGGGCAAGCCGACCCTGGTCCACCCGGCGCACATCAACCTCGGCCTGGCCATCGACATGCAGAAGCCGGACGGCACCCGGCAGCTGCTGGTGCCGTCCATCAAGGGCGCCGAGGAGATGTCCTTCGCCGACTTCTGGATGGCCTACGAGGACATCGTCCGCCGGGCCCGCGACAACAAGCTCGCGCTGCCGGACTTCCAGGGCACCACGATCAGCCTGACCAACCCGGGCACGATCGGTACGCAGCACTCGGTGCCGCGGCTGATGACCGGCCAGGGCTGCATCATCGGCGTCGGCGCGATGGAGTACCCGCCGGAGTACCAGGGTGCGGCCGACGAGACGATGGCCAAGCTCGCGGTCAGCAAGGTGATGACGCTGACCTCGACGTACGACCACCGGATCATCCAGGGCGCCCAGTCGGGTGAGTTCCTGCGCCGGATCCACCAGCTGCTGCTCGGCGGCGAGGGCTTCTACGACGAGATCTTCCAGAGCCTGCGGATCCCCTACGAGCCGATCCGCTGGGCCGCCGACCTCCCGCACAGCCACGAGGAGGACATCAGCAAGCAGGCCCGGATCCTGGAGCTGATCCACGCCTTCCGGGTGCGCGGCCACATCATGGCCGACACCGACCCGCTGGAGTACAAGCAGCGCAGCCACCCGGACCTCGACGTCGCCACCCACGGCCTGACGCTGTGGGACCTGGACCGCGAGTTCGCCACCGGCTCCTTCGGCGGCAGCGACCGGCGGTTCATGAAGCTCCGCGAGATCCTCGGGATCCTCCGCGACTCGTACTGCCGGACCACCGGCATCGAGTACATGCACATCCAGGACCCCGAGCAGCGCAAGTGGATCCAGGAGCGGGTCGAGCGCCCGCACACCAAGCCGCCCCGCGAGGAGCAGCTGCGGATCCTGGCCAAGCTGAACGAGGCCGAGGCCTTCGAGACCTTCCTGCAGACCAAGTACGTCGGTCAGCGCCGGTTCTCGCTGGAGGGCGCGGAGACCACCATCCCGCTGCTCGACGAGCTCTGCGAGGAGGCGGCCGGCGCCGGCCTGGACGAGGTCGCGATCGGCATGGCGCACCGCGGCCGGCTGAACGTGCTGGCGAACATCGTCGGCAAGTCCTACGGCCAGATCTTCCGCGAGTTCGAGGGCAACATCGACCCGCGGACCGTGCAGGGCTCCGGTGACGTCAAGTACCACCTGGGCGCCGAGGGCGAGTTCGTCTCCGAGTTCGGCGACAAGATCAAGGTCTCGGTGGCGGCGAACCCGTCGCACCTGGAGACCGTCGACCCGGTGCTCGAGGGCATCGTCCGGGCCAAGCAGGACATCCTGGACCGCGGCGCGGCCTTCCCGGTGCTGCCCCTGCTCGTGCACGGTGACGCGGCGTTCGCCGGCCAGGGCGTGGTGGCGGAGACGCTGAACCTGTCCCAGCTGCGCGGCTACCGCACCGGCGGCACGATCCACGTGATCGTGAACAACCAGGTCGGCTTCACCACCTCGCCGGCCTCGTCCCGCTCGTCGATGTACTCCACCGACGTCGCGCGGATGGTGCAGGCGCCGATCTTCCACGTGAACGGTGACGACCCCGAGGCCTGCATCCGGGTCGCGGACCTGGCCTTCGAGTACCGCCAGGCGTTCAACAAGGACGTCGTCATCGACCTGGTCTGCTACCGCCGCCGCGGTCACAACGAGGGCGACGACCCGTCGTTCACCCAGCCGCTGATGTACGACCTGATCGAGCAGAAGCGGTCGGTCCGCAAGCTCTACACCGAGGCCCTGATCGGTCGTGGCGACATCACGATCGAAGAGGCCGAGCAGGCCATGCAGGACTTCCAGCAGCGCCTCGAGCGGGTGTTCGCGGAGGTCCGGGAGGCAAAGAACGAGCCCGACACGCCGCCGCCGTACGTCACCGCTCCGGAGTACCCGAACAAGCCTGAGGGCCCGGACGCGACCGCGATCAGCCGTGAGGACCTGAAGAAGATCGCCGACGCGTACACCACGCTGCCGGAGGGCTTCACCGTGCACCCGAAGGTGCAGCCGCAGCTGCAGCGCCGGGCGCACGCGATCACCGAGGGCCCGCTGGACTGGGCCAGCGCGGAGATCACCGCCTTCGGCTCGCTGCTGCTCGACGGCCGACCGGTCCGCCTCGCCGGCCAGGACAGCCGCCGCGGCACGTTCGTCCAGCGGTTCGCCGCGGTCATCGACCGCGTGAACGGCCAGGACTACGTCCCGCTGCAGCACCTGGACGAGGCGAACCAGGGCAACTTCTACGTCTACGACTCGCTGCTCAGCGAGTACGCCGCACTCGGCTTCGAGTACGGGTACTCCGTGGCGCGGCCGGAGGCGCTGACCCTGTGGGAGGCGCAGTTCGGCGACTTCGTGAACGGCGCCCAGTCGATCATCGACGAGTACATCTCGTCCGGTGAGGCGAAGTGGGGCCAGAAGTCCGGCGTCGTGCTGCTGCTCCCGCACGGCTACGAGGGCCAGGGCCCGGACCACACGTCGGCCCGGATCGAGCGGTTCCTGCAGCTCTGCGCCGAGGACGCGATGACCGTCGCGCAGCCGTCGACGCCCGCGTCGTACTTCCACCTGCTGCGCCGGCACACGCTCGGCGAGGAGCACGTCCCGATGATCGTCTTCACGCCGAAGCAGCTGCTGCGGCGCAAGGAGGCGGTGTCGCAGCCGGAGGAGCTGACCCACGGCACCTTCCGGCCGGTCATCAACGACCCGGAGGCGGAGGCGAACCCGGGCGCCGTCGAGCGGGTGATCCTGGCCTCCGGCCGGATCGTGTACGACCTGCTGGCGGAGCGGAAGAAGGTCGAGCCGGACAAGATCAGCACCGCGATCCTCCGGGTCGAGCAGCTGTACCCGCTGCCCGCCGACGAGATCGTCGCCGAGCTGGCGAAGTACCCGAACGCGACCGAGATCCGCTGGGTCCAGGACGAGCCCGCGAACCAGGGCCCGTGGCCGTTCATGGCGCTGAACCTGACCGAGCACCTGGGCGGCAAGCCGTTCTACCGGGTGTCCCGGCCGGCCATGTCCGCCCCGGCGGTCGGCTCGCACGGTGTCCACGGCACCGAGCAGGCCACGCTGCTGAAGCAGGCGTTCAGCTGACGTGTACTTCACCGACCGCGGGATCGAGGAGCTCGAGAAGCGACGCGGCGAGGAAGAAGTCTCCCTCGCCTTCGTCGCCGACCGGCTGCGCGAGTTCGTCGACCTGAACCCCGAGTTCGAGACGCCCATCGAGCGCTTCGCCACCTGGCTGGCGCGCTTGGACGACGAGGACGATTAGTCTGAGTGGATGCCCTTCGCCGATCAGCCCGTACGACGGGTTGCCGCGGCGGAGGGCATTCGTCTGTCCGGACGCTGGCCACACACCATCCCAGCCGTCCACCAACTACTGACCGACGGTCTGGATCTCGACCCGGGTGTCACGTTCCTCGTCGGTGAGAACGGCGCCGGGAAGTCCACGCTCGTCGAGGCGATCGCGGTCGCCTTCGGCCTGTCCCCGGAAGGCGGCTCCACCGGCGCCCGGCTCACCACCCGCGCCACCGAGTCGTCCCTCGCCGACGACCTCCAGATCACCCGCGGCGTCGGCGGGAAGCGCGCTGGTTTCTTCCTCCGCGCCGAGACGATGCACGGCTTCTACACCTACCTCGAGCAGAACCCGAGGACCTCGGGTCCGCCGGACATGGCCTTCCACGAGCTCAGCCACGGCGAGAGCTTCCTGAACCTGATCAGCGACCGCTTCACCCGCCAGGGCTTCTACTGCCTGGACGAGCCAGAGTCCGCGCTGTCGTTCTCCAGCAGCCTCGCGGTGGTCGGCGTACTGAACCAGCTGGCCGCGACCGGCTCACAGGTGCTCTGCGCCACCCACTCCCCCGTTATCGCCGCCCTCCCCGGCGCGACGATCCTCGAGGTCGGCGACTGGGGCATCCGCCGCACCACGTGGGACGAACTGGAGCTGGTCCAGAACTGGAAGGCCTACCTGCAAGCACCGGAGCGGTACCTGCGGCACGTCCTCTAGTCCGTGTGCGGCGGTCTGGTGCGGCGGGGTGGGTCGGGGGCCAGGGAGCCGTCGGGGGCGATGTGTTCGAAGATCTGGTCGACCAGGTTGAGGACGTGCGGGTCGTCGACGGTGTAGATGTGCCGGCGACCCTCGCGGCGGGCGGTGATGATCCCGGCGAGCCGGAGCTTGCCGAGGTGCTGGCTCGCGGTCGCGATACTCACGCCGACACGGTCCGCCAGGGTGCCGACGTCGTACTCCCCCTGCGCGGCCAGCGACACCAGGTGCAGCCGGACCGGAGCGGAGAGCATGGCGAAGGTGCCCGCGGCGGATTCGAGCTGCGCCTTCGTCGGTTCAGGGTTGGTCATCGCGCAGTCATTGTGACCGCTGGACCGGTCTCCGGACAGCGCGCCGGGCCGAGGTGAGGACGGTCTCACACTTTCGCAATTGCGAAAGTATCAAAACCGAGGCAGGATGGAACCATGTTCCGAGCGCTCCGCCCCGTCTTATTGCTGCTCCTGGTGGCGATCCCCGCAGTCGCCCTCCGGCTCACCGGCACCCACCCGCCGGCACTGGCCTCGATCGCGATCTTCGGCCTCGCCGTGGTCGCCGCATCGTTCGTGCTGGCGTGGGCGGCAGAGGCCGCGGAGATGGACATCTCGGGCGGTCTGGCGATCGCGCTGCTGGCGGTCATCGCGGTCCTCCCGGAGTACGCGGTCGACCTGTACTTCGCGCACACCGCCGGCTCCAACCCGGACTACGTGCAGTACGCCGCCGCCAACATGACCGGCTCGAACCGGCTGCTCCTCGGCCTCGGCTGGTCCAGCGTCGTCCTGATCAGCCTGTACGTCGCCTCCCGGCGCAGCGGGCGCACGGTGAAGGCCCTCGTCCTCGAGTCCGGGTACCGGCGTGAGCTCGGCTTCCTCGCGGTCGCCGGCGTGGTCGCGTTCGTGATCCCTGTGACCGGCGAGATCCACCTGGTGCTCGGCATCCTGCTGCTCGCGTTCTTCGCCTTCTACCTGTACCGCGCCGCGATGTCGGAGCACGACGAGGAGCCCGACCTGATCGGGCCCGCGGCAACCATCGGCGCACTGCCGAAGGTGGCCCGCCGGATCACCGTGACCTCGATGTTCCTGGTCTCGGCCGGCGTCATCCTGGCGGCCGCGGAGCCGTTCGCGGACTCCCTGGTCGCCGGCGGCCGCTCGCTCGGGATCGACCAGTTCCTGCTGGTCCAGTGGCTCGCGCCGCTGGCGTCGGAGGCACCGGAGTTCATCGTCGCGATCCTGTTCGCCTGGCGGGGCAAAGGCGCGGCCGCGCTCGGCCTGCTGATCTCGGCCAAGGTGAACCAGTGGACCCTGCTGATCGGCAGCCTCCCGATCGCGTACGGGATCGGTGGCGGCGGCGCCGCGCTGCACCTGGACGGGCGGCAGATCGAGGAGTTCCTGCTGACGGCCACCCAGACGCTGCTGGGGATCGCGATCCTGCTGAACCTGCGCTTCCCGCGCTGGGCGGCGTGGACGCTGCTGGGGCTGTTCGCGGTGCAGTTCGCGGTGCCGGGCCAGACCGGTCGGTACGTGATCAGCGTGATCTACCTGGCGCTGGCGATCGGCGCGGCGATCCACAACCGCAAGCAGCTGATCCCGACGATCACGGCCCCGTTCCGCCGTACCGCAGCCGTCGCCGAGACGGAACGCGAGCAGGTGCTGGTCTGATCACATACCGACCGTCGGACCCTTCGTCCGGGCACGGTAGCTCCGCAGCCCGGCCGTCTGGCCGACGCTCTGTCCGTCCGGGCTGTTGGGGTACTTCCGGCTGCCGTCCTCGTTTGTCGGCAGCTGGGGTCCCCGCCTGGTCCCGGACCTCAGCTCGGCGGCCAGTTTCGCCGCGACCAGGTCCTGGACCGTGGGGGGCAGCTGGGCAGGGGTGTTCTCGCTCATGACGCTCCTTGTGCGTGCCGGCCTTCGGCGCAAGCTACCAGAGCGGCGGGGTCCCGTCAGCTGGCCTGCTGTTCGCCGATCACGTCTGGCGTCAGGACCGGGCGGGTACGGCGCTCCTGCGGGCCGGGGCGGCCACGGCGGCGGCCGGAGAGGAACTTCTCCCCCGCCGCGGTGCCGGTGAACTTCGTCCGCCGGGCCCATTCCCGGCACTCGTCGATCACCGGGCAGGAGGTCAGGCACACGGCCTGCGCCTTCCGCTGCTCCCAGTGGCTCGCGTTCTCGTCGTACGACGGTGCGTTTCCGACGCACGCGGCCTTGGTCATCCAGCGGTCAGCCGGGTCAACGATCACCGTCAAAGTAGGCCTCATGGGCTCTGCGCTCCTCATCGATCAGGCGGATCGGTAGGAACAGAGTGCCTCGGTCCCGTTGCCCCAGTGCGACACGAATGTTTCAGCCATGAAACGTCATAGCGCCCGGGTGTCACATCCGTGCCGGTGGCACTAACCCCGAACGAGCCGGATCTCCCAAAGACCGAAGTACGGGTCGTGCTTGCGTACGCCGTCGGGCGCGAACCCGTGGCGACGGTAGAACTCCAGCGCCCGCTCGTTGCCCTCGAAGACCCAGAGGAACGCCGGCTGCTTGCCGACGGCAACGTCGAACAGACGAGTCCCCAAGCCGGTCTTCCAGAACGCCTGCCGGGTGTAGATCGCCTCGAGCTCGAACGGGACCGGCGAGTCCTCGTCCCGTCCCGGTCCGGTGCCGATGAACCCGGCGACGCGCTCCTCAACGGGCACGGCCGGATCCGGGTTCAGCGCGATCCACCGCGTCCGGCCGTCGACGAGGTTCGACCGCCAGCGCTCGGTTCGGCGCTCGATGTCGGAGGTCCGCTCAAGCAGCAGGCCGGCCGGCACCAGGTCGGCGTACGCCTCCCGCCAGCAGAGCAGATGACACCACGCCCCGGCCTCGGCATCCTCGACCGTGGCCGGCCTGATCTCGGGCTGCATTCAGACAGTAAAGACGATCTTGCCGAAGACGTCGCCCGCATTCATCTTCTCGAAGCCGGTGCGGGCCTCGGCGAGGGGCAGGACCGAGTCGATGTGCGGCGAGATGCCGGCGTTGGCCATGAACTGGACGAGTTCGGCGAGTTCGTTCCGGGTGCCCATCGTGGAACCCTGGACCCGCAGCTGCAGGAAGAAGATCCGGTTCAGCTCGGCGGACTTCGGCGCCTGGCCGCTGGTCGCGCCGGAGATCACCAGCGTCCCGCCCTGCTTCAGCGACTTGAGCGAGTGCGACCAGGTCGCCTGGCCGACCGTCTCCATCACGGCGTCGACCCGCTCCGGCAGCCGCGCACCGGACTCGAACGCGTCGTGCGCCCCGATCTCCAGCGCCTTGGCCCGCTTCCCCTCGTCCCGGCTGGTCGCCCACACCCGGATCCCCGCGGCCCGCGCCAGCGTGATCAGCGCCGTCGCCACGCCACCACCCGCACCCTGCACGAGCACGGTGTCGCCCGGCTTCAGCCCCGACTGCGTGAACAACATCCGGTACGCCGTCAACCACGCCGTCGGCAGACACGCCGCCTGCTCGAACGACATCCCAGCCGGCTTCGGTACGACGTTCCGCGCCGGCACCGCGACCTTCTGCGCCAGCGTCCCCTGGTAACGCTCGCTAAGCAGCGACCGCCTCGGGTCGAGCGTCTCGTCGCCCTTCCACGCCGGATCCGAGATCACGGCATGCACGACGACCTCGTTCCCGTCCGGGTCGACGCCGGCCGCGTCACACCCGAGGATCATCGGCAGACTCTGCTCGGCCAGCCCGACGCCCTTCAACGACCACAGGTCGTGATGGTTGAGCGCAGTCGCCCGTACGTCGATCGTCACCCACCCCTCGGGCACGGTCGGATCCGGCCGCTCACCCACCTCGAGCGCGGCGATCGGATTGTCGGCGTCGAACTTGGCAGCGTAGGCAGCAAGCATGGAAGCCACCTTAGGCCCCGTCGACCGACCCATCAGTAACCGAGGTCACCGAGTCTCCGAGGTCACCGAGACGCCGCGGGCGGTCGCCCAGAGGGTGTAGAGCTCCGCCGCGTGTTGCCGGTGTGCGGCGAGGATGCCGCCGGAGGTGGGCCAGACGGTTTCGTTGCCGTTGTCGTCGAGGAGGACGCCGCCGGATTCGCGGACCACGAGCGCGGCGGCGAGGTGGTCGATCGGGCTGAAGCGTTCGATCACCGAGCCGACGCCGCGCCCGGCCGCCGGTCCGGCGAGCGTCAGCGTGCCGGATCCCATGACCCGCAGCGTGCAGTAACGGTCGCGGAGTCCGTCCATGAAGACGTCCATACCGGGCCATGCCGAGTGGTTCAGCAGCTCGGTGCTGACGATCTTCCCGTCCAGGCCGATGTCCGGACCATCGCCAAGCTGCAGCCGCCGCCCGTCCAGCTCGGCGCCCTGCCCCGCGGCGGCGAAGAAGACCTGGTTGCGCCAGACGTCACCGACGACCGCGACGAGTGGTTCACGGTCGATCGCCAGGGCGAGCGAGAAGGCCGTCCACGGCACGCCGTTGGCGAGGTTCGCGGTGCCGTCGACGGGGTCGACGTACCAGCACGGCACGCCCGGTTCCGCCGTACCGCCCAGTTCCTCGCCCACCACGCGGTGCCCTGGCAGCCGCTCGGCGATGACCTTGCGGACCTGCTCCTCGACCGCGACGTCGACAGCCGTCACATGATCCGCAGCGTTCGCCTTCGTCCTGATGTCACCGAGATCGGCGTTCCGGGTGAAATCCCCCGCCCACTCCGCGAGTTCCCGGGCGACAGCGATCGCCGTACGCAACTCGTCACCGGTCAGCCTTGCGGGCCGAGGCGCGCGTTCCCACGCTTCCGGCCCTTCCCCGACGACCTTCTGGAACACGCTCAGCCGGTTGGTCGTGACCGCGTCAACCCCGAGCGCCAGCGCCCAGCGCATCGAGTCCTCGTCGTCGACCGTCCAGCAGGCGACGGCAAGCCCGGCCTGATGGACCGCGTCGACGAGCTCCTGGCTGAGGACGACGTACTCCGAGTTCACGACAGCCGGCCGCAGACTCGCGAGAACGTCAGCAGGCGGTACGTCGCGGCGGTCCCACGGGAGCCAGATACTCGCCTCCGGGTCCAGACGCCGGACGGTCGTCATCGCATCGAGCTCGCCACACCACGCAACCTGCGCGTCAGATCCCAGCACGACCTGGACCGCGGCCTCGGCGACCGTTGCCGACCCGACGTCGATCAGCAGAGTCGACGGCGTTCCGGCCACGACGGCGAGGACGTGCGCGAGCAGCGGGATGCGCTCCTCCCCCTCACCAAGCGCCGCGACCTCGGGCCAGTCGACCACGGAGATTGGCTGATCGAGGCCCCACAGGCGCTCGAGAGTCGCATCGTGCAGCAGTACGACGCGACCGTCCCGAGTCACCCGTACGTCGATCTCGACGAAGTCAGCGCCCGCTTCGACGGCGGAGCGCACCGCCGCGACAGTGTTCTCGCGGTACCGCTCGACGTCGCCGCGGTGTGCGGTCGCCTGCGTGGTCCGGACCGGTGCAGTGCTCACGCCTGTCCTCCCTGACGGACGAGCCGCCCGTCCTCGAATTCGAGCCACTTCTCGATCCGTGCCGAACCCTGCGCACCCACAGCGGGCGGCGCACCGGTCACATAGGCCCGGAGTGCCGCGTCCTCACGCCGCAGGTGGAGCTCGGCGAAGTGCCCGCGCGGTACGACGCGTTCGACGCTCGCAGCGAGGCCACCGGGCTGCTGGTCCTGCGCGAAGACGACGTCCTCCGGCCGGACTCCGATCACGCCCTCGCCGGCCACCAGGCGGCCGTCCTCGATCCGGCCCTCGAGCCGGTTCAGGCTGCCGATGAACGTCGCCACGAACTCGGTGGCCGGGGCGCTGTAGAGCTCGGCCGGCGTACTGAACTGCTCGATCTTGCCGTTGTTCATGACCGCGATCCGGTCCGAGACCGACATCGCCTCTTCCTGGTCGTGCGTCACGATCACCGTGGTGATGCCGAGGCGCTGCTGGATCTCGCGGATGTCCTCGCGGACCTTGACCCGCAGCTTCGCGTCGAGGTTGCTGAGCGGCTCGTCGAGCAGCAGCAGTTCCGGTTCCTGGACGAGTGCCCGCGCGAGCGCCGTACGCTGCTGCTCGCCGCCGGAGATGCGCGCCGGGCGGGAGTCCTTGTGGTGCATCAGGTTGACCAGCGCGAGCGCGGCGTCGACGCGTTCGGCGATCTCCGCCTTCGGCCGCTTGCGCAGCTTCAGCGGGAAGCCGACGTTCTTCGCCACCGTCATGTGCGGCCAGAGCGCGTAGTTCTGGAACACCATCGCGCTCGGACGCTGCTCGGGACCGAGGTGCACGACCTCACGGCCGCCGACCTTGATCGAGCCCGCGTCCGGGGTCAGGAAGCCCGCGATCATCCGCAGCGTGGTCGTCTTGCCGCAGCCGGACGGGCCGAGCAGGGACACCAGTTCGCCCGACTGGACGGTCATGTCGAGGCTCTCGATGATGGTCCGCCCGCCGAGCACCTTGTGCAGGCCCTGGATGTCGAGGCCGCCGCCGTTCGGGACGGCGCCGGCGGCAACGGTGGTGGACTCGGTCGTATCGGTCGTCATGGTGCCCTTACTTGATCTGGAAGCCCTCGGCGAGGTGGCCGCCGACGATGTGCTTGTGCGCGGCCAGCAGCAGCGCGACGGACGGGATGGCGAGCAGGATGGAGAACACCGCCGCCACCTGGGTCGGGTAGTTGAGCACCAGGCTGTACATCTGCGTCGGCATCGTCATGTAGTCCGGTGCGCCGACCAGGTACGTGCCCTGCGCCTCGTCGAAGGACGCGAGGAAGCTCATGATCGCGGCCACCAGGATGCCCGGCAGCGCCATCGGCAGCGTCACGCTGAAGAACGTCCGCAGCTTGGAAGCCCCGGCGTCCCGAGCCGCCTCCTCGAGACTGCGCGGTACGGCGGCGAACGCGGCCGCCGGGATCCACGTCATGAACACCACCGTGCCGAGGACGTGGACGACGAGGATGCCGAGGATCGAGTTCATCAGGTTGAGCGCGTAGAACAACGCCGCGAGCGAGACGAACAGCCCCATCTTCGGGAACGCGTTGGCCGCGAACACCGAGATCAGGAAGAACCGCCGCCCCGGGAACTCGAAGCGCGCGAACGCGTAGGCCGCCGGCAGGCAGATCACCGCCGAGACCAGCACGGTGATCGGCGCGAAGAACAACGAGTTCTGTACGGCGACCCCGAGCGCGTGCTCGCTGAACACGACGCTCCACCACCGCAGCGTCCAGCCGTCCGGCAGCAGGTTCGGGTAGGTCCAGCTCGACGCGAACGCCCGGACGGCCAGCCACGCGAGCGGCCCGATGATGAACAGCGCCAGTACGCCGGCGAACACGACCGTCAGCGCCCGGGAGACACCCTTGGTCATCAGACCGCCCCGCTTTCCTTGGCGGAGCGGAAGTTCGCCCACACGTATACGGCCGCGATCCCGGATGCGATCGCGAACACGATGAACGCGATCACGACGGCCTGCTGCGGCTGGTTGAACGACGAGAAGTAGTTCGACATGTCGACCCCGAGCATGTTCGGCGAGTTCGGGCCGGTGAAGTACGGCACCGTGAACGAGCCGAGCACCCCGATCGCGGTGAACGTGGTCGCGATGATGATCGGCACCCCGGCCATCGGGACCACGATGCTCACCACCACCCGCCAGAAGGACGCACCGGCGTCGCGTGCGGCGTCGATCATTGCCTGCGGCACCGCTTGCAGACCCGATGCGACCAGCAGCGTCGCGAACGGCAGCGACGTCCACACCGAGCCGATGACGACCGTCACCAGCGTGTACGACCACACCGGGAAGCCGAGCCCGAACTGCGCGGCCACGCTGCGCAGGAAGCCGTTCGCGGAGTAGAAGCCGAGGATGGCCCACGACGCGATCACCACGGGGATGAAGAGCGGCACCACCGCGAGCGTGGAGAGCACCTTGCCGAGCAGCCCGGGCGAGAACTTGAGGTACAGCCCGATGCCGATCGCGAGCACCACGACGAGCGTGGTGCTGATGAACGTGATGAGCACCGTGACGAACAGGTCACCGAGGAACCGTGCGTTGGTGAACATCTCGGCGTACGCCGCGAACGTCGGGACGATGCCGCGCGCGCTGTGCACGTTCTGGCCGATCAGCGCGACGGTCCGGTTCAGGCCGCCGGTGAAGCCGAGACTGAAGCCGAAGGCGAGGACCACCGGGAAGCCGATGAACAGCGCGATCAGCACGATCGGCGGCAGCGCCATCAGAAAGCCGCGGGTCCGGCCGGCCGTCGCACGAACAGCGGCGGCGGGCCGGACGACGGCCGGCCGGGTTTCGGCCTCTACCGTCACTTGCCCGGAACCTTTTGGTCCCAGAGGTTGTTGAGGTCCTTCACCATCGAGTCGAAGTAGCCCTTACGCAGGTTGTTCGTGTCGGCGTTCGCGAACTTGGTCTGCAGTTCCTGCGGCAGCTTGTCCAATGAGATCGCCGGGTAGCCCGAGATGCCCTTGACGATCAGGGCCTGCTGCTCGGGCTGGAGCACGAAGTTCGCGACCTTGAGGGCCGCCTCCTTGCTCGGGCTGCTGGCCGGTACGCCGAGGTACGCGGCACCGCCGGTGAACGACGGGCCGGAGATCTGCGTGGCCTTCACCGTCGAAGGCACCGCGCCGTTCGCGACCGCGGTCGTGAACATGTCGGACCACACCGGCGCCATCTGGATCTGCCCGTTCGCGAGCAGGTCGAGCACCTGCTGGTTGCCGTTCGGGTAGACGCCCTTCTGGTACACGTACGGGTTCAGGCCGTGCAGCGTCGCGAAGCCCTGGTCCCAGGTGGACTCGAGGCTCTTGTCGTAGCCGACCGTCATCTTCTGCCGCGCGTCGGCGGGGACGTACTTGTCGAGCACGGTCGCGACGAACGATCCGCCGGAACCACCCGACTTCGGCGAGTTGTACGTGAACTTGCCCGGGTTCGCCTTGATCCACGCGAGCAGTTCGTCGAGCGTCTTCGGCGGGGCCGCGACGGTCTTCGTGTCGTAGGCGAGCAGTACCGAGGAGCCGCGGTACGGAAGGCCGCCGGTCCCGCCGGCCTTCACGACATCGGCCGGAATGTCGGCCAGCGTGCCGATCTTCGACTCATCGACCGGCTCGAGGAAGTTCGCGGCCGACGCCTTCGGGACGAATCCGCCGTCGACCAGGTCGAATCCCGGGTCCTTCTTCTGGGCGACCGACGCCGACAGTTTCGCCATCGTCTGGGCGTCGTGCTCGCCGTGCAGGTCGAGCGTGATCTGCACCTTGTAGCCGGGGTTGGCCTTCTCGAACGCCGGACCGAGGTCGTCGGTCCAGAGCTTCTGGATGTTCGTGTCGCCACTGATGAAGACCCTGACCGTCTTCACATCGCCCGCGCCGCCGCCTTTCGCGGCCGTACTGCTCTGCGGCGCGCACCCACTCAGAGCGAGGGCCGCGGCAGTGACTGCCGCGGCCGCTCCGAATGCGGTCCTGAGCTTCATAGAAGTCTCCCACCATCGGTACGTGTGTGGAATGCCCGGCGGGCGAAACCACGCCAATGGTGGCTGTGGCAGTTTGTTAAGTCAATAGCTTTCCAAGAAGCGTTTGATAACGGGCGGAAAACAACCAAAGATGCCGAGAAGTTGCTCTCAGCAACACTCTGGTTCAGACCGGGCGGGCCACCCCGTCCGCCTCGGCGGCCGTGGCGACGGCGGTCGCGACGGCCGGGGCGACGCGCGCGTCGAACGGGGACGGGATCACGTAGTCGGGGCGCAGGTCAGACGGGGCGATCAGGCCGGCCAGCGCGTCGGCGGCAGCGAGCTTCATACCCTCGGTGATCCGCGAGGCGTTCGCGTCGAAGGCGCCGCGGAAGATCCCCGGGAACGCGAGCACGTTGTTGATCTGGTTCGGGAAGTCCGAGCGGCCGGTCGCGACCACCGCGGCGTGCCGATGCGCGATGTCCGGGTGTACTTCGGGGTTCGGGTTCGCCAGCGCGAAGATCATCGCGTCGTCGGCCATCTGCGCGACGGCCTCCTCGGGCACCGTGCCGCCGGAGACGCCGAGGAACAGGTCCGCGCCCCCGAGCGCGTCGACCAGCCGGCCGGAGATCCCGCCGGTGTTGGTGTCCCGGGCAAGCGACAGCTTCACCGGGTTCAGGTCCGTGCGGTCCTCGTGCAGCACACCCTTGCTGTCGACAACCGCCAGGTCGCCGACGCCGGCCTGCAGGAGGATCCGGGCACACGCGACCCCGGCCGCGCCGGCGCCGGAGATCACCACGCGGATGTTCTCGATCGACTTCCCGGTCACCCGGAGCGCGTTCCGCAGCGCGGCCAGTACGACGACTGCCGTACCGTGCTGGTCGTCGTGGAAGACCGGGATGTCGAGCCGCTCCTTGAGCCGGCGCTCGATCTCGAAGCAGCGCGGCGCGGAGATGTCCTCCAGGTTGATGCCGCCGAATGTCGGCGCCATCCGCGCGACGGTCTCGACGAACTCGTCCACGTCGGTGCAGTCCAGCGCGATCGGCACCGAGTCGACGCCACCGAACTCCTTGAACAGCAGCGCCTTGCCCTCCATCACCGGCAACGATGCGGCCGGGCCGATGTCGCCGAGACCGAGGACGGCGGTGCCGTCGGTGACGACGGCCACGACGTTCGACTTCCAGGTGTAGCGCCGGACCAGCGTGGGATCCTCGGCGATCGCGGTGCAGACCCGGGCGACGCCGGGCGTGTACGCCTTGGACAGATCGTCGGCGTCGTTGACATGGATCGAGGACGTGACCTCGATCTTGCCGCCGCGATGCAGTTCGAAAACGGCATCACCGGCGTACTGATCGGTGGCGGGAACAGCGGGCGAGAACGGCTCGGCGACCATGCGGGGACCCTTCGGGAAAGCGTGCGGAATCGAGGCGGAATGGTGAGGTGGGCGTTCGATGAGGGTGCGTCGAACGGCGCCGTTGCCAGGGGGTCACCCGTCGCCCACGAGTAAACCACAGCGTCGACTGGTCTGCTGTGAGGGGCCCCACAGGAACCCGGGTGTGCCAGGATTCTCGGACTCACAACCCCTGTCGAGGAGAACTAGCGATGAACATCGTCCCCACTCTCCGCACCACGCGCGTACGGGCGGCCTTCGCAGCGGCCGCCGTACTCGCTCTGACGCTGTCCGCCTGTGGTGGTGGTTCGGACGGCGGTGGTTCCGACGACAAGGCCAAGGCGGCCGGCATCACGCTGGTCAAGCCCGGCAAACTGACCATCTGCACCCACCTGCCGTACAAGCCCTTCCAGTACAAGGACGGCACCAAGGTCGTCGGCTTCGACGTCGACCTGCTCGACCTGGTCGCCAAGGACCTCGGCCTCGAGCAGGAGGTGGTGAACATCGAGTGGTCCCAGGTCACCTCCGGCGCCGCGTTCCAGGCGAAGAAGTGCGACATGGGGATGGGCGCGATGACCATCACCCCCGAGCGCCAGGCCGCGATCAGCATCACCGCGCCGTACATGGACGCCACCCAGGTGCTGATGACCAAGAAGGACTCCGGCATCAAGACGCTGGCGGACCTGAAGGGCAAGAAGATCGGCGCGCAGGCCGACACCACCGGCAAGAAGTACGCCGACGAGAAGTCCGCGGCGAACGGGTACACGGTGATCCCGTTCAACGACCTCGCGCTGCAGGAGAACAATGTGAAGTCCGGCCGGGTCGACGCCGCGATCAACGACAACGGCGTGCTGTACGACTTCGTCAAGGAGAACCCGGACATGGCCGTGGTCGCCGAGTTCGACACCGGCGAGCAGTACGGCTTCGGCGCGCTCAAGGACGGCAGCGGCCCGAAACTGGTGGCCAAGTTCAACGACCTGCTGACCGCGGCGAAGTCGGACGGCAAGTACAACGAGATCTACAAGAAGTGGTTCGGGGTTGAGCCGGCGAAGTGAGTACCTCGACGGAGACCGACACAGTTGAGCGGAAGGGGCTGAGCCCGCGGCAGCGGGCCCGGCGCTCCCGCTGGATCCAGTACGCGATCCTCGTCGTCCTGATCCTGGCCGCGGCGTTCAGTGCGAACTGGCACCAGATCGCCGACGTGTTCTTCCGGCCGGAGTTCATCAAGTCGACGTTCGAGAACGGCGTCCTGAAGGCCCTGGTGAAGACGCTCGAGTACACGGCCGGTGCGTTCGTCATCGGTCTGGCCGGCGGCACCCTGCTGGCGTTGATGAAACTCAGCCAGGTCGGCCCGTACCGGTGGATCGCGACGGCGTACATCGAGTTCTTCCGTGGACTGCCGGCGATCGTGGTGTTCATCGCGTTCAGCCTGCTGCCGCTGGCGTTCCCCGGGATGACGATTCCCTGGGACCCGTACGGCGTTGTGTGGCTGGCGCTCGGGATCGTCGCGTCGGCGTACATGGCCGAGGTGATCCGGGCCGGCATCCAGGCGGTCCCGCGGGGGCAGGTCGAGGCGGCCCGCTCGCTCGGGATGCCGGCCGGGCTGGCGATGCGCAAGATCGTGCTGCCGCAGGCGTTCCGGATCGTGCTGCCGCCGCTGACCAACGACCTGATCCTGCTGGTGAAGGACTCCTCGCTGGTGTTCATGATCGGTGTGGCCGCGGACGGTTACGAGCTCACCGGGTTCGGCCGTGACCTGGCGAACACGGACTCGAACCTGACCCCGATCGTGGTCTGTGGCTTCTGCTACCTGGTGATCACCCTGCCGCTGGGCCTCCTGGCCCGTCGGCTCGAGGCCAGAACTGCGAGGACGCGCTGACATGGCACTGGTAGAGATCAAGAACCTGCACAAGTCGTTCGGCAGCAACCACGTCCTGCGCGGTATCGACTTCACCGTCGAGCAGGGCGAGGTCGTCTGCGTGATCGGCCCGTCCGGATCGGGCAAGTCCACGCTGCTCCGGTGCGTCAACCTGCTCGAGCAACCGCAGGAGGGCCAGGTGATCGTCCGGGGTGAGGACCTCACCGATCCGGACTGTCACCTGGACGCGGCCCGGCAGCAGATCGGGATGGTGTTCCAGCAGTTCAACCTGTTCCCGCACCTGTCGGCGGTGGACAACTGCACCGTTGCCCAGCGCACCGTCCTGAAGCGCAGTGCGGAGGAGGCGAACCGGATCGCCCGCGCGAACCTGGAGCGGGTCGGGTTGAGCGACAAGATCGACGCCTACCCGGCGCAGCTGTCCGGTGGCCAGCAGCAACGGGTCGCGATCGCCCGGGCGCTGTCGATGGACCCGGCGCTGATGCTGTTCGACGAGCCGACATCGGCGCTCGACCCGGAGCTGGTCGGCGACGTCCTCACGGTGATGCGCAAGCTCGCCCTGGACGGGATGACGATGCTCGTGGTCACCCACGAGATGGCCTTCGCCCGCGAGGTCGCCGACCGGGTGGTCTTCATGGACGGCGGCGTGATCGTCGAACAGGGCGCCCCCGCCGACGTGATCGGCAACCCGGCCGAGGAACGCACCCGGACCTTCCTGCGCCGGGTCCTCGACCCGACCCACGTCGAGCCGGACTGATCGTTCTACTGGTCGTTCTCTTAGCAGATCGTCACGCTGCGTGTCCGGGTACTCGACGGCCCGCAGCGTGACGGCCGTCAGACTACGAATAGGTCTCCATTCCCCGTTGGTCCGTGCGTTGCCCGCAGGTCGCTGTGTCAAGATGCGGACACATGGCACCGGGCCGACCGGTGCCCGGGTTTGGAGGACCTAGATGTCTGTCCTGCGTAGGACGCTGGTGCTGACCGGCGCCCTGGTTCTCGCCGCCACCGGCTGCGGTTCGAACTCCCTCGAAAGTGGTTCGTCCACCTCGCCGACGAGCGCCCCCTCCAGCGCCAAGGTGAGTGCCGATCCCGCTCTGGTGGCCGCGCTGCCGCCGAAGATCAAGTCCGCCGGCAAGATCGTCGTCGGCGTCGACGCGACCTACCGGCCGAACGAGTTCCTGCAGGGCGGCAAGACTGTCGCCGGCATGGACGTCGACCTGTTCAACGCGGTGGCGCAGAAGTTCGGCGTCACGGTGGACTGGCAGCCGGCCGGCTTCGACACCATCATCACCGGCGTCCAGAGCGGCAAGTACGACGTCGGCGTCTCGTCGTTCACGATCAACGACAAGCGCAAGCAGCAGGTCAACATGGTCAGCTACTTCAACGCCGGCACGCTGTGGGCGACCGCCAAGGGCAACCCCAAGGGCGTGAACGCCGACGACGCGTGCGGCAAGACCGTCGCGGTGCAGAAGGGTACGACGCAGCTCGACGACGACATCCCGAAGCGGCAGGCCAAGTGCAAGGCGGCCGGCAAGCCGCAGATCAACCTGGTGGTCCGGGAGAAGCAGGACCAGGCGACCGCGGACCTGGTCAGCGGCAAGGCCGACGCGATGCTGGCCGACTCCCCCGTCGTGCTGGACGCGATCAAGCAGACCAACGGCCAGCTCGAGCAGCTCGGTGACATCTACGACGCGGCGCCGTACGGCTACGTCATCCCGAAGTCGGAGACCCAGTTCGCCGACGCGGTCGTGAAGGCCCTGCAGTCGCTGAACACCGACGGTACCTACAAGACCACGCTGCAGAAGTGGAACAACGAATCCGGCGCGATCACCAACTTCGCCGTCAACCCGTGAGCTGAATCATGAGTACCGATGCGAAGACCCGGCCGGCGGACGAACTGTCCGAGCGGCCGGGCGCGATCAACGCCGTACCTGTCCGGCATCCCGGTCGCTGGGTCGCGATCGCGGTCATTCTGATCCTGGTCGCGATGCTGGTGCACCTGCTGGTCACCAACAAGGCGTTCGACTGGAGCTTCGTCTTCAAGGCGATGAACCAGTCGCCGGTGATCAACGGCTTCCTCAAGGGCACGCTGCTGGTCACCGCGCTCTCGATGATCGTCGGTGTCGCGGGCGGCGTCCTGCTGGCCGTGATGCGGCTGTCGGACAACCCGATCCTGTCCGCGGTGTCGTGGGTGTTCACCTGGTTCTTCCGGAGCATCCCGCGATACATCCTGCTGTTCACGATGGGCACGCTGGGCATCCTGTTCCCGCAGGGCATCGACTTCGGGATTCCGTTCGACTGGAAGATCATCGACTGGCTGGGGCTGTCCGGTGACTGGCGGTTCTTCAACCTGAACGCGAACCAGGTGTTCACCGGGATCGCCGCCGGTGTCATCGGCCTGGGGCTGTCCGAGGCGGCCTACATGGCCGAGATCGCCCGGGCCGGGATCATGAGCGTCGACACGGGCCAGGCCGAGGCAGCCGAGGCCCTCGGCATGAGCAGCGGCAAGGTGATGCGCCGGGTCGTGCTGCCGCAGGCGATGCGCGTGATCGTGCCGCCGACCGGCAACGAGACGATCGCGATGCTGAAGGACACCTCGTTGCTGCTGGCCGTCCCGGTGATCGGCGAGCTGTTCTACCAGTTGCAGTCGATCGGCAGCAACTTCTACAAGACCTTCCCGATCGCGGTCGCGGCGACGCTGTACTACCTGGCGGCGACGAGTGTGCTGATGGTCGGGCAGTTCTTCCTCGAGCGGCGCTTCGGTCGCGGCTTCGGGACCAAGGCCCCGCGGGCCGCCCGGCCGGCCGGTGCAGGAGGTGCGTGATGCCCCTTGTCCACGCGGTGAACGTGAGCAAGTCCTTCCACCACAACGAGGTACTGAAGGGCATCGACCTGGACGTCGAGCGCGGTCAGGTGGTGTGTCTGCTCGGGCCCTCCGGTTCCGGCAAGACGACCTTCCTGCGCTGCATCAACCAGCTCGAGACGATCGACGGCGGCCGGATCTGGGTCGACGACCAGCTGATGGGGTACGACGACCGCGACGGGAGGCTGTACCGCCTGAAGAACAAGGAGATCGCGGCCCAGCGCCGCGAGATCGGGATGGTCTTCCAGCGGTTCAACCTGTTCCCGCACATGACCGCGATCGAGAACGTCGCGGAGGCGCCGGCCCAGGTCAAGCGAGAGGGGAAGAAGCAGGCCCGGGCCCGGGCGCGGGACCTGCTCGAGCGCGTCGGCCTCGGCGACCGCTGCGCGGCGTACCCGGCGCAGCTGTCCGGTGGGCAGCAACAGCGGGTGGCGATCGCGCGGGCGCTGGCGATGCAGCCGAAGCTGATGCTGTTCGACGAGCCGACCTCGGCCCTCGACCCGGAGCTCGTCGGTGAGGTGCTCGCGGTGATGCGGGAGCTGGCCGCCGACGGGATGACGATGATCGTGGTCACCCACGAGATGGCCTTCGCCCGCGACGTCGCGGACACCGTCGTTTTCATGGACGGCGGCGTGGTCGTCGAGTCCGGCCCGCCGAAGAGCGTCATCGGCAATCCGCAGCACCAGCGCACCAAGACCTTCCTCGCCAGGCTCCGCTCCGAACACGAGCACGCCTGAGTAAGGTCATGGGGCCTCCCGGTCTGGACTGAGGAGCGAAGGGAGCGCAGCGACCGGAGCGACGAGGGAAGGGAGCGCAGCGACCGGAGCGACGAGGGAAGACCGGGAGTCACAGCCCCATGACCACGCCGTGCCGAAGGCGCGGCCAAAAGTACTGTTGGATGATGGTCGGCGTGGTGGGCCGATACGAGGGAGATGACGTGAGCAGTACCGGACGAGCCGCTGAGGTCCGCCTGAGTATTCCGGCGGACAGTGCGTACATCGCCGTACCCCGATCCGTGGTCGGCAATCTCGCGGCTCGCAACGACTTCACCCTGGACGCGATCGACGATCTGCGGATCGCCGTCGACGAGGCGTGCGCGCTGCTGCTGCCGGAGGCCTCGGACGGCGTGCTGGACTGCGTCTTCGAGATCGCTCCCCCGCAGCTGACCGTGCGGGCCAGCGCGGTGGTACCGAACGGCTGGACGCCCGACACCGACTCGTTCGGCTGGACGGTGCTGACCGCCCTCGTGGAGTCGGCCGCCGCCGAAACCATCGACGGCCGACTGACCATCACCGTGACCGCAACCGCCACGGCGACGGAAACCGCGTGACCGACGAGGCCACCCTGGGCGAGGCCCAGGAGTCCAATCAGCTGCGGACGCGTACGGCCGAGCTGTTTCGCGGGATGGCGGCGGCGTCCGGTCCGGGCGATCCGGCTTACGCCGCGGCGCGGGACGGCCTGGTGGCGCTGCACATGCCGCTGGTGGAGCACCTGGCCCGCCGGTTCCGCAACCGCGGCGAGCCGTACGACGACCTGGTGCAGGTCGCGACGATCGGGCTGATCAAGGCGGTCGACCGGTTCGACTCCGACCGCGGGGTCGAGTTCTCGACGTACGCGACGCCGACGATCCTCGGCGAGATCAAGCGCTACTTCCGGGACAAGGGCTGGGCGATCCGGGTGCCGCGGCGGCTGCAGGAGCTGCGGTTGTCACTGACCGCGGCGACCGCCGAGCTGACCCAGGAGCTCGGCCGGGCACCGACCGTGGCCGAGCTGTCCGAGCGACTCGGTCTCTCGCCGGACCTGGTGATCGAGGGTCTGGAGTCCGCGAACGCGTACAACACCTTGTCCCTGGACGCTCCCGACCAGAACGAGACCGACGCCACCACGGTCCTGGACGGGCTCGGCGGCGAGGACGAGGCGCTGGAGAGCGTCGAGTACCGGGAGTCGCTCAAACCCTTGCTCGCACAGCTCGACACCCGCGAGAAGCGGATCCTGACGCTGCGGTTCTTCCGCGGGATGACGCAGTCCCAGATCGCCGAGGAGATCGGGATCTCGCAGATGCACGTCTCCCGGCTGCTGGCCCGGACGCTCACCGAGCTCCGGACGGGCCTGCTGAAGGAGTAAACCGGCCTAGAGCACCGGGTGATCGTTGGTCGCACCATCGGCCAGGGCCTCGGTGGAGGCCTTCTGGAACACGCAGATCAGCACCGCGACGGCCAGCACCGCGAGCGCGACGGCGACGATCGTGGTCGATCCGCCCCAGAAACTGTACGAGACCAGTAACTGGATCAGCTGCGCGAAGACCGTCGGCCCACGGCTCCACCGCGCCGCCTTCGACAGGCCGCGGGCAACGAAACCGAGGCCGGCGCCGTACACGACGAAGAAGCCGGTCGTGGTCAGGCCGAGCACCAGCCGGGAGCCGTGAATGGTGAAGGCTTCGGCAATTCCCAGAACGATGAGCGCGAGCCCTTCCACAGCGACCACTGCCGCGGCTAGCTTGAGCGGTCTCGGGACTGCGGCAACTGGGGAGTCGGTCGGCACTTCGCCAGCTTAGTGCCACATGGTCCCGGGGCCTTTCGGGTACGTCGGACCTGTGCGCACCCGATGCGGTGCGCGGTAGCCCCGGCCCCACAGGGTTTTGAGGTTGTGCGTAACCAAAGGGCAGTTGGAACGGTTACCTGCAGTGAACGGGTGCTCGCAGATGGATCTCCTCGTCCGATAACCGGATAAAGAGAACCGCTGAGTGCCGGTTCGGAGTGTTAAGGAAGTGTTGTGATCTGATCGACAACTCCAGAACCCTTGTTTCACAAGACTGAGATTGGGAACATGGAGTCGTTCGTGAACGCGTTCACAACACTGGCCACAGAAGACCACAGAAGTGTTGAGATCCGCAGTTCGCACGCCAGCACCCCCGCCGTGCGAAACGAACCACGAGTACAACACCGCTGATCGGGCACAGACCTACCCGGCAGCATACGTCAACTACTGAGAGAGATGGGATCCGCCATGGATTGGCGCCACCGGGCCGTATGCCTCGACGAGGACCCGGAACTGTTCTTCCCCATCGGCAACACCGGGCCCGCGATCATGCAGATCGAGGAGGCCAAGCAGGTGTGCCGTCGCTGCGACGTGCGTGAGCAGTGCCTCGCCTGGGCACTGGAAGCCGGCCAGGACCACGGTGTCTGGGGCGGCCTGAGCGAGGACGAGCGCCGCGCTCTCAAGCGCCGCAACGCCCGCCAGCGCATTCGTACCGCCTGAGCAAGTCCTCTCGAGGCCCCGCGGACTGTCCGCGGGGCCTTTGTGTTTCCCCGCTGCGCTTGCCCGCTCAGCGCGCGGGAGCCGACGGCAGCGGCGCGTCGACCGCCGGAACGGCGAAGGAGCGCGGAGCAGCGCCCATGGTCCTGAGGATGCCGGCCAGGAAGTCACGGGTCTTGTTCGGCTTCGGCGCCGCGACACAGAGGGTTTCCATCGTCTCCGTGTACTGATCGAGGTCCTCGACCTTGTCCAGGTAGAGCGCGCTGGTCAGATGCTCGATGTACACGATGTCCCGCAGATCCTGCTCCGCGAACCGAAGGATGCTGTACGCACCCGCGGACCCGGAATTGCTGCTGATCGTGAACGGCATCACCTGCAGCGTGACATGAGGCAGCTGCGTCATGTCGATCAGATGCTCGATCTGCCGCACGAGCGCTTTCTCGCCACCGATCGGCCGGCGCAGCGCCGACTCGTCGAGCACGGCCCAGAGCCGCGCCGGGTCGGGGTTGGTCAGAACGGCCTGCCGACCGACGCGGAGCGCGACCCGCCGGTCGACCTCGTTGGCGGGAACCACGCCCCGACCGAGCTGGACGGTGGCGCGGATGTACTCCTCCGTCTGCAGCAGCCCTGGGACGAACTGCAGCTCGTAGGTACGGATCATGGAGGCAGCGGACTCGAGATCCAGGTACGAGTGGAACCAGCTCGGCAGCACGTCGCCGTACCGGTGCCACCAGCCGGGGTTGTTCGCCTCGCGAGCGAGGGCGAGCAAGCGCTCCCGTTCTTCGGCGTCGTCCAGGCCGTAGAACGAGAGCAGGTCGTTGACGTCACGTTCCTTGAAGCCGACCCGGCCGAGCTCCATCCGGCTGACCTTGGACTCCGAGGAGCGGATCTCCCAGCCTGCCTCCGACCGGCTGAAACCGGCGGCCTCCCGCATCCGGCGGAGATGCGCTCCGAGGATGATGCGCAGCGCGGTCGGCCCGCTCTGCGCGCCCGACTCGGTCACACCTACCTCCCACCGGCTTGGAGCATCTCACCACACCGTGCGCGCGCGTTGTGCCGTAGCGGTACGCGCACGCACGGCGCAGCGAGTCGTTCACGCCTTCTTGGCGATCCCAGCCATCAGGATCCGCTGCCAGGGCTGCAGCTCCTCCGCGTCCGGAACGTCGGCGTCAGGCTCCTCCGGGAACCAGCGGGCGAGGAAGTCCTGGCCCGGAGGTACCAGCGGCAGTCCGAGGAAGTGCTGCTCGATCCGCTCCGGGGTCCGGATCCAGCCGTTGCCGAGGCTCTCCAGGCCGGCGCGCTCCATGTTCTTCTGGAGCGGCTCACCGGTGTCGACGAAGTCGGTGATGAACAGGTAGCTGCCGGCGGGCAGCGCATCCATCAGGGTGCGGACCCACTCGTCCGGCTTCTCGTCGTCGTGGAAGTGCATGTGGATGCCGACGATCATCAGCGCGATCGGACGGCTGAAGTCCAGGTGCTGCTTGATCTCCTCGTTGTCGAGGATCGACTGCGGTTCGCGCAGGTCGGCGGTGACCACGATGGTGCTGTCGTTGGTGGCCAGCAGCGCCTGGCCGTGCGCGAGCACGATCGGGTCGATGTCGACGTACACCACCCGCGCGTTCGGATTGACCTCCTGCGCCGCCTCGTGGGTGTTCTTCTGCGTCGGCAGACCGCTGCCGATGTCGAGGAACTGGTCGATCCCCGCCGCGCGGGCGAGGTAGTGCACGCCCTTCACCAGGGCCTCACGGTTCTCGATCGCGCAGCGGCCGGCATCCGGCACGTACTGCAGGTACATCGCCGCCCCTTCGCGGTCGGCGGCAAAGTTGTCCTTACCGCCGAGCAGAGCGTCGTAGACGCGAGCGATGGTCGGTTGGGAAGTGTCGAAGCTCGGAGTGGGATCCGGAGCGTCTGAGGTCGCCATCGGCAAAGCCTTCTTGGTCGGGGAACTGTGAGGTCATCGTAGGGGAGGTACGGACCGGGTGGACACAGTGTGTAGCAAGTCGCTGACATTCATTCGGGCGTTCCCGAGGTGACTGATTCGTCAGTCTTTGACCGGGATGTCGAGCGTGACCTGGGTGCCGGGGCGGCCGTCGTGACGATTGCCGAAGGCCAGGGTGCCGTCCAGTTCCCCGATCACGAGGGTGCGGACGATCGACAGGCCCAGGTTCCCGGACAGTTCGGTGTCGAAGTTCGTCGGCAGTCCCTTGCCGTCGTCGAGGACGTCGATGTGCAGCCGACCGACCGACCGCTCGGCGATCAGTTCGATCGTGCCGCTGGCCTCCCCGCCGTCGCGGGTGCTGAACGCGTGCTCCACCGAGTTCTGCATCAGCTCGGTCAGCACCATCGCGAGCGGAGTGGCGACTTCGGAGTCCAGTACGCCGAACGTCCCGCTGCGCCGCGTCTCCACCGACGTCGCGACCGTCGACACGTCCGCGACCATCGCGCTCACCCGGTCCGCCACGTCGTCGAAGTCCACGTGCTCGTCGAACGACTCCGACAGCGTCTCGTGCACGATCGCGATCGACCCGACCCGCCGGACCGCTTCGGCCAGCGCGGCCTGTCCTTCGCCGACCGTGATCCTTCGGGCCTGCATCCGGAGTAACGCGGCGACCGTCTGCAAGTTGTTCTTGACGCGATGATGAATCTCCCGGATGGTCGCCTCTTTGGTGACCAGCTCCCGCTCCCGGCTGCGCAGCTCCGTGACGTCGCGGAGCAGGATCAGTGCGCCGACGTGGGCGCCGTCCGCGCGCAGCGGGATCGCCCGCAGGAACAGCGTGGCGTCGGAGTTCTCGATCTCGATCTCCTGGGCGGCCCGCCCGGTCACCACCGACGCGAGCACGTCGTCGACCTTGTGTCCGGAATGCAGCAGGTCGGCGGTGATGTCCTTCAGCCGGCTGCCGACCAGATCGGTCACCAGTCCCATTCGCCGGTACGCCGACAACGCATTGGGGCTCGCGAACGTCACCATTCCGTGCCGATCGACCCGGATGCAGCCGTCACCGACCCGTGGAGTGGTGGACAGCAGGCGCTCCCCGCCGTACGGGAAGATGCCGTCGGTGATCATCCGGGCCAGGTCGGTCGCACTCTGCAGGTACGCGATCTCCAGCCGGGACGGGGTCCGGACCCCGAGCAGGTTGGTGTTCCGCGCGATCACCGCGATCACGCGGGAACCCCGGCGTACCGGGATCGTCTCGACCCGGACGGGGACGTCGTCGCGCCACTCCGGGTCGCCCTCGCGGCAGATCCGGCCGCCGTCGTAGGCCTGGTCCAGCAGGTGCCGGCGGCCGCGCGGGATGAAGCTGCCGACGATATCGTCCATGTACGCCGTCGGTCCGGTCGTCGGCCGCATCTGCGCACCGGCCCAGAACCCCAGTCCCTCGGTGTCGGGGAGCCAGAGGACGAGGTCGGCGAACGACAGATCGGCCAGCATCTGCCAGTCCGAGACGAGCAGTTGCAAGCGGTCCAGGTCGGCCTGGTCGAGCGTGGTGTGGTTGCGCGCCACATCGGTCAAAGACGGCACCCCCTGATGCTACCGACGAGCTTGTACCACCCACCCCGGTGGTCCGCTCGACAAGTGGGTGCCTGAAGGTGTTGATTGAGCAGGGACCACCTGCTGGTCCGCTGCAGTCGCGAGCAGGTGCCAGGCGGTGTAGCTCGGTGTGCCGGGGCGAAGGGCTCGATGCGGAGCATCGTGACCTTTGCACCGGTGCAGCGAGATGCGCCGCCTGGTGCCGCGCAGCACGCAGGGGACCAGCAGGTGGTCCCGGACGACGTGAAAGGATGCCTCGGGTGGAGTCGACGTACTGGCAGGACGTGATGGCCGCGGACTACGCGGTACCGCACGACCGTACGCTGACCGAACTCACCGAGGAGCTCGTCCGTGGGCTCGCCAGCACCAACCCGCAGGTCCGGGACGCGCTCGCCTACCCGACGCTCGCCACCTGGCTGGAGCGCGGGGTGTACGACGACCTGCTGCCGGGCTTCGGCGACGGTCTGTGCGCCGGGCTGAACTACGGTCTCGGTGAGGACGGTACGGACACGGTCTTCCGTCGCTCGTTCACCGCGCTGACGCTGGCGGAGGTGATCCACCGCGACAACGCCGAGTTCCTGGTGCACGACGAGGTCGTGATGCGGTGGGGCGACCGGCTGGCGACCTGGCTGCTGCGCGAACGCGACCTGCGCGGATACGTCGGCGAATGCGGATGGGCGCACGCGGTGGCGCACGGAGCGGACGCGATCGGAGCACTGGCCAGATCCCGGCACTGCGACGCCGGGGTGCTGCGCGCACTGCTCGACGTCCTCGCGGACCGGA
Source organism: Kribbella sp. NPDC054772 (assembly GCF_053611945.1). NCBI lineage: Bacteria > Bacillati > Actinomycetota > Actinomycetes > Propionibacteriales > Kribbellaceae > Kribbella > Kribbella sp. NPDC054772. The sequence goes on along the minus strand of NZ_JBSHBJ010000016.1, from coordinate 11,960 downwards.
TCGTCAAGGACACGCCGTACCGCTGGGTGCACGAGGAACACGACCGCGTCGCCCACGCCGTGATGACGATCCTGCACCGGAACATGCTCAGCAGCGACGAGCTCGAGCGCTGGCTGAAGCCGATCGCGGCGACCGCCGGCCAGCAGCCGTTGATGCACGAGACGCTGCCGGAGTGGCCGTCGCCCTCGGTGTTCAACGCCCGCGGCGTACTGCACGTCCTGCTCAGCCAGCTCGCGATCGGCGTGAAGGGTTTCCCGATCCCCGGCGACGACGAGCTCTTCGGCCGCCCGATCGAGGCCCGCGCAGACCTGCTGCTGATGCTCACCGAAGCGGTCCAGGCCTCACAGCCGTACATCTACCGCCCGGCCACCACGACCTCCTAAGCAAGCAGCGCGACCGTCGCCACGACGGCCCGATGGTCGGTCCCCTGGATCGGGTACGTCGTGAACCGCCCAGGCTCGAACCGGCGCGAGACGACCACGTGGTCGATCTGCGTCCGCAGGATCACCGGCTGGTCGGCCGGCCAGGTGCCTTGCAGTCCATCGCCGACGGACGGGCCGACGCTGCGGCAGTAACCGCCGAGCGCGTGCCGGAAGTCCGCGTGGTCGACGGTCGCGTTGAAGTCGCCCGCGATCACCGTCGGCGGGTCCTGCGTGCACCACTGCCGTACCTTCTGCAGGTCGTGCTTCCAGGTGGTGACCGCGTCCGGCAGCGGCGGGTAGCCGTGGTACGCGATCAGCCGGATCGCGCCGAGGTTCCCACCGGTCACGACGATGTTCCCGAACGTCGTCCCGGGCTCGGACGCGAACGACACGTCGCCGAGTGCCGCCGACACCAGCACACTCGTCGCACTCGGCGCCGCCTCGCTCGACTGCACCGTGAACCCCTTGTACTGCTGGTCCTGCAGCTGCGCCCGGATCTCCTCCCGTACGTCGACCTGTGCCTCAGGCAACGAAACCAGGTCCGGCCTGCGGTCCCGGATCACCTGCGCGACGTCCGCGGCGCGCGCCCCGCCGCCGAGCACGTTGGCGACCATGATGGTCAGCACCCTCGACCCGGCCGGCGCGGGCCGCGCGTGCGAGAACTGGCGCGGCATGGTGAGCGCCGTACCGACCAGTGCGAGGACGGCGACCATCGTCGCGGCGATCCGCCAGCCGCGCCGGATCAGCATCAGCAGCGCCAGCACCAGGACCACGACGAGGCCCTGGGGACGGAAGGCGGCGAGCTGCGTGAACGGCGTCACCTCATCCAGACCGAACAGTTCCGGATACAGCGGCACGGCAACGATGACGAGGAACAACACGGACAGCACGACGCGCCGTACGAACCATGCGCGTTCGTTATCCATGATCAATCCTGAAGGTCTGGTCGCTTGTCCGGACGAACGGTAGCGTGCTCCGTTGCGCCTGCTGTGTCCCGAGGAGGTTTGCAGTGTCCCGATTGTCCGCGGTGAAACCCGCGTACTGGATCTCCGGTGTGCTCCTGATCGCTGCGGTCGTCGTACCGCTGCTGGTTCCGACGTACGCCAAGAAAGACCCGCATCTGTGGGGCTTCCCGTTCTTCTACTGGTACCAGCTGCTCTGGGTGTTCCTGTCCGCGGTCCTGGTCAGTATCAGTTACCGCCTGGTGCGCGCCGAGGAGCGCAAGCGCCGCGCGGCCCAGGGACTGGGTGACCCCGAGAAGGAGGACGGCCAGTGAACACCAAGGTCGACTGGGTGCAGTTGATCATCGTCGTGGTGATCTTCGCCGGTGTCACCGCGATGGGCTTCATGGCGGCCCGCTGGCGGAGCAACGGCAGTCTCGACAACCTCGACGAGTGGGGTCTGGGCGGTCGTGGGTTCGGCACGTTCATCACCTGGTTCCTGCTCGGTGGCGACCTCTACACGGCGTACACCTTCATCGCGGTGCCCGCCGCGATGTACGCGACCGGTGCCATCAGCGGCTTCTTCGCGGTCCCTTACACGATCGTCGCCTATCCGATCGTGTTCATCTTCATGGCCCGGTTGTGGTCGGTCTCGCACCGGCACGGGTACGTGACGCCGGCCGACTTCGTGCACGGGCGGTACGGCAGCAAGCTGCTCTCGTTGGCGGTGGCGCTGACCGGCATCCTGGCCCTGATGCCGTACATCGCGCTGCAGCTGGTCGGTATGCAGGCGGTCTTCGAGACCATGGGCCTCGGCGGCAACAACACGCTGGCCAAGGACCTGCCGCTGCTGATCGCGTTCGCGGTGCTCGCGGCGTACACCTACTCGTCGGGTCTGCGGGCTCCGGCGATGATCGCGTTCGTCAAGGACTTCCTGATCTACGTCGTGATCCTGGTCGCGATCTTCTACCTGCCGCACGTGCTCGGCGGCTGGGACGGGATCTTCAACGCGGCGCAGGAGAAGATGGCCAAGCCGAACCCGGTGACCGGCAAGCCGACCGGGTCGTTCATCCCGGGCGACGCCGGCTACGTGTCGTACTGGACGCTGGGGCTGGGCTCCGCGATGGCACTGTTCATGTACCCGCACTCGGTGACCGCCGTCCTGTCGACGAAGACCCGCAACGTCGTACGGCGGAACGCGGCGATCCTCCCGGCCTACTCACTGCTGCTCGGTCTGCTCGCCCTGCTCGGCTTCATGGCGATCAAGGCGAACGTCAACGTGAAGGGCCTGGACGGCCTGGCGAACCCGCAGCTGGCGATCCCGCGGCTGTTCGACCAGGAGTTCCCGTCCTGGTTCGCCGGGATCGCGTTCGCGGCGATCGCGGTCGGCGCGCTGGTGCCGGCGGCGATCATGTCGATCGCGGCCGCCAACCTGTTCACCCGCAACATCTACCGCGCGTTCATCAAGCCGTCCGCGACGCCGGCCGAAGAAGCCAAGGTGTCCAAGCTCGCGTCCCTCCTGGTGAAGGTCGGCGCGCTGGTGTTCGTGCTCGGGATGGACAAGACGATCGCGCTGAACCTGCAGCTGCTCGGTGGTATCTGGATCCTGCAGACGTTCCCGGCGATCGTGGTCGGTCTGTACACGCGCTGGTTCCACCGGTACGCGCTGCTGATCGGTTGGGCCGTCGCGATGGTGTTCGGCACCGTCTCGGCGTACAACGTGGTGAACCCGGCGACCAAGAAGCACTTCGGTGGATCGCTGGCGAACATCCCGGGCACCAACACACCGGCGTACATCGCCCTGACGGCGTTCGTGCTGAACGTGCTGGTCGTGGTCGTGTGCACGGTCGTGCTGCGGGCGCTCAAGGTGCCGGACGGTCAGGACACCACGCACCCGACGGACTACACCGCGGACCGTGGTGACCCCGGGGTCGAGGACCTGCCGGAGATCCTCGACGAGGGCGGGGCGGCGACCGCCAAGTCCTGAGTCGTGGGTGGCAGCTTTAGGGTGGCGGCGGTCCGGAACATCCGGGCCGCCGTCACTTTTTGCGGTTAAGTCGACACGCTACGGGATGAGCTTGCCCGGTTTCGGGCTCCTGATTCGGCAGAATCTCACCCGTGCTGCTGGTCCTCCTCGTCATGGTGCTCGCCGCCGGGACGGCACTCGCGACCGGCGGCCGCTTCGGGCACCTCGCCGACAACACGCTGAGCGGCGTGCACTGGCTGGCCGCGGCCGCGATCGGGCAACTGCTCGGATCGCTCTTCGGAGGTACGGCGTACCCGGTCGGACTGATCGGCTCGGCGGTCTGCATCGGTGTGTTCCTACGGATGAACCTCCGGCATCCCGGCGTCGGTCTGCTCGCGCTGGGGTTCTTCAGCAACGCGATCGTCGTGGCGCTGAACGGCGCGATGCCGGTCTCCCTGCAGGCGTTGACGCGCGCCGGGGTCGGCGACGCGACGGTCACCGACCCTCGCCACGAGATCGCCGACGCTGCGACCAGGCTCCGGTGGCTCGGGGACGTCGTACCCGTCGCTCTGCCCGGTCTGGGTCAGGCGGTCAGCCCTGGCGACGTCCTGATCGCAGCGGGCGCCGGCCTCCTGCTGTACGCCGGCATGGGCGCCTCCGGCCGGGTCCCGAGCCCCACAGCTCCCGTCTGGGACGCCTTAGAGCCCTGCGCGGGCACACCGGCCCTCCTGTCCCTCTCCCCCAGAGCCAGTCGCGAGCTCTCCGACCAGGAACCGTCAGAAGCGGAAGCCGCGGCCGACGATCCGGCGGAGTGACTCCACCACGACCGGGTCGTACTCCGCGCCGATCCCCAGCCCGATCGACTCCATCGCCTTGTCCGGCGACTGCCCCGACCCTTCACCCACCAGCTGTTCGTAGGCCAGGGCAACGTTCACGATCCCACTCTCCACCGGGATATCGGAGTTGTTCGCCCGCCCCTGCCGATACGGATCATTGGAGTGCCGAACGATCTCCGCGACATGGTCCAGCACCCCCGACCGCTCGATCACCGAAGCCCCGATCTCCGCCGCCCGCTGCCGCTCCTCCCGAGTCCGCAACAACGAGGCCCCACCCGGACTGGGATCCGCCAACGCCAACTGCCCCACCCCCGACAACAAAGCGGCATACTCCAACGCCTCCATCCGATTAGGCGTCAGCCCGAGATCATGCCCGATCGCCACCGCGAGAGTCGCCGTACGCACGTTCTGCCCGGGACTGCTGAAGCCGGCGATCTCGGTACTCCGAGCCATCGAGCGGACGGTGGCCCGATACGTTCGCTGCGCAGACGCGAAGCGACGGAACGCGAACTGCGTCAGCAACAGCGGCACCACCACGAGCGGCACGGCCCACAGTCCGATCAACGATGCCCCGGCGGACAGCAGAACGCCTCCGAGAGCCATGGCCATACCGATCTGCCCCATGATCACCAGTTCATCGCGGAGCGCGGCCGGGAACGGCACGCTGAGGCGTTCCGTGGCCTGTCCCGCGCCGACCAGGGCGTCGATCACACCGGCGCTCAGCACCGCGAGGATCATCGCCAGGAGCAACAGGATGGCGTGTGTCCAGGAGTGATCCCAGTTGAGATCGTCAGGAACGACAGCCGCGAACACCACGGCGGCACAGGCCACCGAGATGAACCGCCGGTTGGCGACCACCAGGTCGGCCGACATGCCCGCGATCGCGCGCGGCACCAGCCCGGTCAAGGTCGCTATCCAGGTCACCGCCATCACCTGTGTGACGTCCGGGGCCAGGTCGAGACCGTTCCCCCGAAGCGTCGCGTAGGCGAGAGCCGCGCTGGTCGCGATCGGCGCCCGGTTACGGCTTCGATCGACCTTGAACTGCACCATCTCGCCAACCGCGATCAGCAACCCGAAGGCAGCCACGAACGGCCAGTTCGTGACACCGCTCCGAAGGGTCAGAAGCAGAGCGACAAGGCCCAGGACCGTACCGGCCCCGATGATCACGACACCGCTTCCGAGCCCGCGTGAGTCGCTGCCCGACCCGATGGCTGTGCTCATGTCGGCCCCGCCGCCGAACCGGACGCGCCGCCGCCACTGCCGAGGCTCAGGTCGTCATGGTCGATCGTCGCGTCGACGTTGCTGTCCGGCGCCGGCTGCCGCTCGGCAGCGGCCACCCAGCCACGAGTTCGGATGACGTGCACGAAGGCGTCGACGAGCTCCGGATCGAAATGCGTCAGGCGATCCTGCTCGAGGATCGCGAGGGTCTCCTCCACACTCCGCGCCGGCCGGTACGACCGCGTCGAGGTCAAGGAGTCGAAGGCGTCCACGATCCCGATCATCCTGGCGAAGTACGGGATGTTGGTGCCGCTCAGACCGGCCGGGTAGCCGGTTCCGTCGTACTTCTCGTGGTGGTGCAGGACCGCGGACTTGACCTCCTCCAGGAACGGGATGTTCCCGATGAGTTCGACGCCGCGCGCCGGGTGCAGCCGGATGGCGTCCATCTCCGAGTCGTCGAGGCGGCCCGGCTTGCGGATGATGCTCGTCGGCACTCCGACCTTCCCCACATCATGGAGCAGGCCCGCGTGTTCCAGGGCCTGCTGTCGATCGGCAGCCAGTTGCAGGTAGCGCCCCAACAGACCGACGCCCTGGCTGACTCGCTCCGAGTGGCCGCGGGTGTAGAGATCCTTCGTCTCGATGACTTCGATGAACGCCCGCATCGCGGCCGCCTGGGCCGCGCGTTCGGCTTCGTCCTGGGTCAGCGCCCACCGCGCCACCACCAGCGGCACCATCACCAGCAGGCCGGCAAGGATCCCGAGACCGCCCAGCCAGACCACGGCCATCAGGACGCCGAGCAATCCGTAGCCGAGCATCGGCAAGGCAGTTGGCGCGACGACCTCCCGGAAGAAGGAGATCACCACCGTGATTCCGCGTTCGAGGCTGAGCACCAGGCACATCAGCACGGCGTTGACGAACTGATGCACGACACCGGCCACGGTCACACCGAGGATGGCGTGAAACGGATGAGCGAAGACAGCCTCGCCAACCGGGCCGTCGAGGAGGAAGTACGCTAGGGCGCCGCCGCCGGCGGACAGGATGCGTTGCGATGTGTTGTGGACGCGCTTCATCAACGGAACGTCGCGCGGTTGCATCAGGCCACCCACACCGGCGACCACGACCGCAGCCGCCGGGCCGCTGATGACATAGACCGACATGGTCACGATCGACGCCAACGTTGCGCCGCGCGCCGGACCATGGGGAAAACGAAGGGTACTTGCTGCCAGCACGACCACGCACAGTTGAACGACCGTTGAATAGTCGGTCTGTTGACGCAGAGCGTAGATCCAGACGGCGAGAGCAACGACGGCAACCATCGTCACCAGGAGGCGTAGCGCCGATCGGTGCAACGTCTTGGTCATCTCACGCCTTCAGGTCAGAGTTCACCACTCCCAGTTGGCTGCAGTCATGATAAGTCACCTCCGATCAGCGGCGTAGTGTCTTGGGCTCCCGATTCCGGTGAGTCCAGGGGGGCAGACAGCGCACTGCTGACTCGTCTGAATTTTGCTCAAGCGTGTCGCGCCGAAACACTGTAAGCCCAACCGTGACCCGCCAGCGGACATGAGCAATCGGGCATGGTATGAGAGACTGTGACTCTTTGCAGTTGTTTCAAGGAGGCTTAGAAATGGGCAAGACCGGCCGCAAGCGCCGCGCACGCAAGAAGAAGGGCGCAAACCACGGCAAGCGCCCGAACGCCTGAACCCAGGCGGCTACTGACAGCGAGGACCCCGGAGAAATCCGGGGTCTTTGCGATTTGGTCACAGCTTTACAGCGGACCAGTTTTATCAGAGGTCTGTATTCGGAGAGTCTTCAACCGCGCACCGAATGCTATCTTTCAAACAGTCGTTGGAGAGGCATCACTGTGGGCCTCGACACCTTCTTTCGCAGCACTTCCCCTGCCCTGCTGTGGATAACGACGACCAGCAGTCGGCGGATCGCTCTAGAGTTGGGCCCGGAAGTTTTCCGGTACTGACCGAATCCAGCGTGGGATCCGAAGAGCGAGGAGGGTGACCGAGTTGTCCAGGGCAACGCTGGGTGATCTTCTCCGTACCTTCCGCACCCGGGCCGGGCTCACCCAGGCCGCTCTGGCCGAGAAGGCCGGGCTCAGCGAGCAGGCGATCAGCGTGCTCGAACGCGGCACGCGCAGCCGGCCACGAATGGACACCATTCGTTCACTCACAAAAGCGCTTGATCTCACAATGCAGGAAGCAGAACAGTTCCTCACTGTTGCCCGCGGCAAGGGCCAACCTTCCAACGCTACCGGGCGAACGAGGGATGCACAGCCCTCTGCGGAGAGGTATCCGATGCCATGGCAGCTTCCGCCCGCTGCGCCGGACTTCACCGGCCGCAGTGCCCAGATGGACGCGATACTTACTGTTCTGAGGATCCTGCCGGGGATCGACAGCACCACGGTGGGCCTGGTCGCCATCACCGGAATGGGCGGCATCGGCAAGACCACCCTGGCTGTCCAGGCCGCGCACAGCCTCGCCGCCAGCTATCCCGACGGGCATCTCTACCTGAACCTGCGCGGGTACGGTCCGGGCGACCCGATGAGCACGGCCGACGCGCAGCGGCACCTGCTCCGGTCCCTCGGTGTCGACGTCCAACTGATCCCCGAGGATGTCGCGGAATCCACTGCCCTGCTGCGATCCCAGCTGGCCGGCCGCCGGGTCCTGCTGGTCCTCGACAATGCCGCCGACACCGCGCAGGTGCTGCCGCTGCTCCCCGGCAAGGCCGGTTCCGCGGCGATCGTCACCAGCCGCGGATCGCTGGTCGATCTGGCGGGTGCCCGCCAGATCCGCCTCGACGCGTTGTCGGCGAACGAGTCGCTCGAACTCCTCACCGAAGTCATCGGCTCGACGCGGGTAGCTGCTGAGCCCGCCGCAGCCGAGGTACTGGCAACCTTCTCGGGTCGGCTGCCGCTCGCGGTCCGCCTGATCGGTGGGCGGCTCGCGACCCGGCCGACCTGGCCGATCCAGCACTTCGTGGATCTGTTGCAGGACGAGGAACGGCGGCTCGACAGCCTCGGTTCCGACGAGACCGGCGTCCGTGCGAGCATCGCCAGTTCGGTGCGTTTCCTGGAAGCGAGCGACCGCGAGCTCGACCGCCGGGCCGCACGAGCCCTGCCGTTGCTGAGCATTCCCGACGGATCGGACCTGCTGACCGCGGTCACTGCTGCGCTGCTCGACGTTCCGCTGCGGCAGGCGGATGCGATCCTGGAGCGGCTCGTCGACCTGAACCTGCTGGATTCCGTCGCCCCGGCGCGCTATCGGCTGCACGACCTGATCCGCGCCTACGGGCGGGAGATCGCCGACCAGACGATGACCGCTGCCGAGCGCGATCAAGTGCTTGCCCGAGGCCTCCAGTTCTACATCGCCGCGGGTTGGGCCGGCCAGCGGCTCACGCACTCGTCCAGCGCAAGGCTGCCGTTGGCAACCGTTCACGACGCGCGTGTCCCGGCGTTCCGCAACCGTGACGCGGCGTTGCGCTGGCTGGACGCGGAGCAGCGCAACCTGATGGATCGCTTCCGCCAGGCGCAGCGCTCGAATCTGGCCAGGTCGACATTGTTTCCCGAGCTCGCACTCGCCTATTTCGGGTACCACGAATCGCGGCGCCGCTGGCAGGAAATGCGGGAGCTGAGCGAAGGCGCGATCGAACTCGCGGAGTTTCACGGCCTGAATCAAGAAGCAGCCTGGCTCCAACACGACAAAGCGATTCCCCTGGCAGAGAACGGTGACGCTGTCACTGCGACCGACTGGATCGTCGAGGCGCTCGCAAGCTTCCGCGCGATCGGTGACCTCGGTGGCCAGGCGCGGTGCTGCTCGTCTCTCGCGTACTTGCTCGGCCTGCTCGGAAGGATCGACGACGCCTTGGTGTACGGAGAGGAGGCGCTCCGCCTGAGCCGAGCGATCGGCGACCCGACGTTGGAGGGAGTGGCCCTCACAGCCCTCGGCGGCCTCTACGACCGGGCGGGTGACTTCAAGCGAGCGGACGAGGTCTTCAGCCAGGGCATTGCGCTGGCCACGCGCTCGGGCGACACGTACTCCGCCTTCAAGCGGTACCTGAACGCGGGCTTCGCGCATCTGCAAGCCGGGCGGTTTCACGATGCCGTGCGGATGGGACAGGACGGCCTGCGGGTCGCAGAGCCGACAGGTGACGCGACCTTCCAGAGCGAGAGCCACCACCTACTGGTGATGGCGCACGCCGCCCAGGGCGATTACGAGACGGCGATCCGTCACATCGAGGCCGGGCTCCCGATGGCGCGATCGTCACGCGACAACGGCCGCGAAGGACGTTTCTACGAGGAGCTCGCAATGATCGAGGCTGTGCGCGGCGAGCACGACGCCGCGGCCGCACACCTCGAGACCGCTATTGCACTTCTCCACAAAGCGTCAGTAGTTCATGAGGCCCGCGCCCTGGAACTCCTGGAGAAACTCCGGCGCGGTGAACTCCACAGCTACACCTTCACCACACACTCCATCTGATCGGATGTGAATTCAATCCGTGGTGGTGATGGTTGTTTCTCCCTGGATTTGGGTGAGGCGGAGGAGGATTTTCTGGCGGAGGGCGTCGGGGGCGTGGTCGGAGCCACAGGAGCGGTGGACCAGCTTTTTGACGCAGCGTTCCAGGTCGTATTCGTCCAGGCAGGGGGCGCACTCCTCGAGGTGCTGCCGGATCTCGTCGGTACTCGCGTCCTCGAGTTCGTTGTCGATGAAGACGTACACCCGCTGCAGGATCTCTCCGCAGTCGACGTCGTGGGGCTCGCCGCAGCTCACGACTCCTCCTTCTGCGCGGTCGCGTCGGCGTCCGACGTCGCCGCGTCCGTACTCTCGTCCGAGGCGGGGATCAGGCCACGGTCCCGGGCGTAGTCGCCGAGCAGGTCACGGAGCTGGCGCCGGCCGCGGTGCAACCGTGACATCACGGTCCCGACCGGAGTGCCCATGATCTCGGCGATCTCCTTGTATGCGAAACCCTCGACATCCGCCAGGTACACGGCCAGCCGGAAGTCCTCCGGGATGGCCTGCAGGGCGGACTTGATGTCGGAGTCCGGCAGGTGCTCCAGCGCGACCGCTTCGGCCGACTTCAGCCCGCCGGGAGTGTGCGACTCGGCGGCGGTGAGCTGCCAGTCCTCGATCTCCTCGGTCGGTGACTGCGTCGGCTGACGCTGCCGCTTGCGGTATCCGTTGATGAACGTGTTCGTCAGGATCCGGTACAGCCACGCCTTCAGGTTGGTGCCCGGCGTGAACTGGTGGAAGGAGCTGTACGCCTTCGCGAACGTGTCCTGCACCAGGTCTTCGGCGTCTGACGGATTACGGGTCATCCGCATCGCCGCGGCGTACATCTGGTCCAGGAACGGCAGGGCTTCGCGCTCGAACCGCGCGGTGCGCTGCTCGGGTGTCTCGGTCGTGGTGGGAGTCGGCATCGTGATCGAGAATACCGGTGACTTCCCAGTACTCCGCTCCGGAGCCACTCTCGTCGCCATCATGTTCGTCACAACACGCCCGGTCGCGGGGGCATTCCCGCCGTTCGGCCGGTCGTTATCCGGACACCTCGCGGATCACCCATTCGAACACCGCTTCGATCAGCAGGTCGTAGGTCTCCTGCTGATCGAGCTCGGCCCGCTTCGGAACCTTGAAGGAATGGTCGGCATCCGGCACCACCGCCATCTCGGTGAGCGGCGGGAACTCCTCGGGCGTCCCGAACGGGTCCCGCTCCCCCTGCACCACCAGCGTCGGCAGCCCCGCAGCCTGCAGTTCGTCGACCCGCGACTTCTCCGGTTTCCCCGGAGCGTGCAGCGGAAAAGCCATCGCCAGTACGCCGGAAGCTCCCAGGCCGCCCGCGGTTCGGCAGGCCACCCGGGCGCCGGCGCTGCGGCCACCGATCACCAGCGGCGTACGCACCCGGAGCTGCCCGATGATCGAGATCCAGGCCTCGTCGAGCACCTTCGGCGCAGGCGCGAGCTTGCGGCCGGCGCGCCGCCAGGGCTGCTCGATCAGGAACACGTTGATGTCCTGCTTCGGCAACCGCGCCGCCAGCGCGGCCAGGTCACCCGACTCGATCCCGGCACCGGCCCCATGACCGAGAGCCAGCGTCGCCACCGGCCGGCGGGCCCGGTGCGCCACGATCCGGGCCTCCCCGTGCGGCGTCCCCACAATCCGTTCGTCGGTCACCCGCCCCATCCTGTCATCACCGATCCCCCGATCCGCACCAAACCACGCTGCGCCACCCACCTCTCCTCCCCACCCATGTAAGGCGCCGGCGCTCAACCCTCCCCCTGTTTGAGGGGCCGGCCCCTTACACGATGGGGTGCGGAGCCGAATTTTGCGTCCGCATCCCACCACCTGAGGGGCCGCCCCCTCAAACGTTCCCGCCGTGACAGGGACGAGGCTGCGCGAACGTGGAGGCGGCGCGGGCCGGGGGCCGCGCGGGGAAGGGCGGCGCGGAGCGGGGCCCGCGGGGCGGACTGGGCTAATCGTTTGAGGGGCCGGCCCCTCCATTCGTGGGGTGCGGGACCGCGTTTCAACTCCGCACCCCCCCCGCGCAGGGGCCGGGCCCACACACGGCGGGGGGTGCGCGG
>NZ_JBSHBJ010000015.1:88092-175540 GCF_053611945.1 Kribbella sp. NPDC054772 | reverse complement strand
TCTCGCCCCCCCCCCCCCCGGGGGGGGGGGGGGGGGGGCCCCCCCCCCCCCCCCCCCCCCCCGCCCCCCCCCCCCCCCCCCCCCCCGGGGGCGGGCCGCGGGGGGGGGCGGGGAGGTTGGTGAGTGGCTCAGGTCCGCAGGCCGATGAGCACGCCTTCGGTGTCGCGGACGTAGCAGAGCTGCCCGATGCCCGGCAGCTCCTGTACGTCGCCGACCTGCTGACCGCCGGCGCCACGGACGGCGGTCAGCGTCGCCTCGAGGTCGTCGACCTCGATCCAGGCGATCGTCGGCTGCGACTGGTACCGGCTGCTCATGATCGCGCCGTCAATCCCCTCTCCCGACCCGGTCGCGGCGAGCAGGTACCCGTCCGGCATCGGCGCCGGCGTCACCTGCCAGCCTAAGGCCTTGGTGTAGAACTCGGTGGCCCGGTCGTGGTCCTCGGCAACTATCTCGACATGAACGATGCGTCCCATGTCTCGATGATCAGCCGTCGACCGGCGGTTCGTCTTGGACGGATCTTCCATGCATCAACGCGGCGATCCCGTTCTCGACGGCGCGGAACGACGTCGCGCTCACCCCCGTGAACCGCTTGAAGTCCCGCGCGGCATGCGCCTGGTCGTAGTACCCGTGCAACGCCGACAACGTCGCCGCCGCGTCCGCCGGTCCATCGAGCAGCCCGCCGACGAAGTGGAAGTAGCGAACGATCTCGGCGTACTGCTTCGGCCCGATCCCCAGGCTCCGCCGGAACACCCGGTACAACGTGCTGTACGACGTCCCGCACCGCCGCACCACATCGGCCACGGCCACCTGCCCCCGCAACGCGTCGATCGCCCGCACCGCCTCGACCACCACCGGCTGCACGTCGAAGCCGACCAACCGCCCCGCCAGAAACCCAGCCAACCGCTCAGCCCGCCCTGCGCCGAACTCCTCCGCCCGGAGCTCTCCGACCAGCCCCGCGAGGTCCGCCCCGACCCACTCCCGCATCGGCAGCACCTCGTCCACCAACCCCGGCAGCCCGAACGCCGCGAGCCCCCACGGCAAGAACTCCACGCCCGCGTAGATCGACGTACCGCCCTGTGCGAGCACCTGCGGCCGCGTCATGATCCCGAACACCGACGCCACATTCGGCCACTCGCCCCGCGTCACCGGATCATGCCGCGTCCCCGCATCTCCCAACGCCACCGCCAGCCCCGGCCGCCCGTTCGGAATCAGGATCTCCCGCCGAACCTCCGCCAGCGCCCCGGAATCGACCAACCACACATGGTCGATCACGTGCCGAAGCTCGTCCGGCGGCGAGAAGCGCTGGTAGCCCACGGTTGAGATCGTAAGTCTGTGGCCGGGCCGAATCGGTTAACGTTGACGAGTGACGACTGCCGAGGAGTACCGCCTGCTGGGGTTTGCCGACGTCGATCGGGAGGCTGCTGAGGCGTTCGCGCCGGATCAGGTGGCGGTGAAGGATCTCGCCGACCAGATCCGGGGCGCGATCGGCAAGCTCGGGAGCGAGCCGGAGTTCCGGATGCCGGAGGATCCGCGGAACTCGATCCAGGCGTTCCTGGACACCGTGCCGGACATCCGCCGGTACCACGCGGAGCGCGGGATCCCGGACGACATCAGCTGGGCGACGCTCGCCGACCTCGGGCAGCAGATCAAGGTGAACCGGCGGACCCACGGCGACTACGGCCTGGAGACGCACTGGTGGATGACGATCCACTGGACCGGTCAGATCTACGCGCTCGGCCGCCTGCAGTACCTGCTGCACCAGGTCCCGGCCGACAAGCCGGTCCCGGGCACCGAGCCGGGCGAGTGGATCATCGGCGTCCACATCCCGGAGACCGGTTCGCTCACGCCCGAGCTGGTCGACGAGAGCCTCCAGCAGGCCCGCGAGTTCTTCCCGCGGTACTTCCCGGAGTACCCCGTGCAGACCGCGAACCTGTGGTCCTGGCTGATCGACCCGTACCTGCTCGACAACCTCCCGCAGGAGTCGAACATGGTGCGGTTCGGTCGCCGCTTCACGCCGTACGGGACGGCGAACGACAGCCAGGACAGCGCGATCTTCTTCACGTTCCGCACCCACGGACTCGAGCGCCTCGACGAGCTCCCGCAGGACACCCGCCTGCAGCGCCTCGTGGTCGGCCGGATCAAGGACGGCGGCACCTGGCAGAGCGCGTACGGCTACCTGAAGCTATGACGGCCGGTTCCGCCCACTCGGTGCGCCGTACTTCGTCAGCCAGCTCGCCAGCTCCATGTTCGACACACACCGTACGTCGGGCTGCCTGCACGTCTGCGTGACGAACTGGGTGAGCGCGTCGGAATACACGCTGTTGTTCCACCGGTTGAAGTGGTTGCCGAGGAACAGCGGCGGGTTGCCGCTCCCCCGCGACTTCGCGAGCGCCTGCTGGTAGGTCGCGATTACCTGCGCCTTCAGGGCGGGTGCCTGCGCGAGCGGCGCCTTGCGGGCCTGGGTCTGCGCGAACCACAAGTTGTAGTCCATCGTCAGCGTCTTCTTCGCGGTACCGGCCAGCGTGACCGACTCGAGCGGGAAGTCCCACAGGCCGTTCTGCCTCTTCGGCCAGGCGATGTAGCCGGGCGCGGAGGCGTCGTACAGCATGCCGCGCTGGACCATCGCCTGCCGGTACGCGGGCCGGTTGCCCTCCAGGCACGGCGTCCGCATGCCCTTCACGGTCGCGGGGTCGAACGGTGGCGCGACGGTCTTGCCGGCCGCGAGGGACGGCCCGGTCCGCACCATCCGGTCGAACGCGCTCAGCTCGGCGGTCCACTGCGCCGTCGTCCACCGTCCGATGCCGGTCGTACCGCAGAAGTGCCCGTTCGCGTGGGTGCCGATCTCGTGACCCTCGGCGATCGCCTGTCGCAGGACCGTGGTCCGGCCGAGCACGTTCGCGGTGTCGCCCCACCCGATATCCGACGCGCCCGGTTTCTTGTACGGCGGTTTGTAGTCGTCGCGGTGATCGCCGGGGTAGAGGTACGGACCGGAGAGGAAGAACGTCATCCGGGCGTTGACCTGCTTCGCGACCGCCCGCCAGTGCGCCCAGAGCGCGAGGTCGCCGGCGCCGTCGAAGGAGACGACCACGAACAGTGGCGGCTTCCCGTTCGGCAGCCGGCCCGGGAAGCTCCGGGTCACCGGCGCGGCGGCGAGCAGGTTGCCCGCGGCGGGCTTCGACGGGGGCACTGAGGGAGTCGGCGTCGGCTTCGTCGCCGGAGTGCTGGGTTTCGGCGTGGTCGCCGGACTGCTCGGCGTCGGTTTGGTGCTGGGCTTCGGCGTCGGTTTCGTGGTCGTCTTGCCCGCCGACGGTGCGCCTTCCAGCGGTACGTCGGCACACCCGGCAGCGACCGCCGCGATCACCAGCGCGACGCCCATGAGGTTCACCCCAGGCCTCACCACCTGTCTACTGACGCACGTCCGCCCGGAAATGTTGGTCCGGGACACGCGTCAACGGCGAAACCCAGGCAGGGATCGTTAAGCGCTCGTGATCTTCGCCGCGCGGCGCTTCACCGCGATCCGGCGGGTCGTCTCGACCACCAGCCCGATCACCCCGGCCAGGCTCAGACTGAACGCGAGCGCCTTCAGCTGGTCGTGCGCGAACGCGTCACCACCGAGGTACCCGAGCAGAGCGACGTACGTGTAAGCCACGGTGACGCCGGCGAAGGTGAAGACGATGAACTTCTTGAACGAGTACCGCGTCGCGCCCGCCGTCAACGTCGCGACCATCCGGGCCCCAGGGATGTAACGCACCGTCATCAGGATCAGCCCGCCGCGGGAGTGCAATGCGGCGGCGACCCGTTCGTAGACCTGCTGGCGGCGTTCCTGCCGCTTCATCCAGCGGTGCAGCGCCGGGCCGGAGCCGCGGCCCATGAAGTAACAGACCGATTCGCCGATCACCGATCCCGCCATCGCGACCGCGATCACGAGCAGCAGGTTCTGGTGGCCGGCGGCGGCTGCCATGCCGGCAGTGACGACCATGCCCTCGCTGGGCACGACCGGGAACACCGCGTCGACCGCCGCGGCGATGAACAGCACCAGCAGCAGCCAGTGCGAGGCCATCGCGAAGTTCAGCAGGTGTCGCGCGGCCTCCATCGACTCTGTCACCCGGACAGAATGACATCCCTGGTCAAGCGGGCTGCAATCCCATCGATGTGATTCAGCAGCGGTTCATCCGATGTTCAGGCGCGCCCGCGCGCGGCGTGGTCAGAGCCGTACGGGGAGTTCCCGGATCGCGTTCATCAGCAGGCTCGGGTGCCGCGGCGGATCCTGGTCCGGCTCGGCGAGCCGGAGGTTCGGGAAGCGCTCGAACAGCATGCCGAGCGCGATCCGGCCCTCCAGCCGAGCCAGCGGCGCGCCGAGGCAGTGGTGAATGCCGTGCCCGAACGCCAGGTGCGCGGTGTCGGCCCGGGTGATGTCGAGCTCGTCCGCGCGATCGACCTTGCGGGCGTCGCGGTTCGCGGGGAGGAGCGCGAAGACGATCACCTCACCGGCCTCGATCCGGCCCGTGGCGAGGTCGATCGGCGCCTGCGCGACGTACGGGATCGCGGCCTGCAGCGGACCGTCGTACCTGAGCAGTTCCTCGACTGCCGCGGGCAGCCGCTCGGGCTCCGCGGTCAGCAGCGCGAGCTGGTCCGGATGCCGAAGTAGAGCGTGTACTCCGTTCGTGATCAGGCTGACCGTGGTCTCGTGCCCGGCGGCGAGCAACAGGAAGATCATCGAGGTCAGCTCGTCCTCGCTCAGCCGGTCGCCACCGTCCTGCGCCAGGATCAGGCCGGACAGCAGGTCGTCGGCCGGCGCCGCCCGCTTGGTCGCGATCAGCTCGTGCACGAAGTCGAGCATCAGCGTGGTCGCCTCGATGTACTCCTCGGCGGTGTACACGGTCGCGTTCACGAACACGGTCGACCAGCGGCGGAACTCCTCGCGCCGGACCGCGGGGATGCCGATCAGCTCGCAGATCACGGTGATCGGCAGCGGGTAGCTGTACGCGTTCACCAGGTCGATGCGGTCTCCCCCCGCAGCCGCCATCTCGTCGAGGAGCTCAGCGGCGATCTCGCGGATCCGGGGCTCCAGCGCGTCGATCCGGCGCCGGGTGAAGGCGGCCGTGACCAGCTTGCGCAGCCGGGTGTGATCCGGCGGGTTCGCGCCCAGCATGTGCTGCTCGGTCCGGTAGATCAGGTCGTCCATCACCGAGTCCCGGTGCGGGCCGTCCATCGGCGAGCGCACCACGTCCGGATGGGCGAGCAGCTCGCGCGTCTCGGCGTACCCGGTGACGAGGCAGACGGGGACGCCGGTGAACAACGTCAGGCGCTGCAACGGGCCGCCGGCGGCGAGGGCCGCGAAGCCGTCGTGGCGGGCGATTCCACTGGTCTCGATGAACGGCTGCGTCATGTCGGCCAGCGTACGGACTTGACAGGACACTTCACCAGTTGGTGAAGTGTCCTCGTGCTGACCGGACTGCCGAAAACCTTCGGCGCGCTCGCGGACCCGACCCGGCTGGCGATCGTCGGCCGGCTCAGCCGCGGCGACGCGACCATGGGCGAGCTCGCCGAGCCGCACCGGATCACGCCGCCGGCGATGACCAAACACGTCCGCGTGCTGGTGGACGCGGGGCTGGTGAATCGGCGGCGCGTCGGGCGGACCGTGGTGTGCACGCTCAGGCCGGAGGCGTTCGCCGAGGTGGAGCAGTGGCTCGGCGACCTCACGTCGTACTGGAACAGCACCGTCGACCGGTTGGAAGAACTGTTGCGAGGGGACGCCGATGAACACTGAGATCCGGATCGAAAGAGTGCTGCCGGCAACGATCGGCCGGGTGTACGACGCCTGGACGCGCGCCGACCTGCTGGTCCAGTGGTACTGCCCGAACCCGGACCTGGAACTGAAGGTCGAGGCCGAGGTCCGGGTCGGCGGGGACTACGTCGTGTGGATGGGCCCGCATGTCGTGCGCGGGACCTACCTGGAGGTGGACCCGCCGCGGCGGCTGGTGTTCAGCTGGAAGTGGGACGGGACCGACGACGATCCGACCCGGGTCGAGGTCGAGTTGTCCGAGGTCGCGGACGGCACCCGGATGCTGCTCAGCCACACCGGCTTCGCAAACGCCGAAGACGCCGCCAACCACCGGCAGGGCTGGGAGCCCGAGCTGGGCCGGCTAGCCGGGCTGCTCGAGCCGGTCACGCAGTAACACTGGTCGTTACCTCGGACACCCGATGGGGACCGTAGACAGGCTATTGCCTGTCCGAACCCCCCGGAGGGTGTCCGCGGCCCCGAGAAACTGCCCGGGAAAAGGTCGAGCCCCGGGCGGCAACCCGGGGCTCATGCGGATGGATGGACAGTGGCGGTTGTCAGCTGCCGGACTTGCGCCGGAACTGGCGCTTCTGCTTGTCGTTGTGCGCTTCGCCAACGCCCTGGCCACGGACCCCGTTGCCGGGGTGGTCGTGGTTTCCGGCGTTCTTCTTCTCGAGCGCTTCCCGGAACTTCTTCTGCAGATCGTCCGCCGGCGTGCTGGACTTGTCGCTCATACCGTCTCCTTCACAAACCGTCAGGCGTACGCCTCCACGCTAACCGAGGGTGAGTACAACCCGCGAGTGGAATTCCGCCGATCTCAGCATCGGAAACCCCCGGCGACACTCCCGGGACCGCTGTTAGGTTCGGCTCCATGGTGGTCAGCAACGAGGCGCTCCTCGGTATCGCACTGGTCGAACTCGGTCTGGTGATCGTCCCCGGACCGAACATGATCTACCTGATCTCACGCTCGATCGCGCAGGGCCGTCGCGCGGGGCTGATCTCGCTCGCCGGGGTCGGCGTCGGGTTCGGTATCTACTTGCTCGCGGCAAGCGCCGGTCTAGCGACACTCTTCGCGCTCGTCCCCGAGATCTACGTGACGCTCAAGCTCGCCGGAGCGGCGTACCTGCTGTGGCTGGCGTGGAACGCGCTCCGTCCCGGCGGCTCGTCGGTCTTCGCCACGCAGGAACTCGAACCGGACCGGCCACGGAAACTGTTCGGTATGGGTCTGCTGACCTGCCTGCTGAACCCGAAGATCGCGATCCTGTACATCTCGCTGCTCCCCCAGTTCCTCGACCCGTCCCGCGGCCGTCTCGGCCTGCAGAGCCTGATCCTCGGCCTCGGCCAACTCACCGTCGGCGTCGTGATGAACGCGGTCTTCGTGATCACCGCCGGCTCGGTCGCGGTGTTCCTCGCCCGCCGCCCGACCTGGATGCGGATCCATCGCTACCTGACCGGTACGGCGCTCGCGGTCTTCGCGATCCGCCTGGCCACGGACCGCGCCCGCCCACTCGCGACGCACTGAAACTGTCGGATCCGGTGATTACCGTTGCCCGGAATGAACGACTTCATTACCTCGTCCCTGGACCGGTTGGCCGTTTGGAACCACGGTGCGGTTGCGACCCTGGTCCGGGAGCGGGGCCTGCCCGCGATCACCCCTGAGTATCTGCTCGACACGTTGGACTGGCAGGCTGCCGAGGACGCGACGCGGGCGCTGACCGAGCACTTCGCGTCGGCCCGGTTCGCCGGCGAGGTGGAGTACGGCGTACTGCTGGTCCCTGATCCTGAGCGGCTAGACACTCGGCGACCGCTGCCGGGCGAGGTGCGGCCGACGCCTTCGCCTGATGTGTTCGACGAGCGCCTGCCGGCCGGGATCCCGCTGCCCGGTGGTCGCTCGTGGCAGTTGGTGGCGAGCGTGGTCGGGGCGTACGGGCCGTCGCTGGGCAGCTACAACGACGTGATCGCCGCGGATGAGTTTGTGGTGAACGGGCAGGACACCCGGCAGTGGATGACCCGGCAGGTGTGGGGTGCGCGGGTGCTGCAGTGTGGCGCGACGCCGCCGGATAGCGAGGACAACGAGCGGTGGACGTTCACGCTCTTTCCGGGTGAGGATCTGGTCGACGGGCAGGCCGAGTCCGGGACCGTACTGAAGGGCAAGGTCCGCTTCCGGCTCGGCAAACCGGACCGCGGCATCGGGTCGGCGCGGGTGGCGCCCGCGCTGCTGATTGACGTGAAGTAGGTTCTGCGGATGGTCATGCACGAGGGGCAACTCCAGGTCACGACCGAGCACGTGGCCAACCTGGTCCGAGAGCAGTTCCCGGACTGGAGCCAGCTGCGGATCCGCGAGGTGACCTCGCACGGGACGGTCAACGCGCTGTTCCGGATCGGCGACGAGTTGGTGGCCCGGTTCGCGATCCTGCCGGGCGACGCGGACGAGCTGCGACGGGAGCTCGAGGACGAGGCCGACGCGGCGCGACGGTTGCGCGCAATGTCGCCGTACCCGACGCCGGAGCCGATCGCGATCGGTGCACCGGGGCTGGACTATCCGCTGCCGTGGAGTGTGTACAGCTGGGTCGACGGGACCATCGCGTACGACGCCGACGTGGCCGGCTCACTCGCCTTCGCGGAGGATCTGGCGCGGTTCGTGCTGGCGCTGCGCGCGCAGCCGACTGAGGGGCGGGTGTTCACCGGGTCGTGGCGTGGCGGGCTGGTGACGTCGCAGGACCCTTATGTCGCGGAGGGTCTGGAGCGCAGTCGCGGGATGATCGACGTGGACGCGCTCGCGCGGTTGTGGGCCGACCTGCGTACGACGCCGCGCACCGAACCGGACGCGTGGACCCACCGCGACCTGATGCCCGGCAACCTGCTCGTCAAGAACGGCCGTCTCGCCGGCGTGATCGACGTCGGCACCTTCACCGTCTCCGACCCCGCGATGGACCTCCAGCCTGCGTGGAACCTCCTCGACCCGACTGCACGTTCCGCGTTCCGTACGGCGCTCGGCAGCGACGACGCCGAGTGGCGCCGCGGCATGGCCTGGTCGTTCGCCCAGGCCATCGGCTGCCTCTGGTACTACGTCGAAACCAACCCGGTCATGTCCCGCACGGCCCACCACACCCTGACCGCACTGCTGAAAGCTTCCTAGCCCTTCCGCAACTCACGGCCTTCCGTCGGCTCACCGGCGCATTGCGTCGGCTCACGGGCGTGTTGCGTCCGCTCACGGGCGTGTTGCGTCCGCTCACGGACATGTTGCGTCCGCTCACGGACATGTTGCGTCCGCTCACGGACATGTTGCGTCCGCTCACGGACATGTTGCGTCGGCTCACGGTTTTCTGGCGACGAACACGAACTCCATGCCTGGTCGATCCGGCGCCTCGCGCACCTCATCCACCACGAACCCGGCCGACACCAACGACTGCTCGACCTCGTCCCGCTCGCGGAACCGCAAGGTCGAGTCCGAGGTCAGCACCGCCCCGTCGGACGAGAACACGTAGTTCGCCCGGAACGACACGAACGGCAGGTCGACGCCGGTCAACTCGCTCCAGCACTCGACGGTCCCACCACCGTCGGCCGGGACAACCTGCCCCGTCTTCTCCCGCGACCAGTCCGCCCATTCCTCCCAGATCCGCCGCGCCGGATCCCGCGTCTCGAACACGAACCGCCCACCGCCGACCAGCGCCCTATGCACCCCACGCACCGTCGCGGCCCAGTCCTCGTCGGTCAGAAACACCTGCGCGACGTTCCCCGTCATCACCGCCAGCTCAACGTCCAGCTCCGGCAGCGTCGTGGCATCACCGTGGATCCACCGCACCCGCTCCGCAAACTCCTTGCCCCGAGCAACCTCCAGCGAAGCCTCCGCCGGGTCCACCCCCACGACGTCCACGCCCTGCCCCGCGAGCAAACAGGCCAACTCGCCCGTCCCACAGCCCACGTCCAACACCCGCCGTACCCCGAACTCCCCCACCATCGCCAGGTAATGCTCCAGATCCCCCCGCCCCGTCTCCATCACGTCATACAACGCCACCAACCGAGGCACCCCGAACAAGGCATCAACCATGCCCGCGACGCTAACCCGCCTGCCCCGATCCGGCGACCCCATTTCCGTACCGAACAACGGGACGTAGACATGTACGCACACGCCCGCGTACGCCCGACCAACCACCGCAAGACCAACGAACGCCACACCACTACCCGTTCTTCGGCACGGCCTCACGAGGTAGCCCCGCTATATCGCCGCACTCCCGCCCGCCAAGCCAGCACCGCCACCCCGGCCGCGCCGCCCGCCGCCGCGCATCCCGCAGCCAGAACGCCCAACTGCGGTCCACGCATCAAGGCCGTCGACGGGACGGAGGCGATCAGGGCCATGGGGAAGATGTAGGTGAGGATGATGCGGAGGGGGTGGGTGAAGACGTCGGTCGGGTAGCGGGCGAGTTGCCACGCCGAGTGGAAGAAGACGTCCAACTGGAGTTTGGGGGCCCAGAAAGCGAGGCAGGCCAGGAGAACGCTCAACGCCCAGGTGACCAGCAGGCCGGCGACTACCAGGATCAACCAGCTCGCCACGCAGGCGGGACCGGGCGGGTGGTCGGTGGAGGAGATGCCCCAGCTCAGGACGCCGATACCTAGCACGAACTGGATCAGCTGGAGGGGCGACGACAACGACAGGCTGGCGAGGAACAGGCTGGACGCCGGTTGCAGCAGGTAGGCGTCGAGCTTCCCGTCGCGGACGGTCTCGGGGAACCAGGACAGGTTCGGATCGATGAACGTGCCGCGCAAACCAGTGATGCATTGATACGTGCCGATCAGCACGAGGAACTCCGCCTTCGACCAGCCCACGAGGGTGTCGGCCCGGGTGAAGACGATCAGGACGGCGGCGATCGCCGTACCCAGGCCGATGAAGGCAAGCAGGATGTCGAACACCAGGTTGATGCGGAAGGCCATGCTGCGGCGCAGCGAGAGCGAGAAGCCCGCGGCGAGCAGACGGAGGGGTTTCACGAACCCACCGCCGTGTACCGACGTACGCCGGCTCTCCAAAGGACCGTGACGGCACCGATCAGCACGACGACCCAGATCAGCTGATAGGCGAGCGATCCGGCGGTTCGCGTACCCGCGGCGACCTCGGCCGGCAACCCGTTCATCCCATAGAACGGCAGCACCTCGGCGACCCGGCGCCAGCTGTTCGGGAGGAGCGCGATCGGCGCCGCCGTACCGCCGAAGAGGAAGATCAGCTGGCTCCCGAACCCCACCACGGCATGCACCCGATCGGTCCAGAACGCGGTCAACGACAGCAAGAACGTCCACAGGAACACCAGTACAGCGGCCAACGCGACGTACGGCGTACTCCGCACCACTGCCGACCAATCGAACCCGACATGCAGCGTGACCGTGGTGAGCACAACGATCGGCGCGCCGAGCAACGTCAGCCAAGCACGGATCGCGAGGTTCATCCCGACGACGCCGACCACCACCGGCTGCGGGCGGAGCAGTTCGTGGCTCAGCGTCCCGTTGTAGATCCGCTCGGACAACGTGTGCTGCTCGAACGACTCGGTCATCAGCGTCACCAGGATCACCGCGACGTAGTACCGCGCGATCGCCGGCTCGTCCGGGTACACCGCAGACCAGACGAACAACCCGACCAGCGGCGCCAACACCGCCTGCACCACCAGCGTCAGCAGGAACCACCAGGCACCGGACCACTCCAGCACCTCCTGGCGAAGCCTGAAACCCAGCAGTACGGCGGTTCTCATCGCAACCCCTCGCGGTACGCCTGGTCGATGACCTTCTCAAGCGGCGGCTCCTCCACCGCGAGATCCACGACCTCGAGCGCCTGCAGCAACCGCGCCGTCGTCCCCGCCACGTCGTCGCGCGGCACCCGCAGGACCCACTGCCCGTCGGCCTTCTCGACCACCTCACCGAACGAGGCGGGATCCCCATGCGTCGAGATCCGGATCAGCTTGTACGGCGACAATCGCGCGGACAGTTCGGCCAGCGGACCGTCGTACGCGACCTGGCCGTGGTCGATCAGGATCAGCCGCGGGCACAGGGACGCGACGTCGGCCATGTAGTGGCTGGTCAGGAGCACGGTCGCCCCGGTCTGGTCGACGTACCTGGCGACGAATTCGCGGATCTGGGTCGCTGCGGTGACGTCGAGGCCGATCGTCGGTTCGTCGAGGAACAGCACCTCAGGGCGGTAGATCAGCGCCATCGCGAGCCCGATCCGCATCCGCTCGCCGAGGCTGAGCGCACGGAGTTGCCGGTCGAGGAGCGGGCCGAGGTCGAGCAGCGCTTCGAGCTCGGCGAGGGTACGGCGGTACTCGGGGCACGGGACGTCGTACAGGAGCCGCTGGTATTCGAGCGAGTCCATCACGGTCAGCTCCTGCGAGCCGCCGACCGGCTGGCTGCCGCGGACGAACGCGATCCGTTTCAGGAACGCGGAGCGGCGCTGCCACGGGACCGAATCGAGTACGTCGACGCGGCCGCTGGTCGGGTGCAGGATCCCGGAGAGGATCTTCATCGTCGTGGTCTTGCCGGCGCCGTTCGGTCCGATGAAGCCGGCCACCTCGCCGCGGGCGATCGTGAACGTCACCTCGTCGAGCGCTTGGACCGTCTTGTACTCACGGCGTACCAGCGAACCCAGAGCGGCCCGCAGTCCTGTTTTGCGGACGGGGGCTTGGTAGGACATCGAGAGGTCTTCCACCTCGATCGCAGTCATGGCGCCGACCGTAGGAAGAAAAGACGACGGTTGATGGCTTATTTTGCTGAGATAGTTGGGGGATGCGCGCGGAACGGCTTCTTCGGCTTCTGCTGCAGCTGCAGACGCGCGGTCAGACGACGGTCGCGCAGCTTGCGGAGGCGCTTGATGTGTCGCCGCGTACGGTGCAGCGCGACCTCGAGGCGTTGAGTCTTGCCGGGGTCCCTGTCTATTCGGTTCGCGGTCGCGGCGGTGGGTGGGCGTTGCTGCCCGACTACCGAAGCCGGCTCACCGGTCTCACGCCGTCCGAGGTGATGTCGGTGTTCGTCGGCGCGACCGCGCATGTACTCGCGGACCTCGGACTCGACGCGTCCAGCGACCTCGCGGTCCAGAAGCTGATCGTTTCCCTCCCGGAGGGCACTCGCCGCGAAGCGGAGTACGCCCGGCAACGGCTCCTGATCGACCACGCCGGCTGGGACGACCACCGCGAAACCCCACGCTGGCTAGACCTCTGCCGCCAGGCCGTCTGGCAAGAACGCACCCTCGACATCGAGTACGGCGACCCCACGCCGCCCACCAGCACATCCACCGCCCCGCGCCGCGGGCCGTTCCCCGTCGAACCGCTCGGACTGGTCGCGAAGACCCGCACCTGGTACCTCGTCGCCGCCCGCACCGACGGTCGCCTCCGCACCTACCGCCTCTCGCGGATAACCTCGGCCGAGCTCACCACCCGCACGTTCACTCGGCCGCCCACCTTCGACCTGGCCGCCTACTGGGCCGAGTCCCAACAAGAGTTCAAGGCCCTCCGCCCGTCGTACCCCACAGTCCTCAAAGTTCGCGACCACGCCGTACGCCGCTTCCGCCCCACCACCCCGATGGTCCCCGCAGACAACGGCTGGTGGCTCCTCCACACCGACCTGGAAAACCCCAACGAAGCCTGCGCCGCAGTCCTAGCCCAAGCCGGCGCCGCCCAAGTCATCTCCCCACGCGAACTAGCCGAGGCAGTCCACAAAGCCGCCCAAACCGTCGCGGCAAAGCACAGTCCGCTCGAGGATCAGCCTCTGTAGGCGGCATGGATGTCGGTCCAGAGGTACCTGAGA
The DNA here is from genome assembly GCF_053611945.1 of Kribbella sp. NPDC054772. Taxonomy (NCBI): domain Bacteria; kingdom Bacillati; phylum Actinomycetota; class Actinomycetes; order Propionibacteriales; family Kribbellaceae; genus Kribbella; species Kribbella sp. NPDC054772. The sequence goes on along the minus strand of NZ_JBSHBJ010000015.1, from coordinate 161,976 downwards.
GCCTCAGTCATCTCGGTCAGTCGATCCAGCTCGGCACGCTCGGACCCGACCGACAGATGAAGAAGCCGGTACGCCTCGGCATCCCAGGCCTCCGCCGCACCCGCGACCGCGCCGGCCAGCAGCGTCAGGTCGGCTCTGGGCCGATCGGCACGGAGCGCACGAAGGTAGTCGGCTTCAGCCCGCTCGTACGCGTCCTCGAACTCCTCAACCGCTGCCATCCCGTGCACCCTAGACGTTCAAGCGGAACTCCGGCCGCCGTGGCTGTCGGAGCGCGCCTACAAACCGTCCGCACGTTCCGACAGCCACTCGGCGAACCTGTCGTGCAGTGCGTCGCGCTCTACGCGGTCCGGGGCGACGACGTCCGCGCCCCCGTCGTACGGCGCATAGATCCAGCGCAGCCCTGGCCCGACGATGATCACGCTTGTCTCGCCGTTGGCGGTCGCGGTGAGCAGATGGCCGAGTTCGACGCGGGTGAGGCCGCTCTTGACCCAGAAGTAGCTCCAGGATTCCGTACCGTTCTCGTCGTACCACCGACGCCAAGGCCAGGCGCCGTGCAAGTGCCGTCGCGTCCAGCCGGTCGAGAGATCACGTGGCCCGTAGTCCTCGCCGATCGCCAGCAGTTGCTCGCTCGCCAGCCCGCCCGAGAGCGCCTCCAGTACGGCGTGATGCCGGCGCAGGATCTCCTCGTACTCCTGCGGCGAGTCCGCGTACCGCTTGCCACCCGGCAGGCTGTGGAACCGCACCCACTTGTCAGCGCCCCGGAGCAGGTACCCGACGGGCTCACTACCCGGCCAAGCCTGTTCCCAGGCGGCGGTCAACTCCCGGGCGCGGGCGCTGTCTTCGGGTGTCGTGAAATCACCCGTCAGTCCACGAACCCGCAACCAGGTTCGCTTCAGCGCCAACGGTCGCTGCTTCGCTCAGACGTTGAAGCGGAATTCGACTACGTCGCCGTCCTGCATCACGTAGTCCTTGCCTTCCATGCGGACTTTGCCGGCGGAGCGGGCGGCGGTCATGGTGCCGGCGTCCATCAGGTCGTTGTAGGAGACGATTTCGGCCTTGATGAAGCCGCGTTGGAAGTCGGTGTGGATGACGCCGGCGGCCTCGGGGGCGGTGGCGCCGCGCTTGATGGTCCAGGCGCGGGACTCCTTCGGGCCCGCGGTCAGGTACGTCTGCAGGCCGAGGGTGTCGAAGCCGACCCGGGCCAGTACGTCGAGGCCGGGTTCCTCGATGCCCATCTCGGTGAGCATCTCGCGGGCCTCGTCCTCGTCGCCGAGTTCGACCAGTTCGGCCTCGAACTTGGCGTCCAGGAAGATCGCCTCGGCGGGCGCGACCAGGTCCCGCATCTTCTGCTTCAGCTCTTCGTCGGCGAGCTCGTCGGCGTCGCAGTTGAAGACGTACAGGTACGGCTTCGCGGTCATCAGCATCAGTTCGCGGATCGCGTCGCGGTCGATGTCCGTGGCGATGATCGGCGTACCGGCCTCGAGGTGCTTCTGGGCCTCGCGGACCGCGTCCAGGACGGCGGCGCTCTCCTTCTTCAGCCGGGCTTCCTTCTCCAGCCGCGGGATCGCCTTCTCGACGGTCTGCAGGTCGGCAAGGATCAGCTCGGTCTGGATGGTGGAGATGTCGTCGGCCGGCGAGACCTTGCCGTCGACGTGGGTGACGTCGTCGTCGCGGAACACCCGGGTGACCTGGCAGATCGCGTCCGACTCGCGGATGTGGCTGAGGAACTTGTTCCCGAGGCCCTCACCCTCCGACGCGCCGCGGACGATGCCCGCGATGTCGACGAACTGGACGGTGGCGGGGATCACCTTCTGGGAGTCGAACAGCTCGGCCAGCTTGCCCAGCCGCGGGTCCGGGACACCGACGACCCCGACGTTCGGCTCGATGGTCGCGAACGGGTAGTTCGCGGCGAGCACGTCGTTCTTGGTCAGCGCGTTGAACAGGGTTGACTTGCCCGCGTTGGGGAGTCCGACGATTCCGATGGTGAGTGCCACGGGCGTCAAGGTTACGCGGCGAACACCGAAGTACCCCAATCCGTCAGATCAGGAACGCCTCGAGCTCAGCGCCGTACCAGCGGTTCGTGCGGCCGATCCGGTGCATGCCGAGGCGGCCGCACACGGCCAGCGACGCGACGTTGTCCGGGCGGACCACCGCGTAGATCTGGCCCACACCGGCCTTGAATCCGTGCTCGATCGCGCCCCGCGCCGACTCGGTCGCCAGCCCGCGGCCCCAGGCGTCCGGGTGGAAGTGCCAGCCCACCTCGACCTCGCCCCGGGCGGCCGTCCCGTCCGTCGGGTCGGGCAGCGGCACCAGCAGGACGGTGCCCGCGACCGTCCCGGAGGCGCGCTCCTGGACCGCCCAGATGCCGTACGTCGAGTCGCGGTTGCGCTCGTTCCAGCGGGCGATCACCTGCGACGCGGCCCCGCGGTCGGCCATCACCCGCGGCGCGGCGCCGAGCCAGCGGGACACCTCCCAGCGCCGGTAGATGTCGAACACCCGGTCCCCGTCGCCGTCGGCCCAGTCGCGCACCAGGAGCCGGTCGGTCTCGTAGACCACCTTCGGATCCATCGCCCACCTCCCACTGCTGTTCTTATTTCTCCCAACCAGGCGTCCGCAAGCAACGTCTCCAGTCTGTGACCACCTGGACCGCCCGCCTCGGGTTCTCTTCACGCTTCGTGTTCGGCTGCTTGCAGTTCCTCCGGTTCGGGTGCCTGGAGGTGGTGTCGTGCCTGTTCCCGGGGTTCCTGTTCGCGGGCCTGGCGATCTCGAAATACGTCGCCCTGCCGATCGCCCGGTACGACGCGTTGCTGATCTACTGCCTCGCACTGACGCTGCTGTTCTGGCTCGTCCGGCTGGAGACCTGGCGCGAGGTCGCGGTGATCTTCGGGTTCCACCTCGTGGGGCTCGGGCTGGAGCTGTTCAAGGTGCACGTCGGCTCGTGGCAGTACCCGGGTGACGCGGTGACGAAGATCGCCGGCGTACCGCTGTTCGCCGGGTTCATGTACGCCGCGGTCGGCAGCTACATCTGTCAGGCGTGGCGCCGGTTCGACCTGCGCGTGAGTGGTTACCGGCCGATCCAGACCACGGTTCTCGCCGTCCTCATCTACGCGAACTTCTTCACCCATCACTGGATCCCCGACCTGCGGATCCCGATCGCGTTCGGGTTGCTCGTCGTGTTGCGTCGTACCTGGGTCTTCTTCACGGTCGGGGTACGGCGCTACCGGATGCCGCTCGTGGTGGCGTTCGCGTTGATCGGGTTCTTCCTGTGGATCGCCGAGAACGCGGGCACGTTCCTGGACGCGTGGAACTACCCCGACCAGGTGAACGTGTGGCGGCTCGTGCACCCGGCGAAGTTCGGGGCGTGGTCGCTGCTGGTCAGCATGAGCTTCGTGCTGGTCGCGAGCGTGAAGTCGCTGGAGGGCCGGCTGTACCACCGGGGCGGCACCGCGACAGTCGAGATCTCACCGCAACACGAACAGGCCAACCAAGCTGACGGGTAAGGCGTCTTTCGTTGTGTTGAGGCGCTCCTGGACAGGAGCACTGGGGAAGTACCGCCTGATTCGCAGTGGGGAGCGATCATGTCCCGAAGGTTCGCCGCGTTCGTCGCGACCGGGGTGGCGCTGGCCGTCGTCGTCGGTTCGCTACTCGTCCTGGCACTCGGGCACGAACCACCGCCGCGGCCCGCCGCCGCGCAGACCTCGGCGACCCCGTCGCCGACGCCGACCGTGACGCCGACCTTGAACGCACCGCCGTCGACACCGCACAGGCCGGCGCCGAACCCGACCGCAGCGTTTGCCACAGGCAACAAAAAGGTCCTGTTCTTCAGTTTCGACGACGGACCGGACCCGTACTGGACACCGAAGGTCCTGCAGGTACTGCGCAAGCACGGCGCGCACGCGACGTTCTTCGAGCTCGGCGCGATGCAGACCGCGCACCCCGGGCTGCGCGAACAGGTGATTGCCGCGGGCAACACCATCGGCAGTCACTCGATCACGCATCCGCAGCTGACCGCGGTATCGGCGGCGAAACGGCACCACGAGATCTTCGACGGACCGGCCTCGACCTGCTTCCGGCCGCCGTACGGCGCCTCGAACCCGAAGGTGCGGGCCGACATCAAGGCGGCCGGAAAGGTTCAGGTGCTCTGGGACGTCGACCCGCGGGACTGGGCCCGGCCGGGGACGAACGCGATCGTGCACAACATCATGACCCACGCGCACAACCACAACATCATCCTGATGCACGACGGCGGCGGGAACCGCGCGCAGACGGTCGCCGCGCTGGACAAGGTGCTGCCGCTGCTGAAGGCGCAGGGCTACGCGTTCCCCGCGATGGACTGCTGACCGACAGGCCTCCCCGGGCGCACAATGCCCCATGGATGCTTCTCGGGAGTTGCTCCGCCTGATCGGCGGGTACCAGGTGTCCCAAGCGATCTCGGTCGCCGCTCGGCTCGGGATCAGCGACGCGCTCGCCGCCGGTCCACGGACCTTGGCCGAGCTCGCCGAGTCGAGCGGCGCCGACGAACAAGCGCTCGCTCGACTCCTGCACGCCTTGACCGCACTCGGCCTGTACACGGCCGACGACGGCAGCTTCGCGAACACCGAGCTCGGTGCGGCGCTCCGGGTCGACGTACCGCGCTCGGTCGCGGGCTGGGCCCGGTTCGTGGGGACCGGTTCTCACTGGGAGGCGTACGCCGCGTTGGAGCAGTGCATCCGCTCCGGAGAGACCGCGTTCTCGATCGTGCACGGCGAACCCGTGTGGGAGTACCGCGCCAAGCATCCCGACGAACAGGACGCGTTCGACGCCGCGATGACGTCGATGGCGGACGCGGTTTCCAACGCGGTCGTCACGGCGTACGACTTCAGCCGGTACGACAGCGTGGTTGACGTCGGCGGCGGGCACGGGCGGTTGCTGAGCGGGATCCTGGAGCGCTACCCGACCATCCACGGTGTGCTGTTCGACCAGCCCGACGTGGTCGCCGGCGCGGACACCGAGCAGTTCCAGGTGATCGGCGGCGACTTCTTCGACAGCGTGCCGGCCGGCGACGCACTGGTGTTGAAGTCGGTGATCCACGACTGGGCGGACGCCGAGTCGATCGAGATCCTCCGCAACTGCCGCCGCGCCCTGCCGACGGACGGTCGCGTGCTGCTCGTGGAGCAACTGCTCGACCGGTCGCCGGATCCCGTCCGGACCGCGTTCTCGGACGTCAACATGCTGATCATGACCGGCGGCCGTGAGCGCACGACCGACCAGTACCGCGCGTTGCTCGCATCCGCCGGCCTCACCCTCGTCGACACGGTCGCCACCGCGAGTACGACGTACGTGATCGAGGCCGCGGCGACTCACTGAGCGGGGATTCCGGAAACTGTCGGTGGGGTTCGGCACTATCAGTGACATGACCGGTACGACGCTGTTGCTGATCCTGCTCTTCCTGTTCATCGGGCTGCTGCTAGGTGCTGCGTTCGGTGTGCTCTGGGCGCGCGGGCGGGACGGTTCACGGCTCGCGCGGATCACCGCCGAGCGCGACGCGGCCGAGGACCGGGTCGTCGAGCTGACCCAGGAGCGGACGTCGGTCGGTGCGCAGATGGGCGGCCAGGCGGTCGTGAAGGAGGCGCTGGATCGCCTGCACGCGCAGCTGAACAAGCTCGAGCAGGGCCGGGCCGCGTGGCAGAGCCAGCTGCACCAGCAGGTCAACGAGGTGCGGATGAGCGGCGAGGCGTTGCGTCGCGAGACCGCGTCGCTGTCGACCGCGTTGCGGAAGCCGCAGGTGCGTGGACGGTGGGGCGAGCTGCATCTGCGCCGGACTGTCGAGCTCGCCGGGATGGTGTCGCACTGCGACTTCACCGAGCAGGCGACGACGGTCGGCGAGGACGGCGTACTGCGGCCGGACCTGGTGGTCCGACTTGCCGAGGGCAAGAATCTCGTCGTCGACTCGAAGGTGCCGCTCGCCGCGTTCCTCGATGCCAGCGAGTCGGATGACGCGGACGTCCGCGAGGACCGCTTGCGAGCACACGCGCGGCACCTGCGCACGCATGTCGACCAGCTTGCGGCGAAGGCGTACTGGACGCGTCTCTCGCCGTCACCGGAGTTCGTGATCCTCTTCGTGCCGGGCGAGTCGTTCCTGTCCGCGGCCCTCGACATCGAGCCCACCCTGCTGGAGTACGCCGCTGAGCGCCGGGTGATCCTGGCGACGCCGACGACCCTGATCGCGACGTTGCGCGCCGCGGCGTACGCGTGGAACCAGTCGGCGCTGACCGAGTCGGCGCAGCAGGTGTTCGAGCTCGGGCGGGAGTTGTACGAACGGCTCGGGACTATGGGCGATCACTTGGGGCGCGTGGGGAGGTCGTTGACGTCCGCGGTCGAGGCGTACAACGGCACCGTCGGCTCGTTCGAGCGGCGGGTGTTCATCACCGCGCGGAAGCTCCGCGACCTGCACGTCACGGAGGCCGAGCTGACCGCGATGGAGTCGATCGAGGCGTCGGTTCGTCCGCTGACCGCGCCGGAGTTCCTCGCTCTCGACGAGGCTCCGACGACCCACCGGTGGCCGCCGTCACAGGCCGGGTGACGCGTTCCGGACGGTGATCGTCCGGAACCACCGTTAGCGTGCTCGGTATGGACAACGCACCTTTGATCGAGCCGCCGATCGCCGGGCCCGAGGCCGACACGTTGCTCGGTGCGCTCGAGCGCAATCGGCGGACGTTCGCCTGGAAGTGCGGCGGTCTCGACGCGGCCGGTCTCGCCACGAAGCACCCGCCGTCGACGGTGACGCTCGGCGGACTGCTCAAGCACCTCGCACTGGTCGAGGACGAGTACTTCACTCGCCGGCTGCTCGGCCAGGAACTCGGCGCTCCGTGGGACGCCGTCGACTGGGACGCCGACCCGGACTGGGAGTGGAGCAGCGCGGCGGACGACTCCCCCGAAGAGCTGATGGCGCTGTGGGAGGCGTCGGTCGCGCGCTCCCGCGCCGCCGTCGCCGAGGTGCTCGCCAAGGGCGGGGTCGACCAACTGGCCCAGTGGAAGGGTCGCGGCGGGCAGTCGCCGAGTCTGCGCTACATCCTCGTCGACCTGATCGAGGAGTACGCCCGGCACACCGGCCACGCCGATCTGATCCGGGAGTCGATCGACGGCCTCACCGGCGAGGGTGCGCCGCAGGACTGATGTCGGAAAGCCGACAGTGATGGACTGTTGACAGTCGGTGGCCTCTTCACGGAACGATGAGAGCGCTCTCTCAGGCGGACGTGAGGAGAAACGAATGCGTGTCAGAACGCGAATTGCAGGCGTTGTCGCGGCTGCGGTGGCGGTGGCCGGTGTGTTGTCGGCTGCGCCGCATCGTGCGGCCGAGGCGGCACAGGACGCAGTACCGGCAACTATTCCGCTCAAGATCACGAACAACTCGGGCCGTGGCGACGCGGTCTACATTTACAACCTGGGCACGAATCTGGCGACCGGCCAGCAGGGCTGGGCCGATGCGTCCGGCACCTTCCACGCCTGGCCGGCCGGCGGCAACCCGCCCACCCCGGCGCCCGACGCGTCGATCCAGGGACCGGGCAACGGCCAGTCGGTGACGATCCAGATGCCGAAGTTCTCCGGCCGGGTCTACTTCTCGTACGGCCAGAAGCTGGTCTTCAAACTGACCACGGGCGGCCTGGTGCAACCCGCCGTACAGAACCCGGACGATCCGAACCGGAACATCCTGTTCAACTGGTCGGAGTACACGCTCAACGACAGCGGGCTGTGGATCAACAGCACACAGGTGGACATGTTCTCGGCGCCGTACGCGGTCAGCGTGAACGGCAACACCACCGGGCACCTCAAGTCCGGTGGCTACAACGCGGTCTACGACGCGCTCAAGAACACCGCGGGCGGCTGGGGCGGCCTGATCCAGAAGGGCTCGGACGGCTCGGTCATCCGGGTGCTTTCCCCGTCGTACGGCGTCGAGACCGGTGCGCTCCCGGCGAACGTGATGGACGACTACATCAACCGCGTCTGGTCGAAGTACAGCTCGGACACGTTGACGGTGACGCCGTTCGGCGATCAGCCGAACACGAAGTACTTCGGCAAGGTGTCGGGCAACGTCATGAACTTCACCAACAGCGCCGGTGCGGTCGTCACGTCCTTCCAGAAGCCGGACGCGGCGAGTGTCTTCGGCTGCGCGAAGCTGCTCGACGCACCGAACGACCAGGTCCGCGGCCCGATCTCGCGCACGTTGTGCGCCGGCTACAACCGCTCGACGTTGCTGACCAACCCGAACCAGCCGGACGCCAACGACGCGAACTTCTACAAGGACGGCGTCACCAACCACTACTCGAAGGCCATCCACGCCCAGATGGCCGACGGCAAGGCGTACGGCTTCGCGTTCGACGACGTCGGCAACCACGAGGCCCTGGTTCACGACGGCAACCCCCAGGACGCCGGACTGATCCTCGATCCCTTCAACTGAGGCTTGACTCCTCGGTCCGTTAGTGGCAACTTACCGTTCGTGGAGACTTACGGATCACTCGCCGCCGTCGGGCCGGTGCTGGACGCACTGGGCGACCCGACCCGGCGGGTGATCCTCGAGACGCTGCGGACCGGCGGGCCGTGTTCGGTCGGCGTACTGGCCGACCACGTCCCGGTCAGCCGGCCCGCGATCTCGCAGCACCTGAAGGTGCTCGGCGCGGTCGGGCTGGTGCGGCACGAGGCGCGCGGGACGCGGAACATCTACCGCGTCCACCAGGCGGGTCTCGACGAGTTGCGCAGCTGGCTCGACCAGTTCTGGGGCGACACGCTGCAGGCGTACGCCGACCACGTCCGGCGGACCGAGGAGGAACGGACATGACTGTGGAACAAGACCTGTCACCGTTGGTGAAGACCGTTGTCGTACCGGTCGGCGTCGACCGCGCGTTCGAGGCATTCACCGCGGAGACGTCGGCGTGGTGGCCGCTCTTCAGCCACTCGGTCGGCGAGGAAGCGGCGAACGAGGTGCGGCTGGAGGGTGCGGTCGGCGGGCGCATCGCCGAGTACGGCACCGAGGGCGAGATCGCCACCTGGGGAACGATCTCAGCCTGGAACCCGCCGACGTCGCTCAGCTTCAGCTGGCACCCCGGCGGTGACCCGTCGGAGGCCGGCCAGGTCACCGTGACCTTCGAGGCGACCGGCGACGGCACCCAGGTCCAGCTGGTGCACTCCGGCTGGGAACGCCGCGGCGAAGGCGGCGGGCGGGCGCGCCTGAGCTACGACACCGGCTGGGACTACGTGCTGGGCAAGTACGTGGAGTTCGCCCGATAGTTGGTAGATGCTCCCCTTTGACGCGCTGGAAGCTTCGCTACGGCCGCACGGCGAGTCGGTCATGCTGCCGCGGGCGGCGTACGTCGATCCGGACGTGCTCGCGTGGGAACGCCGGCACTTCTTCGCCGGGACGTGGACGTGCCTCGGCCGCGTCGACGAGCTGGCCGGCGGTACGACGTACCGCGAGGTGACCGTTGGTGACATCGCGACCGTTGTCACGTTCGGGGACCGGCCGCGGGCGTTCGCCAACACCTGCCGGCATCGCGGGCACGAGCTGTTGCAGCGCGACGAGACGAGCGACCGCCGCGCGGTGGTGTGCCCGTACCACGGATGGTCGTACGAGCTCGACGGGTCGGTGAAGACCGCACCGAGGATGGGTGACGCCTTCGACCCCACGCCGTACGGGCTGGTCGAACTGCCGGCCGAGGTATGGCAGGGGTGGCTGTTCGTGAACGCGACCGGTACGGCGGAGGCGTTCTCGGACCACGTCGGCGGGCTGACGGATCTCGTCGCGCCGTACGCGCCGGAATCGCTGGTCATGAAGGCCCGGCACTCGTACGACGTCGCGGCCAACTGGAAGACGATCGTGGAGAACTACCACGAGTGCTACCACTGCCCGCTGATCCATCCCGAGCTCTGCAAGGTGTCGCCGCCGTCGTCGGGCGACAACTGGGATCTGCCCGGCGCGTGGGTCGGCGGGTTGATGGACCTGCGGCCGGACGCCGAGACGATGTCGCTCGACGGCCGGTCGCATGGAGTCCCGCTGCCAGGTGTGAACCCACGACAGGTCAACTACGTCGGCCTGTTCCCGAACCTGTTGCTCTCACTGCACCCCGACTACGTGATGACGCATCGACTCGAGCCACGCGCTCCCGGACTGACCGCGATCGAATGCTCCTGGTACTTCCGTCCCGAGGTGACCGACCCGTCGTACGCCGTGGAGTTCTGGGACATCACCAACCGCGAGGACTGGGCCGCGTGCGAGTCGGTCCAGCGCGGCGCCGAGTCACCGCACTTCCGGCCCGGCCCGCTGGCACCCGCGGAGGACGCCGTCTACCAGTGGGTGACGATGCTGGCCCGCGGGTATCTCGGCAAGCCGCTCAGTAGCCCAGGGTGAAGCGCTGGCGGTTGTGGGCGGGCTTCTCGAGCTCGTCGATCAGCGCGACCGCGTAGTCCTCGGCGGAGATGTGGTCGCCGATCGGCTCGTCGAGGCTGAGCCGGAAGACACCGGTCCGCTCGCCGGGGGCGATCACGAACGCCGGGGACAGCATGGTCCAGTTCACGTCGCTGGCGCGGAGGTTCTCCAACGCCTGCGAGACGGTCAGCGACTCGTTCTTGTACTCGGCCGGGAAGTCCGGGCCGTCCACCACCCGGTTGCCGTTGACAACCAAGCTGCCGGCGCCGCCGACCACGATCAGCCGGGTCGCCGTCCCCCGCACCGCGGCGATCAGATTGTCGACCGCGTCCAGGTAGTCCTGGTGGTCGCCGCCGTCCCGGCTCGGACCGATCGCCGCGACCAGCACGTCCGACTCGCCCGCGAGCTCCTTGGCCGTCGCGACGTCGTTCGCGCTCGCCTGGACCGCGCGGACGCCGGTCGGCAGGTCACCGCCGGATCGCGTCACGCCGGTCACCTCGTGTCCACGGTTCACCGCCTCGGCCGCCACCCGGCTGCCGACCATGCCGCTCGCGCCGTACACCGCGATCTTCATCTTTACTCCTGTCTGTGAGGTCTGAGCTGGACAGTATCCATTGGTAACTGGCTACTTCAACGTGCTATAAGTACCTTGTGGTAACCAAAGGCGACGTCTTCGACCCGAACTGCCCGACCCGGGTGATCCTGGACCGGATCGGCGACAAGTGGACGGTGCTCGCTGTCTTGCTGCTGCGCGACGGCCCGCTGCGGTTCACCGAGCTCCGCGACGGGATCGGCCGGGTCGCGCCCAAGGTGCTCACCCAGACTCTGCGCCGCCTGGAGCGCGACGGCCTGATCACCCGCGAGGTCTTCGCCGAGATCCCGCCGCGCGTCGTCTACACCCTCACGCCCCTGGGCGCCTCGCTGATCGCCCCGATCGCCGTCCTCACCGACTGGGCCGAGACCAACATGCCGGCGATCACCAAGGCGCAGGCGGCGTACGACGGCTGAACATCACAAGCTCCGCACTGTCCGATCACAGCTCAACCTTTCGGAACCCTCGCCTCATCACACTCCTGACCGGATGAGAGCTGGGGGTATGTGGCCATGGATCCAGGACGGGATCGGGAATTCGCGGACTTCGTGGACGGGCGGTTCACGGCGTTGCAGCGGTTCGGATACCTGCTGACCGGCGAGTGGCATCTCGCCGAGGACCTCGTGCAGACATCGCTGACGAAGGTGTGGTTCCACCGCGCCTCGCTGCGCAGCGGGAACGCGCTGGAGAGCTACACCCGCACCGTCATGGTGAACACCAGCACCCAGTGGTGGCGCCGCAAATGGAAGGGCGAGACGCCGACCGAGCATCTCCCCGAACCGCACCAGTCCTCAGGACCGTCGGAGTACGGCGTCGTGGACGATCGTGACCTGCTGCTCCGGGCACTCGCCACGCTCCCCCGGCGGACTCGCGCGACGCTCGTCCTGCGGTACTTCGAGGATCTGCCGGAAGCCGAGATCGCCCAGATCATGGGCTGTTCGCTCGGGACGGTGAAGAGCAACGTCTCCCGCGGACTGGCCAAGCTCCGCGAGCATCATCTGGTCGCCGCCGTCTCCGCCCCTGCCCAGAAGGAGGGCTGAGCCATGACCGAAGACCTGAAGAGCCGCTTCGACCAACTGGTCGCCGAACCACCACCGCCGAGCGCCGTCCCGAGCGAGGCAGTGTTCGCCCGCGTCCGCAAGGTACGCCGCCGCCGCACCGCCGGCGTGGTCGGTATCGCCACGGCCTGCGTAGTGGCGATCGCCTTTGCCCTCGGCAACGTCACGAACATCGGCGGCGCCCCGCCGGTCACGAACACCCCCGGCGCCCCCAAGACCGTGATCACCGGCCCACCAACAGCCAAGCCCCTCCCGCCACCCCCGCCGATCCAGGTCCTCCTGAAACCAACCATCAAAGGCCGCACGGTAACGATGAACATCACCGTCTCCGGCAAGGCCTTCATCCCCACGGTCCAGCCCGAGAACACGTTGTTGTCGGCCGACAGCCTGTTCGTCGACCTGTCGAGCGGATCCGACTACAGCTTCGGTGAGGGCATTCCCGGGGGCTCCGACGGCGGGCCGCTCGATTGCACCACCAAAGAACTGAAGCACGGCAGCCAGACGTATCTGATCGACACCCATACCTACACGAAGCCAGGCACCTACAAGTTCACGTACCGGGTGGGCTTCTGCGGCACGCGGGGCTGGTTCGACACGAAGGCCAGCACCCTGGTCAGGATCAAATAGTCCAGGCGTGGTCTGAGGTGCCGGTGGTGGGGAGCCCGGCCGCTTTGAGGTCGGTGCGGAGGTCTCGGGGGAGGGCGAAGGTGAGGCTCTCCTCCGCGGTGGTGACTTCCTGTACGTCGGCGTAGCCGCGCTCGGCGAGCCAGCGCAGGACGTCGCGCACCAGCACCTCGGGCACGCTCGCGCCGCTGCTGACGCCGACCGCGTCGACACCTTCGAGCCAGGCCTCGTCGATCTCGTCGGCGAAGTCGACCAGGTAGCCGGCCTTGGCGCCGTGCTCGACCGCGACCTCGACCAGGCGCACCGAGTTCGACGAGTTCCGCGAACCGACCACGATCATCAGGTCGGCCTCGGGCGCGAGCTTCTTCACCGCGGCCTGACGGTTCTGGGTGGCGTAGCAGATGTCGTCGCTCGGCGGGTCCTGCAAGTGCGGGAACCGTTCGCGCAGGCGGCGTACCGTCTCCATCGTCTCGTCGACGGACAGCGTGGTCTGCGACAGCCAAACGACCTTCTCCGGGTCGCGGACGACGACATTCGGTACGTCGTCGGGCCCGTCGACCAGGTGCACGTGGTCCGGGGCCTCGCCGGAGGTGCCGATGACCTCTTCGTGGCCCTCGTGACCGATCAGCAGGATGTCGTAGTCCGTCGCCGCGAACCGCTTCGCCTCGTGGTGCACCTTCGTCACCAGCGGGCAGGTCGCGTCGATCGTCTTCAGCTGCCGCGCCGCCGCCTCCTCGTGCACCACCGGGGCGACACCGTGCGCGGAGAAGATCACCGTCTCGCCCTCGGGGACCTCTTCGGTCTCGTCGACGAAGATCGCGCCACGCTTCTGCAGCGTCTGGACGACGTACTTGTTGTGCACGATCTCCTTGCGCACGTACACCGGCGGACCGTAGAGGTCGAGGGCCTTCTCCACCGCCACGACCGCCCGGTCGACGCCCGCACAGTACCCGCGGGGGGCCGCAAGCAGCACCCGCTTGGTCTTGGTCGCGGTCGAAGTACCGGTGTTGTCAGGCTGGGAAGTCACGGTCCCCATGGTACGGGCCGTAGTTAACACCGCCGGAGTCGTACCAGGTGCGAAACCGCCAGCGCACACGTGCAGCACACCACCGCGACAGCGGCATCACCGAACGAAGTCAGCTCCGGCGTCGGGCTCCGCGTGCCCGGCTTTGTGAGCAGCATCACCACGATCAGGCCCGCGAGCACCGCGATCCCGGTCGGGACCGCCACGGTCGTCGCCGGACGGAAGCTCGCGTGCGCCAGCAGCGCGATCATCGCGCCCATCAGCAGCGCACCGAGAATCGCCGGTCCGCCACCCTGGCGGCCGGCCATCTCCCACAGCGTTCCGTAGTCCGGCGGGAGGATCGGCTGGAACGAGATCACCACCGACACCACGGCCAGTGGCCCGTACAGCCGCGCGTACCCGATCACTTCCTGCTCTCGCATGCCGACAGCATGCCGAAGCGGAGGTCCATCGGACGTCGAGGAGCCGTCCGCCCTGTCCGGACGGCTCCCCCGTGGGAGGTGTTCCAGCACGTCAAGAATGCGACGGAAACGCCTTGTCCGCAACGGGTTTTCCGCCGCCCCACACCCGGAGCTCCTCGAAGTCCCGCTCGGTCAGCCCGGTCCGGGGATCGACCCGGAGAATCAGTTGGTGCGCCCCCGGAAAACGTGTTCGTTCGAACTCCCCCACCTCGTCGTCCACCCAGGCGAACGGACGATCGCCGACCCACTCCGCGACGTACGGCGCCTTCCAGGAACCATGGCGTACCGGCTTGCGATCCGGCCACCGGATCGTGGGCAGCGGCGGCAGGCCGAGCCGCGGCCCGAGCAGCCGGTTCGCGCCGTCCTCCCAGCTGCTCGCCCACACCAGCTCAAACGTTTTCGCAAGCTCCTTGAGCTGTCCGCCGTGACTCGGGTTGAGCAGGACCCGCCAGGTCTTTGCGCCCTCAGTGATCTCGTGCCGCACGTACCCGGGCGGGAATCCGTCGGCCGCGTGCGGGTTGAGCGGACCGTCGAAATCGAGCAGTAGCAGCGGACGCATCACTCAACGTTAGTGATTGTCGGTGCGGGGTCGTAGGGTCTGGGGGTGGCTTTGGAGACCTCACCGGACGCACCCGCGGCCGTTCGCACGATCGCGAACGGGATCGCCAGCTGGATCAACCAGCTCGGTGCCGTGTGGGTCGAGGGACAGCTGACCGACGTCTCGATCGGGCGCGGTACGACGACTGTCTTCGGCACGCTGCGGGACACCGACGCGGATATCTCGCTGCGGTTCACCTGCAACCGCCGGGTGTTCGAGGCGGTCGACCCGCCGGTGAAGGACGGCTCGCGGGTCGTCGTGAACGCCAAGCCGAACTTCTTCGCCCGGCGCGGGACGCTCGCGCTCGCGGTCAACGAGATCCGGCACGTCGGCATCGGTGAGCTCCTGGCCCGGATCGAGCGACTCAAGCAACTGCTCGGGGCCGAGGGCCTGTTCGCGCCGCACCGGAAGCGGAAGCTGCCGTTCCTGCCGCACACGATCGGGTTGATCTGCGGGCGGGACTCGGCGGCCGAGCGGGACGTGCTGGAGAACGCGAAGCGGAGGTGGCCGGCGGTCGCGTTCCGGATCGAGTACGCGTCGGTGCAGGGGCCGTCGGCGGCCGGCGAGGTGATGACCGCGCTGCGGAAGCTGGACGCGGACGAGTCGGTCGAGGTGATCGTGATCGCGCGCGGTGGCGGATCGCTGGAGGACCTACTGCCGTTCTCCGACGAGGGATTGATCCGCGCGGTGTCGAAGGCGAGTACGCCGGTCGTGAGCGCGATCGGCCACGAGCCGGACTCGCCACTGCTCGACCTGGTCGCGGATCTGCGGGCGTCGACGCCGACCGACGCGGCGAAGCGGATCGTGCCGGACGTGCGCGAGGAGCTGGACGGCGTGCGGCTGCTGCGCGAGCGCGGCTCGCGGGCGATCAGGTCGTGGCTGGATCGGGAAGCGCATGCTTTGGCGGCGATCCGGAGCCGGCCGGCGCTGGCGGCGCCGGTGACCGATCTGCAGCGCCGGTCCGACGAGGTCCTGGCGCTGATCGAGCGGAGCCGGCGGACCCTGACGCACCGGCTCGACCGGGCCGGCGACGACATCGCGCACCGGTTGGCGAGTGTGCGGGCATTGTCCCCGAAGGCGACCCTCGAGCGCGGGTACTCCGTGCTGCAGCTCGCCGACGGGACCGCCGTACGGGAAGTGGCGCAGGTCGCGCCGGGTGATCTGTTGCAGGCGCGGGTCACCGACGGCCGGTTCACTGTCGAAGTCAAGTCCGAGGAGAACACGTGAGCGGCGACCGACCCGAGATCACCTACGAGCAGGCCCGCGAGGAACTCGTCGAGGTGGTCCGCAAGCTAGAAGCCGGCGGTACCACGCTCGAGGAGTCGCTGGCCCTGTGGGAGCGCGGCGAGGAGCTGGCCACCACGTGCCAGCGCTGGCTCGACGGCGCCCGCGAACGCCTCGCCAAGGCCCAAGCCGCCCACGAGGAAAAACCCAACTGATCGTCCGTTCGGCCCGGCCAGAAGATCTCCCGGGCGCCGCCGAGGCGCGGGTCGCCAGTTGGCGGGCCGCGTTCACCGGCCTGGTCCCCCAGGATTTCCTCGACGCGATGGACCCGTCGGCGATCGCCACCTCCTGGACCGACAGCATCGCCGCCGGCCGCTCCCGAATCCACGTCGCCGTACGCCAAGACAAAGTCATCGGGTACGCCGGTGTCGGGCCCGAGCGCGATCCGGAGGCGCCGCCGCGCAGCGGTGAGTTGTACGCGCTCTTCGTGCATCCTGACCACTGGGGAACCGGCGCGGGGCGGGCTCTGACCGACGCGGCGTGTGCCGATCTGCGGGCCGCGGACTGTACCAATGTGGGGCTTTGGGTGCTTGAGGCAAATATCCGCGCGCGCACGTTCTACACGCGGTACGGGTTCACCGAGACCGCCGGCCGCACGTACTCCTCGCTCGGGAAACTCCCGGAAATCAGGCTGATCCGCGACCTGACGTGAAGGTTGCGCAAAGCCGCACCGATTCGGCGAGTGGTGACCTGATCCGCGACCCGCTGAACGGCGACGACTTCTACACGTTCCACGCCGAGCAGAGGTAGTCCTGGGAGCTGACGCTGTCGCCGGAGCAGGAGAAGGCGTTCATGGCCGGTCTCGAGGCGTACGACGACGATGGAAGTTCAGGCGCTGAGCAGGTTCTTGGCGATCGCGGCGAGGCCGGCCCGCATTCGGTCGAGCTCGAAACCCTGTGTCCGCAGGGCGTTGTGCAGGTCGGCCGCGAGCGGCGCCAGCAGTACGTGCGCCGTGTAGTCCGCGTCGAGGTCCGGACGGGCGGACTCGATCAAGTGCGACAGGTGCCGGTGCCAGAGGTGGTACGAACCGATCCGGTAGCGCGCGCCGTCTGACGCGTTCTCGCTGTCCATGAACAGCGCGACGTGCCGGTCCAGCAGGTCGAGGTACGCGTCGAGGAACGCCAGTAACCGCACCAACGGCGGCGCTCCCGGACCGAGTGGTGGCGGACCGCTGATGATCTTCGCCTGCAGTTCCTGCTCGCGCTCGTCGAGCAGTGCGACCGCCAGCCCCGCGCGGTCCCCGAACCGGCGGAACACCGTCCCCTTCCCCACGCCCGCCTCGGCGGCGATCGCGTCCAGCGACACGTTCTGCACCCCGTGCGCGGTGAACAACCGGTCCGCGGCCTCCAGCACCCGGAGCCGGTTCCGGCGGGCGTCGGCGCGTTCCGGGCGTGGCTCCCCCACGACCGGAAGATCCCGTTGTGAAGCGGACCGCGGTCCGGTACTGTCGTTCATAAGACGGACTGTAGTCCGCTAAAGACTCAGGAGGAAGCATGAGCAACACTCCCGCCCGGATCGCGATCGCCTTTCACTCGGGCTACGGGCACACCGCGAAGCAGGCCGAGGCGGTCGCGGCCGGGGCCACGTCGGTCCCGGACACGACGGCCGACCTGGTCCCGCTGGACGAGTTGACCGAGGACGTCTGGGAGCGGCTCACCGCAGCCGACGCGATCGTCTTCGGAGCTCCGACGTACATGGGGAGCCCGAGCTGGGTGTTCAAGAAGTTCGCCGAGGAGAGTGTGCGGGTCTGGGCCGCCGATCTCGGCTGGCGGGACAAGATCGCCGCCGGCTTCACCAACTCGAAGGCGATGTCCGGCGACAAGCTGAACAGCCTGGTCGACCTGGCGGTGTTCGCGGCGCAGCACGGGATGATCTGGGTCGGCCTGGACATCTACCCGGGCTGGGCGGAGAGCACCGCGAGCATCGAGGACCTGAACCGGCTCGGCAGCTGGATGGGCGCGATGGCGCAGTCCGACGCGGACCTGTCCGCGGAGAAGGCGCCGCCGGCGACCGACCTGCGCACCGCGGCCGCGCTCGGGGCCCGGGTCGCGACGGTCACGCACCGGCATCTGCGCGGAGCGCTGGCGGCCTGATGGCGTGGCTCATCCTGCTCGCCGCGGCGGCGTTCGAGATCGCGTTCGCGCTCAGCCTGAAACCGAGCGAGGGTTTCAGCCGGCCGTGGCCGACCGTCGGCGTGCTGGTGTTCGGCGTCATCTCGGTGGCACTCCTGGCGAAGACGCTCGATCGCCTCCCCGTCGGTACGGCGTACGCGATCTGGACCGGTGTCGGTTCGGTCGGGGTGGTGACGCTCGGGATCATCCTGTTCAACGAGCCGATCACCCCGGCCCGCGTGGCCTGCATCGCCCTGATCGTCACCGGCGTCATCGGTCTCCGCCTGGTCGGCGCCGACTAGCTCTACCGACTGGCGCGGTTATGGGGCGGTACGGCGGCGGGTGCGGGTCAGCGGGACGACGGGGATCGGGTGGGTGTCGAGCGGGAGGTCCTCCGGGATGGGGGTACCGGAGAGGAGCCGGTGGTACTCGGCCCAGGTGGTGACGCGGGGCGGGACGTTGCCGATGGCATCGACTCTGGTGATGCGGTGGACGCCGCTGTGGACGGAGGTCCACAGGTCCGCGTCACTACGGAGCGTGCGGAGTTCGCCGAACAGCTCGCGCCCGAACCAGCACGGGTAGCCGTCGCCGTCGTCGTACCGGCAGACGCCGATCGGTGTCGCGGCCTCGGCGACGAGCGACCAGACGGCGGCCGACGTGATCCCGGGCTGATCACCCGGCAGGACGACGATCCCGTCGGCCCGCCGGTCGACCGCGTCGAGGGCCGGGACGATCGAGGAACTCCCGGTGTCGTAGTGCGGGGACTCGACCACCCGCACTCCGTCCAGGTCGATCCGCTCGTGGACGGCCTCCGAGGCGCTGCCCAGCGTCACCACCAACTGGTCGAAGGAGCACTCGCGGGCGCTCTCGAGCGCCGCACCGAACAGCGTGCCGCCGCCGTAGGCCAGGAGCTGCCACGGAGTGCCGAGATGCGGCGAGCCGTCGGCACCCAGCAAGATCCCGGTGATGAACATCGGCGGGTCAACCCTTCACCCGGGACGGCGCGACCATGGTTGGCCCTTCCGCTAGTCCCCGAGCGTGCACAAGCCGTGCATCGATCGAACCAATTGCCGAGGGCACGTGTCAACGACCGTCCGGAAAGTGGGCGGAAATGCCCGGAAATTGGTCAGCGCGCCGGCGGAAACTCGGTAATACGCAGCGAAACCCGGCGGTGCCCGGGAAACTCACCGGCACTCGGTGCGACGAAAACCACTCAGTGCAAGGTCACGGCGAACGTTTCGAGGGCCGGATATCCGGCATTTCCGGTGACGATCGTGGTCACTCCGGAACCTATCCGCACCAACGCGTTCTCGCCCTTGCGGTCCAGCAGAACCTTGCGTTGCCAGGTCACCCCGTCGACGGTCGTCGTACCGTCGTCGGTGGTTCTGCCGAGCTTGTCGGCGAGGTATTTGCCGCCGGAGACATTCGATTGTTCGAGGCCGACGTATTTCTTCTCGTTCGTGACGACGCCGAGATGCCAGGTCATCGGCTCCTGCTGAGGTGAGCGGAACTCGACGCTCGTCGCGGTCCACCCGGACGGCATCGGCTCCGGCCCGAGCACCCAGGAGGCGGCCTTGCGGGCGTCCTGCAGTTGCGCGGTGTACTCGACGGCCTTGACCGTCTCCTGCTTCGGCCGCCAGGTGACGATGATCAGGAACGCGACCACGACGAGACAGATCAGCAGCGCGAACACCATGTTGCCGACGGTCTGCGACTTCCGCTTGTCCCGCCGGTACGCCTGCCGGTACTCGTTCGCCTCCGCCTGGATCTGCGCCCGCTCCCGCGCCGCAGCCTCGTTGGAAGCATCCTGACCTGTCGAACTCATACCCACAGTGTCTCCCGAGGCGCAATCCGCCCGAACACCCCCTCGGGCCGTTGGCTACGATCCGTTGGCATGAGCGAGCGCAGCGAGCGACCAACCAGCAGAGCCGATCTATCGCTCGTGCTGGAGCCGAGCGCCAGCGAGGTGGAAGCATGAGCGATCCGACGACTCCGCCTGCCCATCTGGAGGTCGAGGCCGATGCGCCCGACCGGAACCTCGCGCTCGAACTGGTGCGGGTCACCGAGGCCGCGGCGATGGCGGCCGGGCGCTGGGTCGGCCGTGGTGACAAGAACGGCGCTGACGGCGCGGCCGTGAACGCTATGCGGACGCTGATCGGCACCGTGGGGATGAACGGCGTCGTGGTGATCGGCGAGGGCGAGAAGGACAACGCCCCGATGCTCTACAACGGCGAGCAGGTCGGCTCGGGCGCCGGACCGGAGTGCGACGTGGCGGTCGACCCGGTCGACGGTACGACGCTGGTCGCGAAGGGCATGGCCAACGGGATCGCCGTGATGGCGGTGGCGCCGCGGAACTCGATGTACGACCCGTCGGCGGTCTTCTACATGGAGAAGCTCGTCGTGGGCCCGGAGGCCGCCGAGGTGGTCGACATCCGGCTCCCGGTCGCGGAGAACATCCGCCGGGTCGCGAAGGCGAAGGGCTCCACGGTCGACGACGTCACCGTCGTCCTGCTGGACCGGCCGCGGCACGAGGACCTGGCCCGGCAGATCCGGGCGACCGGCGCGCGGATCAAGTTCATCTCCGACGGTGACGTGGCCGGCGCGGTCGAGGCGGCCCGGCCGGACACCGGCCTGGACATGCTGCTCGGGATCGGCGGTACGCCGGAAGGCATCATCGCGGCCTGTGCGATGAAGTGCCTCGGCGGCAAGATCCAGGGCAAGCTCTGGCCGCGCGGCGACGCGGAACGGCAGAAGGCGCTGGACGCCGGCCACGACCTGGACCGGGTGCTCGACACCGACAACCTGGTCGGCGGCGACGACTGCTTCTTCGTCGCGACCGGCATCACCGACGGCGAACTGCTCCGCGGCGTCCGGTACGGCGGCTCGACCGCGCGCACCCATTCGCTGGTGATGCGATCGCGCAGCGGCACGATCCGCAGCATCGAGAGCGTCCACCAGCTGTCCAAGCTCCGCGCGTACTCCGCCATCGACTTCGAGCACGCGCGATGAGCACTGTGCTTTCGGCCGCGCCTCCGCCGTGGTCCCGGGGCTGTGGCTCCGAGCCGTCCCTGCTTCCGATGCTCCTCAGTCCCGGCCGGGAGGCCCAGTGACCGTCCCTCTGCTCGTCGTCGGTGAGGCCCTCGTGGACATCGTCGGCAGTGCCGCCAAGCCTCGTAACGGGAACGGGAACGGGAACGGCAAGACCAACGCGACCCCCGGCGGGTCTCCCGCGAACGTCGCGGTCGGGCTGGCGCGCCTCGGCGTACCGACCGAGTTGGTGACGCGGTTCGGGACCGACGCGTACGGCGATCAGCTCGGGGCGCACCTGTTCGGGAACGGCGTGCAGCTGGCGCCGGGCTCGGTCGACCCCAAGTTCCGGACCAGCACCGCGACCGCGACGCTCGATGCGGCCGGCGTCGCGACGTACAAGTTCGACATCGCGTGGGAGCCTCCGGCGCTGTCGCTGTCCCGCGGCTGTCCGGCGATCCACACCGGGTCGATCGCGACCGTCCTGGAGCCCGGCGCGGCAGCGATCCGGGAGTTCCTGGAGTCGGTCGCCGATCAGCCGGTGACCGTGACGCTGGACCCGAACGCGCGCCCGAGCATCACCCCCGACCCCGTCGCGACCTGGGAAGCGGTACGGGCGCTTGCGGCCTTGAGCGACCTGGTCAAACTCAGCGATGAGGACTGCGAGTTCCTCCGACCCGGGATGTATCCGGAGGACATCGCGGAGGAGCTGCTGACCGCGGAGCGGACCCAGTGCGTGGTGATCACCCGCGGCGGCAAGGGCGCGCTCGGGGTCAGCCGCGACGCACGGGTCGACGTGACCGCGCCGGTGATCGAGGTCGTCGACACCGTCGGCGCGGGCGACTCGTTCATGTCGGCACTGATCGCCGGCCTCGACGCGCGCGGGCTGCTCGGCGAACGGCGGCTCGCCGGACTGACATTCGAGGACCTGCGCGACGTCGTGGACTACGCGGTGAAGGCTGCGGCGATCACCTGCACCCGCCACGGCGCCGACCCGCCGACCGCGGCCGAGCACACCGCGAAGTGGGGTTCATGAGTGTCCGCCGAGACGTGGTCCGCTGAGCTGGAGTCCAAGGGCAGCGTGGAGTTCCCGCCACGCCGCGGCCGGCTCGTGGTGCGGCTAGCGGCTTTCGGCCTGCTGATGGTGGCGTCCGCGTGGACGAACGTGGACCACCTGCAGTCCGACGGGTTCACCGGCACCCTCAGCGTGCTCCGCCTCACCGCACTGGCCGCGTTCGTCTACGGGACCGCGCTGACCGCGTGGCAGCTGATCACCAATCGCCCCGTGGTCCGGATCGACAGCGACGGGATCAGCCGCGGCCGCAACCTCCCCTGGTCCGGCATCACGAGCATCGACGGCCCGGCCGGTCTGCCACTCGCTCGGACGGTCCAGGTCACGCCGGCGGACCGCCGTACCCGGCCGATCTCGATCCCGCAGGACAACGTCGAGGATCTGGCCGCGCTGACGCCCTGGCTGCGGTCGCTCCTCGAACAGCACCGCGACTAGGCCAGTGAGCTTCGCACCGCGCTGAGGTGTTCGCGGGCGCGCGTCGCGGCCAAGTCGGGGTCCTTGGCGCGGATGGCGTCCGCGATCGCCTCGTGCGCGGCCTGGTCGTGGCGGTGGCGATGTTCGTCGTCCAGCTTCAGCATGTCGATCATCGCCCGCCGGATCCGCGGCACGAACGTGTCGAACAGCTCCGTCAGTACGGCGTTGTGCGCGGCCGTCACCACCGCGCGGTGGAACGCCAGGTCCGCCTCGATGTACCAATCGTCCGGCGCGTTCGCGGCCGCCCGTTTCCGGTCCGCAAGCGTGTAGCGGAAGTCCTTCAGATCCGCTGGCGTACGACGTGACGCCGCCAGCCGAGCCCCCTCGGTCTCGATCGCCAGGCGCCCCTCCAGGACGTCGGTGATGTCGGCCTTGCGCAACACCTTGTCCCAGTCCTCGGCCGCCTGCAGCGCGATCACGAACACGCCCGCACCCTGCCGGCTCTCCAGCACCCGGCGCCCGGCCAGTTCACGCACGGCCTCCCGGATCGTGGACCGGCCAACCCCTAGCTGCGCCGCCAGCGTGGTCTCGCCGGGGAGCTTGGCGCCGAGCGTCCACTCACCGCTCCCGATCCGGCGCAGCAACTCCTCGGCGGCCTGCTCGGCCAGCGGGTGACGGCGAATCATGCGGGTAGTTTAGAGGAACTCAGGTTGTCAGCTTGTCTGAGGAGTTGATAGCGTGCTCGGCATGCGCAAGCTCCCGGGCCTTCTCCTTCTTCGCCGCCACGGCGGGAGCTGATTCGATCGGCGCTCCCTCCGTGGAGTGCCGTCGCCCGCCGGTCCTGCCCCGCACTCCCCGGAAGGACCCACCATGAATCGCCAGCAGCCCTCCCCCATGCCCAGCCACCGGTACCGCGACGTCTTCGCGAAGGTCCCGGTCGCGCCGGTCGACCGCACCTGGCCGGACCGCCGGATCACCAGCGCCCCGCTGTGGGTACCGGTCGATCTCCGGGACGGCAATCAGGCCCTGGCCGACCCGATGGACCCCGAGCGCAAGCGCACCTTCTTCGAGCTGATGGTTGCCATCGGCTACAAGGAGATCGAGGTCGGCTACCCGTCCGCGTCGCAGACCGACTTCGACTTCGTCCGGATGCTGGCGACCTCCGACCTCGTCCCGTCCGACGTGACCGTCGTCGTGTTCACCCCCGCCCGCCGCGATCTCATCGAGCGCACCGTCGAGTCCGTCGCCGGGATGCGCGGCGACGTCGTCATCCACATGTACGCCGCGACCGCGCCGGTGTGGCGGGACGTCGTACTGCGGAAGTCGCGCGACGAGCTGGCGTCGATGATCTACGCCGGGTCCGAGGAGATCCTGCGGCTGGCCGGGGACTCGGTGCGGTTCCAGTTCTCGCCCGAGGTGTACAACCTGACCGAGCCGGACTTCGTGCTCGAGCTCGCGGACCAGCTCACCAAGCAGTGGGACGCGACGCCCGAGCGGCCGGTGATCATGAACCTGCCGGCGACCGTCGAGGTGGCGACGCCGAACGTCTACGCCGACCAGATCGAGTACATGCACCAGAACCTGCCGCGTCGCGACGGTGTGATCCTGTCGGTGCACCCGCACAACGATCGCGGGACCGGGATCGCCTGCGCGGAACTCGCCGTACTGGCCGGAGCGCAACGCGTCGAGGGCTGCATCTTCGGGAACGGCGAACGCACCGGCAACGTCGACATCGCGACCCTCGCGCTCAACCTGCACGCGCAGGGCGTCGACCCGATGGTGGACTTCTCCGAGATCGACCGGATCCGCGAAGTCGTCGAGCACTGCACCCGGATGCCGATCCATCCGCGGCACCCGTACGTCGGTGAGCTCGTGTACACCGCCTTCTCGGGCACGCACCAGGACGCGATCCGCAAGGGATTCGCCGTACAGGGTTCTGGTGCTTGGGAGGTGCCGTACCTGCCGATCGACCCGGCCGATGTGGGGCGTGGGTACGAGGCGGTGGTCCGGGTGAACAGCCAGTCGGGTAAGGGTGGGATCGCACACGTGCTGGAGTCTGTGTACGGCATTCGCCTGCCGGCCGCGGAGGAGCGGGCGTTCGCGCGGCGGGTGCAGCAGCACACGGACGGCACCGGGCGGGAAGCGAGTCCGGAAGAGTTGAAGGCGTTGTACGAGGAGGTTTACGGGTGCTCGAACTGAAGGATGTCGACTTCGTCCGCGACGGCAAAGTGCTGCTCGGCGGCGTCTCCCTGACCGTCGGCGAGGGCGAGCGCTGGGCGCTGCTCGGGCCGAACGGGGCCGGCAAGAGCACCCTGCTGAACCTGTGCGGAGCGATCACCCATCCGACCCGAGGCACCGTCGAGATCCTCGGACGACGCCTCGGTACGGTCGACATTCGCACCCTGCGCGAGTCGATCGGGCACGTGAACCCGCGGCACCCGCTCCGCTCTCCGCTGAGCATCCTCGACATCGTGCTCACCGGCCTGACCGGGACGATCGAACGGATGCCGCGCTGGGAGCCGACCCCCGCTCAGGTGGAGCGGGCGCGGGAGCTGATCGACCTGCTCGGCATCGGCGGGATCGCCGCCTCGTCCTGGACCACGCTGTCCCAGGGCGAGCGCGGCCGCGCGTTGATCGCGCGCTCCCTCATCTCCGACCCGAAGCTGCTCCTGCTCGACGAGCCCTCCACCGGCCTCGACGTCGCCGCGCGCGAGCAGCTCCTGGAAACCCTCGACCAGATCGACGCCAGTCACCCGCACCTGGCATGGGTCCTGGTCACCCACCACCTCGAGGAACTCCCCACCTGCACCACCCACGCGGCCCTCATCACCGAGGGCCGCCTCCTCGCCGCCGGCCCGGTCGAGGACACCATCACCACCGAGCTGATCTCGACGACGTTCGCCCACCCGATCGAGATCAACCGCCACTCCGGCCGCTGGACCGCGACCGCTCACCGAAACTGACCAGCCGGAGTACAGTGACCCTGCTCCGGGGGCGGGGTCACGCGGCTGGGGGACGACATGAAGGTCATGGGTGAACGCCTACCCGAGGCGTGGATCGTCGAGATGCACCGCAACGGGCGCGTCGAGTTTCCCCTGCGCCGATCGCCGATCGCCCAGCCACCGATGCTGTTTGTGGTCGTCGTGTCCCTCAGCTATGCCACGCGCATCCCGGACATCCTCGACAGCGGCGACCGTCTCCTCGGCTACCTGATGATTCTGGGGTATCTCGCCGGCCTCGTCGCGATCAGCTGGCAGCTGATCACCCAGCGCCCGCTCCTGGTCGTCGATCAGCGCGGAATCCACCTGGGACGTCGACGCTCCATGCTCTGGACCGAGATCAGCTCGATCGGCGTTGTCTCCGGTCCACGGCTGTTCCGACGGCTGGAAGTGTTCCCGAAGGACATCTGGGCCAAGAACCTCACCCTGGCTCAGAGCCACGTGAACGACCTGGAGTCGTTCCGGACGTGGCTGGACGAGGTGCTGGCGGAGCAGCAGCACCAGCTCAGGTGAGGCCGAGGCGTTTGCTCAGGCGGGGGCCGCGTTTGATCTTGATCTCGCCGAGGACGGCGGTGCCGCGGATGTGGATGCGCAGGGGCGCCGCCGACTGGGCGTTCGGGTCGGGGACGGCTTTCAGGCCGGCTTCCTGTTCGGAGATCGAGCCGAGGATCGGGTTGCTGTCCAGCACCACGATCGCGTTCTGCGGAACGCGGATCTTCACGTCGGCGAGGATCGACTTCACGTCCACCTGGATCTCGTCGAACGGGATCTGCGCCTCGGTGTAGTCCAGCGTGACGTCGCCGAGGACGGCGTTCACCTCCTGGCGCCGCGGCACCAGCCAGTTACCCGTCCTCTTGGTGTCGGACAGGATCACATTGATGACCGGCCCGGACTCGACCAGCGCCCCGCTGTACTGCGACCCGGCGGATGGGACTGCCGACGTACCGGGGACCTGCAGACCGTTCGGCAGGTCGGACGTGAGCTCGACGAGCTCGCCGTACGTCTTGGAGGAGTACAGCGTCTCGAGCCGCTCCTCGAGTTCGGCGTACGACAGCCGCCCCTCGCCCGCGGCCTCCCGCAGTACGTCGGCGACTTCCTCCCGCTCCAGGTCGGAAACCCGTCGCCGCATCGCCAACTCGTCACCGGTCGGCGCCTGCGCGGGCACGACATCCTGCGGTCGGTTCTCCTGGGGAACGTCATCCTGAGCCACGCTCAGAACCATACGCGCGCAGCACCCCGCCTGCCGCCCGTTTCTTCCCCCATTCCCCCCTGACCGGGCCCCTGATTCGGAGCTGCGGAGTGAGGGTCGCCTCACCGGCGGGTGAGACGGAGGTCGCGTCGGCCGGTCCGGCGGGGAGAACTAGGCTTTGGGCGTTCAGTCCACTCCTGCTGGAGGTATGCCCGGTGTCTGCCGACTTCAACTACTCCGACCTGTTGCCGTTGGGCGCCGACGAGACGGAGTACCGGCTGCTGACGACCGAAGGTGTCAGTACATTCACCGCGGGCGACCGGACGTTCCTGCAGGTGCAGCCGGAGGTGCTGCAGCAGCTGACCTCCGAGGCGATGCACGACATCTCGCACTACCTGCGGACCGCGCACCTGACCCAGCTGCGCCGCATCATCGACGACCCGGAGGCGTCCGGGAACGACCGGTTCGTCGCGCTCGACCTGCTCAAGAACGCGAACATCTCGGCCGGCGGCGTGCTCCCCATGTGCCAGGACACCGGTACCGCGATCGTGATGGGCAAGAAGTCCGAGGGCGTACTGACCGGCGCGGTCGACGAGGAGTGGATCAGCCGCGGCGTGTACGACGCCTACACCAAGCTGAACCTCCGCTACTCCCAGATGGCCCCGCTGAGCATGTGGGACGAGAAGAACACCGGCTCCAACCTGCCCGCGCAGATCGAGCTGTACTCGACTCCGGCGGGCGCCGGCGACCCGACGTACAAGTTCCTGTTCATGGCCAAGGGCGGCGGGTCGGCGAACAAGTCGTTCCTCTACCAGGAGACCAAGGCGGTGCTGAACCCGTCGCGGATGATGGAGTTCCTGGACGAGAAGATCAGGTCGCTGGGTACGGCGGCCTGCCCGCCGTACCACCTCGCGGTCGTGGTCGGCGGGACGTCGGCCGAGTACGCGCTGAAGACCGCGAAGTACGCCTCCGCCCACTACCTCGACACGCTGCCGACGACCGGATCGCCGGTCGGGCACGGGTTCCGGGACGTGGAACTCGAGGAGGAGGTCTTCAAGCTCACGCAGCAGTTCGGGATCGGGGCACAGTTCGGCGGGAAGTACTTCTGCCACGACGTCCGCGTGATCCGGCTGCCGCGGCACGGTGCGTCCTGCCCGGTCGCGATCGCGGTCTCCTGCTCGGCGGACCGGCAGGCGCTGGCGAAGATCACCCCCGAGGGCGTGTTCCTGGAGCAGCTCGAGCGGGAGCCGGCGCGCTTCCTGCCGGACACCACCGACGAGCACCTCGACGACTCCGACGTCGTCCGGGTCGACCTGAACCGGCCGATGAGCGAGATCCGCGCCGAGTTGTCCAAGCTGCCGGTGAAGACCCGGCTGTCGCTGAGCGGACCGCTCGTCGTGGCGCGCGACATCGCGCACGCGAAGATCAAGGAACGCCTCGACGCCGGCGAGCCGATGCCGCAGTACCTGCGTGACCACGCGGTGTACTACGCCGGCCCCGCGAAGACCCCCGAGGGCTACGCCTCCGGCTCCTTCGGCCCGACCACGGCCGGCCGGATGGACGCGTACGTCGACCAGTTCCAGGCGGCCGGCGGCTCGTTCGTCATGCTTGCCAAGGGCAACCGCTCCGCGAAGGTGACCGCGGCCTGCAAGGACCACGGCGGCTTCTACCTCGGCTCCATCGGCGGCCCCGCGGCCCGGCTCGCCCAGGACTGCATCAAGTCCGTCGACGTCCTCGAGTACGCCGAACTCGGCATGGAAGCGATCTGGAAGATCCAGGTCGAGGACTTCCCCGCCTTCATCGTCGTCGACGACAAGGGCAACGACTTCTTCACCGACACCAGAAAGCCCGTCCCCCTCACCGTCCGCCCCCGCAGCTGAAACAGTCCCGGGACAGCACACACTTCACCCCACAAGCCCCTCCCGCCACCGGTCCGCCCGGTTCAGCTGCCCGCGCGGGAGGGGTTATCCGCTCGCGTGATGGGTTATCCGGTGGTGTACGAGCGCAGAACCCCCAACACGCGGGGATAACCTCTCGCGTGCCGCCCGCTTCCTCGGCCGGCACGCGATCCGGGCGGGGCGATCGTAGTCGCGCGACGGTGGTGGCGAAGGCACGCGGCGTTGTCGCGGACCGGCAGCTCGACAGGAGGTGTCACGCTCCGGGGTAGTGCACCTGAGCGTGAACCCACCCGCGCGTACGCCGTACCGCGGTGCACTACCTGTCCACCTGCCGATCCACCAACCCCGCCGACCCCACCGCCCTGCCACCCCACCGCCTCGCCCCCCGGACGCTCCTCAGGCTGCCCGCGCGGGAGGGGTTATCCGTTCGAGTTGGGGGTTCTCCGCTGGTACACGGGCGGACAACCCTCCACGCGCGGGGATAACCCCTCCCGCGTGGAGGACCTCAGCGAGTGCGGCGAACGCGCTGGGGTGGGCGCGTGCGTGGGGGACCGGCGGGGGCTGGCCGGGGTTGGGCGCGGGATCACCGCGCACACGCCTGCCGTGCGCGGGGGTGGGTCAGCTGGCTTGGCTGTCTACCTGCTCGGGGAGCTTGGCGAGTAGGGCGCGGGTGGCTTTGACCAGGTCGGCTTCGTTGTGGCCGAAGGCCTGGAGGTAGCTGTTCAGCGCCGAACGCATCAGCTGCAGCTCCTCGGCATCCAGCTCGATCGTGTCCATATCCCCAAGGTAAGACGGTTCGCGGGAGTTGCAACCGCTCGTGACCCAGCCGTTGTCGGCCTACGCCGTCAGCTGTGCAGTTCCGGTGCGATCAGGGTCGGCTGGTGGCTGGTCGGCGCGGCCGGCAGCGGCCAGTCGGGTGGAGCTGTCCAGGTCTGCCAGTCGTCGCAGAACGGCGACGTCCACGCCTCGATGTCGCGGATCGCTTTGTGGGCGTCGGCGATGATCTGCTCCGCCTCGGCGGGCGTGAAACGGCCGGCGGTAACGGCCCCTTCGAGTTCGTCCTCGTCCTTCCATTCGATGCTGCGGTCCGGTTTGATCCACAGGTCAAGCACATGATCGACGGTGCTGGTACGACGGGAAGCCCAGTCCCGCACGTGTTCACGCTCAAGGTTCACGTACCACCCGTTGAAGGTCCCGTCCGCGGCCCAGAAGTACCAGACCGACCACGGTTTGCCGGGTGGCGAGACCTTGAGGATCCCGGTGCCGTGCCAGATGTCGAGTTTCAGCACCCGGTCCGCGGTGAACATCCCGACCGGACCGGCGTACCGGAGCTCTTGTCCGTCGGCGAGGACCGGTTTGAGCAGCGGCGTACCGGGGGCGAGCCAGGCGACCAGGCCGTCCGCGTCGTCGCGCACGACCGTCATCGGTCGCACGTTCGGCAGGTAGGCGTGCCGCTCCGTGCCCTCGTAGACCCACTCGATCGTCGTCCCCGGCTCCCAGTACTGCGTCATGAACCGGCCGGCCGGGTCATGGACAGGACGTCGAGGGCGGCGTCCAGCTGCTCCTCGGTCAGGTCGCCCTTCTCGACGTGACCGTTCTCGATCACGACTTCACGGATCGTCTTCCCTTGTTTCAGGGCGCTCTTGGCGACCGCGGCCGCGTTCTCGTAGCCGATGTAGCGGTTCAGCGGGGTGACGATCGATGGCGACGACTCGGCGAGCGCCCGGGCGTGCTCGACGTGGGCGGTGATGCCGTCGACGCAGCGGTCGGCGAGCAGGCGGGAACTGTTCGCCAGCAGGGTGATCGACTCCAGCAGGTTACGGGCAATCACCGGGAGCATCACGTTCAGCTCGAAGTTGCCGCCGGCGCCGGCCACGGTGATCGTGGTGTCGTTGCCGATCACCTGGGCGGCGACCATCAGCGTCGCCTCGCAGATCACCGGGTTCACCTTGCCCGGCATGATGCTGGAGCCGGGTTGCAGGTCGGGCAGCGCGATCTCGCCGAGCCCGGCGCGTGGCCCGGATCCCATCCAGCGCAGATCGTTGCAGATCTTGGTCAGGCTGACCGCGACCGTCTTCAGCTGGCCGGACAGCTCGACGAGCCCGTCCCGCGCGCCTTGCGCCTCGAAGTGGTCCTCGGCCTCGGTCAATTCCAGGCCGGTACGACGGTTCAGCTCGGTGATCACCGCTGCGGCGAACCCGGGCGGCGTGTTGATCCCGGTCCCGACGGCGGTGCCGCCGAGAGGCAGCTCGGCGGCGCGGGGCAGCGTGGCGCGGACCCGCGCGGTGCCGCGGCGGATCTGCTGCGCGTACCCCGCGAACTCCTGGCCGAGCGTCACCGGGGTCGCGTCCATCAGGTGCGTCCGCCCGGACTTCACCACTTCGGCGAACTCGGATCCCTTACGGGACAGGGAGTCCGCGAGGTGCTCGAGCGCCGGAAGCAGCTCCTGGACGACGCCGGCGGTGGCCGCGACGTGGATGGCCGACGGGAAGGTGTCGTTGCTGGACTGCGACGCGTTCACATGGTCGTTCGGGTGCACGTCGAGGCCGGACTCGCGGGTGGCGAGGGTGGCCAGGACCTCGTTGACGTTCATGTTCGTGGACGTCCCGGACCCGGTCTGGAAGACGTCGATCGGGAACTCGGCGTCGAACTCCCCCGCGGCCACCTGGCCCGCGGCGGTCACGATCGCGGCCGCGCGGTCCGCGTCCAGGACACCGAGCGAGGCGTTCACGACCGCGGCCGAGGCCTTGATCTGCGCGAGCGCGTGCACGAGCTCGGGCGCGAGCGGCCGGCCGGAGATCGGGAAGTTCTCCACCGCGCGCTGCGTCTGCGCCCGCCACAACGCCGCCCGAGGCACCTTCACCTCGCCCATCGTGTCGTGCTCGATCCTGAACTCCGCGTCATCACCCATACCTGCAGAGTACGTCGCTCACCGTTGTCGGAACGCCCTGATAGACAAGCTGTGGACAACACCACAGGAGGGGACGGGATGAAGTTCACCCAGACGTTCGAGATCACGCAGTGGGACCAGTCGGCGTACGACGAGGCCGGCGCGATCCAGCTCGGCCGAGCGGCCGTCGGCAAGACGTTCACCGGCGACGATCTGAACGGCACCAGCGCGGCCGAGCTGCTCATGGTCGGGGCCGCCGACGGCCCGGCGGCGTACACGGCGCTCGAGCGGTTCACCGGCACGCTCGCCGGGCGGAAGGGCTCGTTCGTGATGCTGCACGGCGCGACGACCGATCAGTCCGCGGCGCCTGGCCGGATCGTGGCCGCCGACGGCGACCTGCAGGGCCTGACCGGCACGGTCGTCTACGAGCACGACGAGCAGGGCGCCCGCGTCACCGTGGACTACGAGCTGCCCTGATACACGTAGTACAGCTCGGAGCGGCCCTGGAGGTCGACGGGGACGGGTTTGACGATGCAGGCGCCGAAGGTTGTGCTGACGGCTGACTCCAGGGCGTCGGACGCGGAGGAGGACCAGACGGTCAGCACTCCGCCGGTGCGGAGTTTTGCGCGGCAGGTTGTCAGGAAGCCGGACGTGTAGATGGCCGAGTTCTCGTTGTAGACAAGGAAGTCCGGGCCGTTGTCGACGTCCAGCAGGATTCCGTCGACGGAGGCGTCCGGGAGGTCGGTGACGACATCCCGGACGTCTCCGACCACGACTGCAACCCGGGGGTCGTCGAGGATCGACGGGACCAGACCGGAGCGCATCCAGGACACCAGGTCCGGCTCGATCTCGGCGACGACCACCTCACCGAGCCGCGCATCGGTGAGCAGTGCACGAACCGTGTAGCCGAGGCCGAGTCCCCCGACGAGCACGCGGTTTGGGTGCTGTACGGCGTCCAGCGCCGCCGACGCGAGCAGCTCCTCGCTGGACGTCTCCTGATCGTCCATCACGAACACACCGTTGACCCGGAGCTCCAGCGCCCCGTCGTCGTCCCGCCGACGCAGGACGAGCTCGCCACGCTCGCTGTGCCCCCGAGCGATCTCTGCCACGGTCAGACCCCCAGGCCGGCGTCGTGCGCCAGTAGTGCGAGCTGCACGCGGTTCGTGAGCTGCAGTTTGGCCAGCGAGTTCGTCAGATGCGTCTTCACCGTGGCGATCCCGAGGTCCAGTGCGGCCGCAGCCTCCGCATTACTCTTGCCTTGGGCCACAGCCAGTACGACGTCCCGCTCGCGCTCGGTCAACTGCGCCAGCGCCGCGAGTGCCGTCGTACGCCGACTGTCCTGGTCGACTGCGCCCACATGATCCATGAGCTGCCGGGTCGACTGTGGTGACAGCACAGACTCACCAGCTGCCACGTTCAGCACCGCAGCGACGATCTCAGTCGGCGCAGCGTCTTTCAGCAGGTAACCGGACGCACCGGCTCGCAGCGCCCGCGGCAGGTGCTCATCGGAGCCAAATGTGGTCAGCATGACCACCTCCGGCGCACCAGCTCGTCGACGGATGGCCGACGTCGCAGCAACCCCGTCCAGCACTGGCATCCCGATGTCCATCAGTACGACGTCCGGCCGCAGATCACGGACCGCGTCGACCGCCTGCTGGCCGTCAGCGGCCTCACCGACCAGCTCCAGTTCCGCAGCACCGGTCAGCATGCTGGACAGCCCTGCCCGGACCAGTGGGTCGTCGTCGACCAGCAGCAGTCGGACCGGTTCAGTCACGCCCGTCATCGTAGGCCACCCACGGCAGCCAAGCCGCCATGCTCAGCAACGACAGCCGATGCCCCAGGGCGTCATGCATCTCCCGCGCGATCCGCTCCCGTTCCAGCCGCTGCCCCTGCTCGACACGCAACTGCTGCTCCGAAGACCTTGACCGTCTTGCCGTCGAAGGTGTCCCACCCGGGGATCCGCTGCCGGAGTGGTTCGCCAACGCCAAGTTCGGGGTCATGATCCACTGGGGTCTCTACTCGGTGCCGGGCTTCGCCTCCAAGGGCACCACCTTCGCCAAGCTGCTCGAGACGCAGTACGGGAACGCGATGACGCACAACCCGTACGCCGAGGACTATGCGAACGCGATGAAGGACCCGGACTCGCCGACCGGTCGGTATCACCGCGAGCACTACGGCGACGCGCCGTACAGCGACTTCACCAAGCAGTTCGATGCCGGACTGGCGCAGTGGAACCCGGACCGGTGGGCAGCGCAGTTCAAGGCCGCCGGAGCGTCGTACATCGTGGTGACGGCCAAGTACGCCGATGGGTACTCGCTCTGGCCCACACAGGTCCACAACCCGCACGCACCGGACTTCCACGCCAAACGGGACCTGATGGGCGAGCTGGCGACGGCAGTCCGCAAGCAGGGGCTGAAGTTCGGCGTCTACTACTCCGGTGGGGTCGACTGGACATTCCAGCGCACGACCGTGAAGACGCAGGGCGACTACGCCTACCTGCACTACGGCGAGGACTACCGCAAGTACGCCGAGGCGCAGGTGCGCGAGCTGATCACGCGGTACAAGCCGGACATCCTCTGGAACGACATCTCCTGGCCGACCGGCTCCAAGCGGCTCTACTCGCTGATGGCCGACTACTACAACACCGTCCCGGAAGGCGTCGTCGACGACCGCTGGGGTACGGCGTCGTTCGGCCGGCAGCTGATGGGCGTGAAACCGCTGCGCTGGGGCTTCGACCAGCTCATGAAGGGTCTCTTCAAGCTGCCCGATGTGGCGGAAGGCGTGAACACGCAGAAGCCTGCCCCGCACAGTGACTTCCGAACGCCGGAGTACACCGACTTCGACACCATCCAGGACAAGTTCTGGCAGCAGGACCGCGGCATCGGCGGCTCGTTCGGCTACAACCGCGAGGAGACCGACCAGGACTACGCCGAGCCGAGCGATCTGATCGGGTCACTCGCCAAGGCCGCGGCCAACAACGGCGCCCTGCTGCTGAACGTCGGACCGAGCGGTGGCGAGGGCGAGATCGTCCCGGACCAGCTGAGCCGGCTCACCGCGATCGGAGCCTGGCTGAAGGTCAACCGGGAGGCGATGGACGGCACCCGCCCGTGGACGCGCCCGACGGCGACCACAGCCGCCGGCGACCAGGTGAGGTTCACCCAGAAGGACAAGACGGTGTACGCCGTCGTACTGGGGCAGCCGAAGGGGGACATCGTGCTGAAGGCTGCCGGCGACGGGAGTTTCGGTCCGGTGTTCCGGATCGGGTGAGGGTCAGTACCAGTTCTTGGCCACCGAGTGCGCCCACGCGGAGCACGGCGAGCCGTAGGTGGCCTCGATGTAGTCCAGACCCCACTTGATCTGCGTCACCGGGTTGGACCGCCAGTCGGAGCCGTAGGCTGCCATCCGCTTCCCGGGCAGGGCCTGCGGGATGCCGTACGCCGAGGACGTCGGGTTCGCCGCGCTGACCTTCCAGCGGGATTCCTTGTTCCAGAGCTTCTCGAGGCAGCTGAACTGGCCCTGGCCCCAGCCGTGGTCGGGGAGGAGGTTCATCGCGACCTCCTTCGGCGTGCCCTCGTACTTCTTCCGCTCGGCGTCCCGGCTGGCGCGCTCCTCGCTCGACGAGCGGTTGGCGCGTGCCAGGGCCTCGTAGCGGCGCAGGGCGGTGTTCTTGGCGGCCATCTTCAGGTCGGCCGCGTTCTGCAGCGAGACCTGCTGCTGGGCGATCGCCTCGACCTGGTTCCGCATCCGGACCGCGTCGGCGGCCGCATCGGCGTCGGAACCCTTCGGCGTGGCGGACGGCTTGTCGTCAGTGGCGACCACCTTGCCACTGTTGATGACGGCCATTTCGGCACGCCCGGACACACTCTCCGACGCATTACTGCTCCCTGGGGAGCTGAAGAGATCGACACCGGCGACCACGGAGACCACGGCGATTCCAGTCACTGCCAGAACCGCGACGGAGCGCTTCGCTTTCATCTGTCCTTCCGAGAAAACCCGACCCCCGTCGGCTGCAACGAGAACATACTCTGGCGTAAACCGTCCGTGATCACAAGCAGGTCACGAACGAACGGTGCGGTCACCGCGTGGCGACCGCACCGTTCTTACTCTCGCTTTACAGAATGCTATGACCCAATAACTCGAACACTCCTTACAGCTGCAAGTCGTCGAGCATCTCGGTGACCAAGGCCGCGATCGGCGAGCGCTCCGAGCGGCTCAGGGTGACGTGCGCGAACAGCGGGTGGCCCTTCAGCTGCTCGACCACCGCGACCACGCCGTCGTGCCGGCCGACCCGCAGGTTGTCCCGCTGGGCGACGTCGTGGGTGAGCACCACCCGCGAGTTCGCGCCGACCCGGGACAGCACCGTGAGCAGCACGTTCCGCTCCAGCGACTGCGCCTCGTCGACGATCACGTACGAGTCGTGCAGCGACCGGCCGCGGATGTGGGTCAGCGGCAGCACCTCGAGCATGCCCCGGTCGATGACCTCGTCGATCACGTCGCTGCTGGTCAGCGCGCCGAGCGTGTCGTACACGGCCTGGGCCCACGGCTGCATCTTCTCCGACTCGGAGCCCGGCAGGTACCCGAGCTCCTGGCCGCCGACCGCGAAGAGCGGCCGGAACACGACCACCTTTTTGTGCTGCCGGCGCTCCATCACCGACTCCAGGCCGGCGCACAAGGCGAGCGCCGACTTACCGGTACCGGCCCGGCCGCCGAGCGAGATGATCCCGACGTCGGGGTCCAGCAGGAGGTCGAGCGCGACGCGCTGTTCGGCGGACCGGCCGCGGATGCCGAACGCCTCCCGGTCACCCCGGACCAGCCTGATCCGCTTGTCCGGCATCACCCGGCCGAGCGCGCTCCCGCGGTCCGACAGCATCACCAGTCCGGTGTGCGTCGGGAACTCCCCGGCCTCCGGCAGCTCGACCGTGCTGTTCTCGTACAGGTCGTCCACGACATGCGTCTCGACCTCGAGCTCGGCCATTCCGGTCCAGCCCGACTCCAGGGTCAGCTCGGCCCGGTACTCCTCGGCCTGCAGACCGCACGCCGACGCCTTGACCCGCATCGGCAGGTCCTTCGAGACCAGCGTCACGTCCTTGCCCTCGGCCAGGAAGTTGCAGGCCACGGCCAGGATCCGGCTGTCGTTATCGCCGAGCCGGAAACCGGCCGGCAAGGTTTCGGGGTCGGTGTGGTTCAGCTCGACCCGGAGGGTTCCACCGTTCTCCCCCACTGGCAGGGGCGCGTCCAGACGTCCGTGCAGTATCCGGAGCTCGTCGAGCAGTCGCAGCGCGGTGCGGGCGAAGTAGCCGAGTTCCGGGTGATGCCGTTTGGCCTCCAATTCGGTGACGACGACCACCGGGACGATCACCTCGTGCTCGTCGAACCGCAGCATCGCGTGCGGGTCGGAGAGGAGCACCGAGGTGTCCAGCACGAACGTGCGCTGGTCCGGTGTGGATGAGGTACTTGACGCCTTGGCGTGGATGGCCATGTCGCACGTCCTCTTCTGAGGCCGTGACGTGCACCCTCGCCCCGGCCCGCCAGTGGTTAGGTGATGGACCGGGTGCCGCCCCTGGGGTCCGGTGCAGACCCCGTCCGCGCCGCGATTCGAGCGGCAACGGAAATCAGTGAGTTCGAGACCAGAGGTCTCGGGTACTCCGTTCGGCCCCTCACAGGGCCACCGGCTGGGACGAGATTCTCAAACTGATCGGGCCTCCCGGACAGCCGGCTTCCCCTCCGACCGTCCCTGCCAGAGTAGGAGGGTCCCGCAAACGGCGCAGCCCGACACGCCCGGCCACGGGGTTAACAGGGCGTTACGCCTTCTGGGGGAGTCAGGTCACTCCGCCGGGTGATCCGGTCCCCCGTCCCCGCGGGCGACGCTCGGTGCATGAGGAAGAACTGGCCGTCGTGGACCGGGTACGCCACCGCGCTCTGGTCCCTGGGGTACGGCGTACTCGGGCTCTACTGGACCCTCGGCGGCGCGGGCTACCCGTTCGCGCCCGTGCCGGACGACCGCGCCACAGCGTCGATCCTGGAAGGTACGCCGGTCCACGTCGTCGCACCGGTGATGACAGCGATCGGACTCGGCGGCGCCGCGCTCGCGCTCGTCATGACACGCCGTACGCCGCGCGGGTGGGTGCTACAGACAGTTGCCGCCGTACTCGCCGTCGGACTGGCTTTGGTGATCCCTGACTACACACTGATCGCCGTCGTCGCGCTGGCGCCGGCACTCCTCGTGTTCGCGTTCACCGGCGTACCGGGGGCGCAGGGCGGGATCGGCGACATCCTGTACTGGCACCGGGTGAACCTGATCGTGTTGTTCGTCGGCGGTTTGTTGTGGGCGGCAACCGCTCTCGCCTACCACCGCCGGAGCCGGGACCTGTGTGTCTCGTGTGGCCGGGGAGACGAGGATCAAGCGTGGACCAGACCGGATGCCGCGCTGCGCTGGGGCCGGTGGGCGGTCGTCGTCGCGGTGGTGGCGAATCTTCCGTACGAGTTCACCCGGATCGCCTGGTACTTCGGCTGGCCGGTCGGCATCAGCGCCGAGTTCCACCGGATGATGGCCGACACGCCCGGGATGCTCGAAATGGGCCTCGGCCTGGCCGTTCTGGGCCTTGCCGGCAGCGTCTTGACCCACGGTCTGGTCCACCGCTGGGGCGAGGTGTACCCGCGCTGGATCTGGTTCCGCGCGGGCCGGCGCGTCCCGCCGTACCTCGCGATCATCCCGGCGTCGATCGTCGCGGTCGTCCTGGTCCCGGCCGGGCTGATGAACCTGGAGGCGCCGATCGACCCCGCGAACTGGGCACTCACCGCTCCCGGCATCCTCTGGACCCTCTGGGGTACGGCGCTGGGCGTCGCGACGTACGCGTACTACCTCAGACGCCGTACGACGTGTTCGCGCTGCGGCCGCGGCGTCAGGTCCCGAAGCGGCGTTCCCGCTGGGCGTAGCTCCGGACCGCACGCAGGAAGTCCACGTGCCGGAAGTCCGGCCAGAGCGCCTCACAGAAGTAGAACTCGCTGAGCGCGCTCTGCCAGAGCAGGAATCCGCCGAGACGCTGCTCCCCCGACGTCCGGATCACCAGGTCGGGGTCCGGCTGGCCCTTCGTGTACAGGTGCCGGGCGATGTGTTCGACGTCGACCCGGTCCGCCAGCTCCTCGATCGACATGCCCTTCGCCGCTTCCTCGAGCAGCAGCGACCGGACCGCGTCGGCCAGCTCCCGACGACCGCCGTACCCGACGGCGACGTTGACCAGCATGCCCTGAACGTCGTGGGTCGCGGTCTCGGCCGCCTTCAGCGCCTCCGCGGTGGTGCCGGGCAGCAGGTCGAGCGCGCCGACCGGGTGGATCCGGTAGCGGCCGATCGTCGTCAGCTCCTCGACGGTCTGCTCGATGATCCGCAGCAGCGGCTCGAGCTCGTCGGCCGGACGGGTCAGGTTGTCGGTGGACAGCATCCACACCGTGACCACCTTGACGCCGACGTCCTCACACCAGTCCAGGAACTCGGAGATCTTGTTCGCCCCGGCCTCATGACCGCGCGACACCGGGTCGCCGCCCTGGCGGGCCCACCGCCGGTTCCCGTCGATGATGACGCCGATGTGCCGGGGAATCCGGTCCGGCGCCAACGATCGCCGCAGCCGGCGCTCGTACAGTCCGTAGACCGCGTCGCGCAGCTTCTGTTTGCCAGGTGTCCGCATGGGCAGAATGCTCTCCTCAAAGACTCTCGATCACGAGGCTAGCCCAGATTCACCCGGTGCGAGAGGCCCTGGAGTGGCTCACAGAAAGCTGGCAGAAAGGTCGAACTTTCTGCCGAGTTGGTGCATCGTCAACGCGGGGGTTCTGCATCAGGACGGTGACTTCGCCTACATTTCATTCTTCCGACCCATGTAACCTACGGTTGCGTAGGTTACGGTTGCGTAGGTATGACCCGCCCGACACCCCTCGAAAGGAAGGCGATGACCGCTACCAGCGCCCACCCCCAGGACCTCGGGCACCGGCTATCCGGCCGGCTCGGGCCGCTCAAGCCAAAACTTCGCGGATGGCTGCACGCCGGCACCTTCCCGTTCGCCACCGCCGCCGGCATCGTGCTGATCTGCCTCGCACCCCAGGCGAACGCCCGCTGGGCCGCCGCGGTCTATACCGCCGGCTCGATGCTGCTGTTCGGGATCTCCGCGCTGTACCACCGCTTCTACTGGGGCCCGACCGGTGAGGCGATCCTCCGCCGGCTCGACCACAGCAACATCTTCCTGCTGATCGCCGGCACCTACACCCCACTCGGGATGGTGCTGCTGCACGGCAAGGACCGGGTGCTGCTGCTCAGCCTCGTCTGGGGCGGCGCGATCCTCGGCATCCTGTTCCGGATCTTCTGGCTGAGCGCACCGCGCTGGATCTACACCCCGATCTACTTGGCCCTCGGCTGGGTCGCGATCTTCTGGATGGGCGCCATCTACCACGCCGGCGGCGCGGCAGTCGTCACCCTGATCGCGGTCGGCGGCGGCCTCTACTCCCTCGGCGCCGTCGTCTACGGCACCAAGCGCCCCAACCCGTCCCCCCGCTGGTTCGGCTTCCACGAGATCTTCCACGCCTTCACCGTCGCCGCCTTCATCTGCCACTACATCGCCGTAAGCATCGCGACGTACCACGCCCGCTAACCCGCGCCGTCCTGCGACAGACACGGAAAGGACACGCGTACGGCGTGACTGTCTGATGGCCGGCTCCGCCGGGGCGCGGGATGTGGCGACGAGTGGACGTACCCCGCGAGGCGCCGATTGAGGCCAGCCGGTGAATCGTTGGCCAGCCCATTGATCACCGCACCCACCTCGGTCAGCCTGCCTTTCGCACCGCAGATCGCCGACTCGTGGCGAAAGGCGGACCCCGCGCCGCCGAGTCGTGGGTTCTGGTTGCTGTTTCGGTGCCGGACCCACGACTCGACGCGCAAGACGCAGTCGGCGCGGGGTGCCTCGGCTAGGTGGCTAGCTCGTGGAGCATTTGGCGGAGGGAGTTGTAGCGGTCTGGGCCTAGGTGGTTGGACCACTGGTGTTCTAGTCGGGCTATGACGGATCGGCTGAAGGTGACTGCTTCGTCGCCGAGGGGGGTACGGCGGACCAGGCGGACGCGGCGGTCGCCCCGGAGGCGGTCGGATTCGGTGTAGCCGAGGCGTTCCAGGTAATCGACGTGCTGGCCGAGGCCTTGTTTCGTCATTGCCGCGGTTTCTGCCAGGTCGGTGATCCGGGCGCCGTCCGGCGGGATCATCTCGAGCAGCCGGTAGTGCGAGACGCGCAGCTCGGGGTAACGCTCCTCCGAGGTCGCCAGGATCTCCTGACGGAGCGTCCCGATCGCCGCACCGAGCAGGTTGGCGATGTGGTCGGATCCGACCACAGGCCCGCCGTTGACGGAAGTCATAAGGCCACTTTACTATCCAAATAGTAAGGCTGCTTTACTTCCATGGGGGGAAGGTTGTGGGGAGATGCGGACCGAGTTGGCACCGTTGGGCCGGGACGCTCCGAGCGAGGACGATCTGACCGCGCTCGTGCGGACCATCACCGGAGACGCAGGCGCCGTTCCAGGCGCGGTGCGAGTCGTGCCGGTCGACTACGAGATCGGTACGCCGAGCACCGCGGCCCTGCTTCGGGTCTTCGGGACCGCGACCAGCACAACCGGCGATGACGTCGAGTGGTCGTGCTTCGTGAAGCAGCTCCAGTCCGCGCGGCACTGGCCGCAGATCGGGATGGTCCCGGAGGCGTTCCGCGCCGAGTTCATCAAGTACCTGCCGTGGGAGCTGGAGATCGCGGTGCACCGCAGCGGGCTGGCGGAGCTGCTCCCGAGTGGCCTGCGCCTCGCCACGGCGTACCGGATCGATCTGTACGACGACGATCGCGGCACCGTGTGGATGGAGAACGTTGTCCAGGTGCCCGGACCGTGGCCGATCGACCGGTTCGAGCGCGCGGCGTACCTGCTCGGGCGGCTGTCCGCGCGGCGGCAGCCGCACCTCGTCGGACCGCTCCTCCCCCGGGGCGACATCGAGACGCCTGGTTCCGGACTGCGGTACTACGCGGGCGGACGGGTGGCGCACAGTGCGCTGCCGACGCTGGCCGACCCGCAGACCTGGCGCCACCCGCTGCTCGCCGCGGCGGTCTGCAACCTGGGAGATCACCGGTTGCGGGCGGACTTGCTCGACCTGGCTGAGCGACTACCCGCCGTACTGGATGCGCTCGACGAACTGCCGCAGTGCTACCAGCACGGGGACGCGAGTCCGCAGAACCTCCTGGTTCCCTCCGACGAGCCGGACGAGTTCGTCGTGATCGACTGGGGGTTCGACTGCCCGCAGGCGGTCGGGTTCGACCTGGGGCAGTTGCTGGTCGGGCTGGCGCATGCCGGCGAGTTGTCGCCGGAGGCGTTGCCGATCGTGCATCGGGTGATCGCCAAGGCGTTCCAGGCGGGTCTGGCCGAGGAAGGGATGCGGGTGACCGAGGACGAGGTGCTCTACGGCTACCTCGGTTCGCTGCTGGTCCGCGCCGCGTTCACCGCGCTCCCACTCGAGCAGCTGAGCACGGTGGGCGACCAGGCGACGCTCGCGCTGTTCGAGCAGCGGGTCCAGCTGACGCGCGC
Organism: Kribbella sp. NPDC054772; assembly: GCF_053611945.1. Taxonomy (NCBI): domain Bacteria; kingdom Bacillati; phylum Actinomycetota; class Actinomycetes; order Propionibacteriales; family Kribbellaceae; genus Kribbella; species Kribbella sp. NPDC054772. Next base: position 119,743 of record NZ_JBSHBJ010000015.1, on the reverse strand, counting down.
GATGGTCGACCTGGTCTCCCCCGTCGTCTGACGATCACATTTCAGTCCTGTCACAGCTGCAACGAACGGCCTGCCATTGGGTATCCATGGTGCGTGAGGAACCTGAGCAGATACGCAGCAGTGGCCGTGTTCATGACCGTCGCGGGAGTCGTGCTGAGCGGGTGCGGCGACGAGTCCGGATCGAGCGGCGGTACGCCGGTGAGCTCGCCACCGCCGACGTTGCCGACGGCGTCGGTCACGCAATCGACGCCGGTCGGAGCCGGCCTGCCACTCACGGTGTCCAGGACCGGTGGGTTCGCGGGCTTCGACGACCAGGTGCAGATCAGCCCGGACGGCATCGCGACCGTGACCGCGCGCGGTAAGCAGCCGATCAAGTGCAAGCTCGACCCGAGCCTGCTGACCACGATCAGCGCGGCCGCTCAGCAGGTCGACTGGGCGAGCCTGGTGGCCACCAAACCGTCGACGAAGCACCCGGACGACATGATCGTCGCGGTCACGGCGAACGGGAAGACCGCCCGAATCGAGGACCCGAAACTCAAGCCGCTGGCGGACCCGGTGAACAAGTTGCTCACCGAAGCCGCCATCCCACCAGGCAAGCTCTGCACAAAGATCTAACCAGCGGTCAAGGCCACGTCGTCGATCACGAAGCTGGTCTGCGCGGAGGAATCCTCCTGGCCGACGAACTTCACCGTGACCGTCTTCCCCTTGTACTGCGACACGTCGAGGGTCTTCTGCACGTACGACGTGTTCTTGTTCAGGTTCGAGTACGTCGCCAGCGTCGTCGCGGTGGACCCGTCGACGACCTGCACCTTGACCGTGTCGTACGCCGTGGAGGACGTAGTCTCCGCGGTGTCGATCCGGATCCACAACGACAACGAGGCCGCGGTGGCGGTCGCCGGGATCGCGACCGACTGGCCGATGCTCTCGGTGGTGGCACGGCCGTTGCCCTGGAGCCACGCCTTCCAGCTACCGGTGTGCGCCGGACGCCCGGTGTTGTTGGTGATCGGGCCGGTCGTTCCGGTCCAGTTCGCCGTACCGGACTCGAAGCCCGGGTTCTGCAGGAGGTTGCCGCCGGCCGGTGGTGGGCCGCCGGTGTAGTCCTTCTGCGCGTACGTCCAGATCATGTGGCCGATGGCATCGATCTGGCGGTCCAGCGAGGTCAGGTCCAGGTTGCTGATGGTGTCGCAGGACCGGTGGTAGCAGGCGTCGAACGCCTGCCCTGCCGTACCTCCCCACTTCGTCGCCTGCGCCGAGCTCTTGATCTCCTCGGCACCGGAGAACGTTCCAGCCGTGGGGATTCCCAACGATCGGAAGGCGGCGTGGTCGGAGCGGCCTTGGACGTCGATGAACTCGGTCTGGACGTTCTTGCTGGTGAAGTACGTGACGAGGTCGTCCCGCGCGGCGTCGCCGGCCGGGTTGTCGTCGTACACGAAATAGCCCGGGTTCGGGGACGCGATCATGTCGAAGTTCAGGTACAGCTCGATCTTGTCCCGATCGGCGGCCGGCAGGTTGTTCACGTAGTACTTCGAGCCGAGCAGCCCGAGTTCTTCCGAACCCCAGAAGCCGAACCGCAACCGGTTCTTCGGGGTCTGGCCGCTGGCAGCGTAAGCGAGGGCGGTTTCGAGTACGCCGGCGCTGCCGGAGCCGTTGTCGTTGATCCCAGGACCGGCGCTGACGCTGTCCAGGTGCGAGCCTGCCATCACCACGTGGTTCGCGTCGCCGTGCGGCCACTCCGCGATCACGTTGTACGACGTACCCGCCGAGGTGCTGAACGACTGCAGGGTGGTGGTGTAACCGGCCGCGTCCAGCTTGGCCTTCACGTAGTCGGCCGAGGCCTTGTACCCGGGCCGGCCGGTGTAGCGGTTCCCACCGTTGCTGGTGGCAATCGACTGCAGCTGGTCCAGGTGAGCCTTGGTGTTGGTGACGGAGATGTCGGGCGAGTCGGCCGCTACGGCGACGTTGCCCGGGGCAAGCAAGACACCGGCGACGAGGGCGGCGCCGACTCCGGGGACGAGAAACTTGCGCATCACTGGATCTCCTTTGACCCAAGAGAAATCCGGGGCGCGCGGGCCTGGGCGGAAGGCCGCGCACGCCCCGGACGTGTCACCGCGAGGTCAGCTCGCGGTCAGGGAGGTGTCGTCGATGACGAAGCTGGTCTGCGCGGAGGAGTCCTCCTGGCCGACGAACTTCACCGTGACGGTCTTGCCCTTGTAGGCCGACAGGTTCACCGTCTTCTGCACGTACGACGTGTTCTTGTTCAGGTTCGAGTACGTCGCCACCGTGCTGGTGGTCGAACCGTCCACGACCTGCACCTTCGCCGTGTCGTACGCCGTGGTGCTGGTGGTCTCCGCGGTGTCGATCCGGATCCAGAACGTCAGGGTCGCGGTGGTCGCCGACGCCGGGATCGCGACCGACTGGCCGACGCTCTCGGTGGTGGCGCGACCGTTGCCCTGCAGCCACAGCTTCCAGGTACCGGTCCGCGCCGGGCGACCGGTGTTGTTGGTGACCGGGCCGGAGGTGCCGGTCCAGTCCACCGCACCGGACTCGAAGCCCGGGTTCTTCAGCAGGTTGTCGCCGGTGGGCGGCGGCGTGGTGCCACCACCGCAGGCGGCCGACCCGGCCGGGACGGCGATCCCGCCGAACGCGGCCTCGATGCCCTTGCACTCCGCGGAGTCCGCGCCGTACAGCTCCTTCGCGGAGGTGATCGCACCCTCGCGGGCGTCCTTGTAGGTGCTGCCCGAGCTGAGCTTGGTGCTCAGCGTGCGGTACCAGACCTTCGAGGCGACGTCGCGGCCGACACCGGCGAACGTCGTACCGTTGCAGGCGGTGCTGTTGTAGGTGACACCGTTGATGGTCTTGCTGCCGGTGCCCTCGGAGGCCAGATAGAACCAGTGGTTCAGCGGGCCGGACGAGTAGTGCGGGTCGAGCCCGCCGGTGCTGGTCGACCAGCAGTCCACGCTGGCCCCGTCCTTCGACGGCTTGTCCATGTAGCGCAGCGGCGTACCGTCGCCGTTGATGTTGATCTTCTCGCCGATCAGGTAGTCACCCGGGTCGCTCGCGTTGTTCGCGGACCACTCGACCATGGTGCCGAAGATGTCCGACGTCGCCTCGTTCAGGCCGCCCGCGTCACCGGAGTAGTTCAGGTTGGCGGTCGCCTCGGTGACGCCGTGGCTCATCTCGTGGCCGGCCACGTCGATCGCGGTCAGCGGGTGGGTGTTGCTGATCCCGTCGCCGTACGTCATCTGGGTACCGTCCCAGAACGCGTTCACGTACGCGCTGCCGTAGTGCACCCGCGAACGCGCACCCTGGCCGTTGTTGAAGATGCCGTTCCGGCCGTGGACGTTCTTGTAGTAGTCCCAGGTCAGCTGGGCACCGTAGTGCGCGTCCACCGCGGCGGTCGCGCGGTCCGAGGCGGCACCGCTGCCCCAGGTGTCGTCGGCGTCGGTGAACGTCGTGCCGTTCCCGGACGTCGCGCCCTTCAGGTCCGTGGTGTAGTTGCCACCGCGGGTCGAGTCGGTCATCGAGAAGTTGCCGGACGAACCCGACGTACCGATGGTGACCTTGCCGGCGTACATCGAGTTGCCGGTACCGGCCTTGATCTCGTCGTCCTGCGCCAGCACCTTGCCGCTCTTGGCGTCGACGAACGAGTGCAGCACCGACGGGGTCTGGTCGGGCTTCACACCGGTCGTGACGACCTCGTACGCGAGCACGGGCTTGGTGGGCGTCACGAAGACGACCAGTTCACCCTTGTTCGCGGTGGCCTTGAACTTCGCGGACTCCGCACCCTTCGCGAGCGCCGCCGACTGGGACAGAGTCGGCTTGGTGGCGACGGCGACGGACTTGGCGCCACGGTTGTACGTGACCTGGCCGACGGACTCGCCCTTGCTCTTGACGATCAGATCGCCGCCGACGACCTTCAGGCCGTTGAAGGTGCGGTCGTAGCGGACATACTCGGTGCCGTCGGCATCCTTGACGACGTCGTGGACCTTGAGCTGCTCACCCTTGCCGAGGCCGAGGGCAACGGCCGTCTGCGGGGCCAGCGCCTGCTCGGCCTTGACCGCGGCGGGCTGGTTGAAGCCCGACGCCGGGAGCGGAGCCGTCCGGTCGGCGGCACCGGCGGTCGACGCGGAGAGCGTCGTGGCAAGACCCGCTGCCGCGACGATCGCCACCGCCCCTGCTGATGTCAGTCGTTTCAAGACAACATCTCCTCACGGTGTGGTCGCTGTTTGGGCGCAGCGACCGAATTCAGTTGGGGACGCGCCGGATGCTGACGCAACAGTGCCACTGCCTCATTTGTGACACTTCGTGTCTGAACATGCGAGTTCTGTTACATCCGACTGAGGACCGACTGTTGCCGTCCGGTCGCCGTGAGTCAAGGGAATCGGGCGAAACCGCAGGGAAAACCCGCACCCGCGCACGCCTCAGTCCGCTGGGCGCAACTCCTGCCGAAGGTGTTCCGGCAACGTCACGGGCAGCCGGCAGGTGAATTTCTGACACACGTACGCCGCTGATTCCTGCCGCCCGTCCATCAGCGGTACGGCGAGACCGGGTGCACCGCTGACGATCGCCGTACCCCACGGGGCGTAGGTGAACGCGGTCCTGGTCAGCTCGGGCCGGTCGCCGACGATCGCGATCTCGAGCGGTCCCCCGGCGATGGTCTCGGCGACCGCCAGGGCGCGTCCGGCGAACCGGGGCGCGCGGTCGGCGATCGCGGCGGAGGCCTGCAGGGCCTGGTCGGCGGCGGCTTCGTACCGGACCGATCCGGTCAGGCTCGCCATCGTGGTGAACGCCTCGGCGGCCAGGCTGACGCCGGACGGGGTGGCGTTGTCGGTCGCGTCCTGCGGGCGCCAGACCAGCGTCTCGGCGTCCGCGGCGGTGTCGAAGTACGCGCCATCAGCAACGAACTGCTCGAGGACCCGGTCCAGCAACCGCTCCGCCGTCCGGAACCATTCGGCCTCCCCGGTTGCCCCCAGCAAGGTCGCACACGCCTGCGCGAACGCGGCATAGTCCTCTAGTACGCCGTGCGCGGTCCCCCGAACGCCGTCGCGCGACGTGCGGTACAGCCGGCCGGTGTCGTCGAGGTGCACGTCGCGGATCAGTTCGGCCGCGGCGCGCGCGGCGTCGACGTACTCCGGTTTCCCGAGGACGACGCCGGCGCGGGTGAGTGCGGTGATCGCGAGGCCGTTCCAGGCGGCGACCACCTTGTCGTCGCGCCCGGGGTAGGTGCGGCTGCTCCTCGCCTGCTCGAGGGTTGCGCGGACGCGCTGCCAGCGCTCCGGGTCGTCCGGGTCCTGCCGTAGCTGGAGGACCGACGTACCGTGCTCGAAGGTGCCGCTGACGTCGCAGAGGTCGATGACCCAGTCGGCGTCATCGGTGGCCTCGCGCAACTGCTCGGGGGTCCAGACGTAGTACCTGCCCTCCTCGCCTTCGGTGTCGGCGTCGAGAGCGGACGCGAAGCCACCTTCCGCAGTGCGGAGCTCGGCGAGCAGGAAGTCGGCCGTCTCCTCGGCGACCCGCCGGGCCAGCGGGTCGGACGAGAGCGTCCACCACTGCGTGTAGACGTCGAGCAGGAGCGCGTTGTCGTACAGCATCTTCTCGAAGTGCGGGACGATCCACTGGCCGTCGACGGAGTACCGGGCGAAACCGCCGGCGAGCTGGTCGTACATCCCGCCGCGCGCCATCCGGTCGCAGGTGTGCGCGACCATGGCCAGCGCGTCCTCGTCGCCGGTGCGGCGGTGGTGGCGGAGCAGGAAGTCGAGCACCATCGACGGCGGGAACTTCGGCGCCCGCCCGAACCCGGCGTCGACCGGATCGAAGTCGGCCTTCAGCAACTGGACCGCGCGATCGAGGTCGAACGTTCCCTGTTCGGTGGGCTGCTGGTCGGTGGGCTGCTGGGCGCCGAGCTGCTCGACCACCCGCTTGCCAATGCCGTCGATCTGCTCGCGCCGGTTCTGCCAGGCGTCGGTGATCGCCTGGAGCACCTGGGGGAACGTCGCCATCCCACCGCGGGCGTCCTTCGGGAAGTACGTCCCGCAGAAGAACGGCTCCCCCGCCGGCGTCAGGAACACCGACATCGGCCAGCCGCCCTGCCCCGTCATCGCGACCGTCGCCGCCATGTAGATCGCGTCGACGTCCGGCCGCTCCTCCCGGTCGACCTTCACACTCACGAAATGCGCACCCAGGTACGCCGCCGTGTCCGCGTCCTCGAACGACTCATGGGCCATCACGTGACACCAGTGACAAGCGGAGTACCCCACCGAGAGGAAGATCGGGACGTCCCGCTCCCGCGCCTCGGCGAACGCGCGATCCGACCACTCCCGCCACTCCACCGGGTTGTCCGCGTGCTGCCGCAGGTAGGGACTGGTCGATCGCCCGAGCTCGTTCGCCATGTCCCCCACCGTAGTGCCCCGAAAATGGTGCTCGGAATGGACAGACCCGAGCCGTGGTTGTACGACGTCATGCCCGTGCACCCGTTGCTCGCCAGCCGCTTCAGCCCCCTGCGCTTCGACACCGGCTGGAGCGTGACGGACGACGACATCGAGACGCTGCTCGAGGCAGCCCGCTGGGCACCGTCGGCAGGCAACTCCCAGCCGTGGGCGTACTTCGTCGCGCGCCGCGGCGAGCCCGACCACGAGCGCGTCATCAGGCACCTCGCGCGCAGCTCGGCCCGCTGGGCACCGACCGCGTCCCTGCTGATCGTGACGATGGCCCACCGGTACATCGAGGACACCGACTGGGCGTACTCCGATTTCGCCGACTACGACCTCGGCCAGTCGGTCGCCCACCTCACCCTGCAGGCACACGCGATGGACCTCGCCTGCCGCCAGTTCCGCGCCTTCGACCTCGAAGCCCTGACCACCGACCTGAACCCGGGCGACGGCTGGCACATCGTCTCGATGATCGCAGTCGGCCGCCCCGCCGAGGACCGCCCGGCAGACCGCGAACGCCGCAGTACCGCCGAGCTGCGAACGGCGCCCTGGGCCTAGGCGGTTTGCGAGAGGGCGACCGAGAGGCCGAGGGCGATGGCCATGGTCAGGAGTTCGAAGCCGACGATGCGCCAGAACGGGAGGGTGGCGTCGAGGAGGTCGCCGTGCGAGCGGGAGCGGTGCAGCGCGGCGAGCACGATGAGGAGCAGGAACGCCACGATCTTCACGATCAGCAGGACGCCGTACGCGTCCTCGGTGAGGGCGTCGCCGATCGTGCCCCAGCCGCCGCCCTTCGCCGCCAACCGTCCGGCGGCGCTGATCAGGCCGCTCACCAGTACGGCGATCGACGACACGAACGCGACCTGGCGGTACCGCTCCAGCACCATCCGGAGCCCGGTCCGGCTCGCTCGCCCGTAGCGGACCAGACCCGCGAGGCCGCCGACCCACGTGGTCGCCGCGATCACGTGGATCACCAGCGCCGCGCCCGCGAGGACGACGTACGACTCGTTGCGGGGGTACGCCGTGACCGCGGTCGGGACCAGTGCGGCGATCGCCACCAGCACGCCGAGGCCCGCCGCGGACGATGACTGCACGCGGCGGATCCCGATCGCCAGTGCGACCACCAGGATCCCGGTGATCAGCAGCGCCTTGACCTCGGGTACGCCGAGGGCGTCGTCGAGCCGCATCCGGAGCAGCCGGACCGGGGTGTCGAGCAGGGTCGCCGCCGTGACGACCGCGCCGGCGAACGCGCACGCCGCCCAGATGATCGCCGAGTTGCTCGCGTCCCGGACCGCCCGCCGGCCCTGGACACCGAGCGGTCCGCCGTCGGTCCGCAGCAGCACCACCGCCGCGAGCAAGGCACCTGCACACCCGACCGTCGCCAGGACGGAGACGAGCCGGAGCAGCGGCAGCAGCCAGGCGACGAAGACGCTCGGTCCACCGATGCCGCCGAGCTCACGCGGTTGGCTGTCCGAGGCGTAGAGGGCGACCACGAGCGCCAGTGATGCGACGAAGACAGCGCCCACGCCACCGATGACCAGCCGCCCGGGCATACGGTGCCGGGCGGAGCGGGTCGCGGTCACCGAGCAGACCGGAGAAGGGGGCCATTCAGCACGCGGCTCACTATAGGGTCAGCCGAAGGTGGGCAGCCCAGTCCGACACCATCTCGTGATCAGGGTGTTTCCCAGCTCCCAGGAAACGGTGACCGCACTGATACCTCGTCAGTGCTCAGAGTGTTGTTTGCCGTCACTCGATGTCGGGGTCGATGTCGGGGTCGGGTCCGAAGTCTTCGGCTCCGCATCGCCAGCCGGGGACTGCGAGTCGTCCGGACTCGCTGGGCCGGCGGACGGTGCTGGGTCGTCCGCACCATCGCCGTCCACGTCGATCCGCTTCAGCTGTTTGCCCATGTTCCGCCACAGCAGCACCGTGGCGGCACCGAGAGCGAGCACGATCAACAGCGCGACCCAACCGGGCTTCACGGTATTCGGGTCGATCTCGGCCGTCAGAAGGGAGGTCGTCGCTGTCACGCCACCAGTCTCTCACTGTCCCGACCGCCCGTCAGCGGAGCCCCGCGAACAGGTCATTCTCAGGCAGCTCCGACTCGACCAGAGTCCGCGCGAGCTCGTAGTCCTCGGTCGGCCAGGCCGCCTGGTGCACCTCGAGCGGTACGGCGAACCAGGCGCCGTCCGGGTCGATCTGCGTCGCGTGCGCGAGCAGCGCCCGGTCCCGAACCTCGAAGTACCGCGCGCACTCGACCCGGGTGGTGATCCGGCGCTCGTTCTCCGGGTCCGGCTTCCAGTCCTTCAGGCGCTCGGCGTACGGCGACTCGAGCCCGCGCGCGACCATCGCGTCGTGCAGCGCCTTCATCCGCTCGTAGTGGAAGGTGTGGTGGTAGTACAGCTTCAGCGGCTGGAACGGTTCGCCGAGCTCCGGGTAGGCGTCCTTGTCGCCCGCGGCCTCGAACGCCGCGACGGTGATCTGGTGGCACATCACGTGATCGGGGTGCGGGTAGCCACCGTTCTCGTCGTACGTCGTGACGACCTGCGGGCGGAACTCGCGGATCAGCTTCACCAGCGGGGCGGCCGCGTCCTCCACCTTCTGCGCCGCGAAGCAGCCCTCCGGGAGCGGTGGCGGCGGGTCACCCTCCGGGAACCCGGAGTCCACCCAGCCCAGCCACTCCTGCCGGATCCCGAGGATCTCGCGCGCCGCGTCCATCTCCTTGCGGCGGATCTCGGTGATGTTGGCCAGCACCTCGGGGCGGTCCATTTTCGGATTCAGGATCGATCCGCGCTCGCCACCGGTACACGTGGCGACCATCACCTCGACGCCCTCGGCCACGTACCGGGCCGTCGATGCGGCTCCCTTGCTCGACTCGTCATCCGGGTGGGCGTGCACATGCAACAACCGAAGATCTCCACTCACAAGACACAATGGTCCTCCAAGCGCACCGAAAACCCACGACCGACCCCCTGGACGACCCTGTGACCGAGCCTTCAGCCTCACCCGCCGCCGACCCGACCCCCGACCTGAACGCGCGGTACGGCCGGGGCCGCCGGTCGCGGCGACCGCTGGTGATCGGCGGGCTGGGCCTCGTCGTCCTGGTCGCGATGGCGTGGCTGATCTGGGCGGCCTGGGTGCAGTCGAACCCGCCGGTGACCTCGCAGCTGCAGGGCTTCCAGATCGTCTCGCCGACGAGTGCGAAGGCGACGGTGAACGTCGACCGGAGCAAGTCGGTGGAGGCGAGCTGCCGGCTGCAGGCGAAGGCCTCCGACTTCTCGATCGTCGGCGAAGTGACGGTGACGGTCCCGGCCGACTCCCCGCGGCACCAGGTGCTCCCGGTGACGCTGACAACGCAGCGCTCGGCGACCGCGGTGGTCCTCGTCGGGTGCACGACGGCTGATCAACACCGTCCGCGCTGACCTCAGCGCCGTGTCGCCCCGATCTCACCACTTGCCGCCGGGATCCCTGCCTGGGCAACCGATTGCCGCCGAGTGCCCGGGACGGCGCGAAAAAGGCCGGTAGCAAGCGTTTTCCAAGCGTTTGCGTCCGGTCAGAACCCCTGCGTGATCTGGGTTCCCTTGCTACGCTCGTTGGATTGGTCGCCGTCGACGACGGCGGCCAGCAGTATTTTCCTGCCCATCCCACCGACACAAGGAGCAGCCCGTGACGCAGAAGATCGACGAAGACAGCGTTGTCTGGCTGACGCAGGACGGTTATGACCAGCTGAAGTCCGAGCTCGAGCACCTCAAGGGCCCCGCCCGTGCCGAGATCACGCAGCGGATCAGCGAGGCCAGGGACGAGGGCGACCTCAAGGAGAACGGCGGCTACCACGCCGCGAAGGACGAGCAGGGCAAGATCGAGGCGCGGATCCGGCAGCTGGAGGACATGCTCCGACGGGCCCGGGTCGGCGAGACCCCGAAGGCCGGCGGCAAGATCGAGCCGGGCATGAAGGTGTCGATCAAGTTCGCCGGCGACGACGACGTCGAGACGTTCCTGCTGGGCTCCCGAGAGTTGCTCGCCCTGGATGCCTCGGTCGACATCGACGTGTACTCGCCGCAGTCCCCGCTCGGTGCCGCGATCCTCGGGAAGAAGAAGGGTGACAAGGCCACCTACGAGGCCCCGAACGGCAAGGACGTCACCGTCGAGGTCGTCGCCGCGGAACCCTTCACCGGCTGACTCCACCAAAGCTTTCAAGCGCCCCGGTGGAGACCCCACCGGGGCGCTTGCTTTTGAGGTCAGTCTTTTGAGGTCAGTCGCACCCGTCCGTGGGTGCCGGCGTCCAACGACGTACGCCGACACCCGCGGACAGGCTCAAGTTGAGTCGCCTCGACTCAATTTTGTTGATACTTGAGTCGACAGGACTCAACCCGGCGCTTACGGTCGCGGAATGAGCATCCTCCGCCACCCCGAGTTCCGCCGGTTGTGGGCCGCCGACCTGCTCAGTCAGCTCGGGTCCCGGTTGAGCATGGGCGCGATCCCGCTGCTCGCCGTCCTCACCCTGAACGCGTCGACCCTCCAGGTCTCACTACTCCGCACCTGCGAGACCGCCGCCTGGCTCGTGCTCGGCCTGTTCGCCGGCGCCTGGGCCGACCGGATCCGTTGCCGCCCGGTCCTCGTGTACGCCGACCTGCTTCGGGCGCTGTTGTTCGCGTCGATCCCGGTCGCCTGGTGGCTCGGCGTACTCACCCTCACGCAGGTGTACGTCGTACTCGTGCCCGCCGGAATCCTGACGGTGCTGTTCGACGTGGCGCACAACTCGTACCTGCCCCGGCTGCTCGAACGGGACCGCCTGCTCCCGGGCAACGCCAAGCTCGCCGCCAACCACTCGATCGCGGCCGTCATCGGCGCGGGCGCCGGCGGTCTGCTCGTCCAGTGGCTCGGAGCTGCTCTGACGATCGGCCTCGATGCGCTCAGCTTCGTGTGGTCGGCGCTCTGGCTCCGCTCCATCCGGACCTCGGAACCGCAGCCGGTACTGCCCGCGCGCCCGAACCTCCGCCGCGAGATCGGCGACGGCTTGCGGTACGTCTTCCACCACCCGCTCCTGCGCCCGCTCGCCCTCAACACGATGGCGACGATGCTCCTCCAGGCGGCGGCCGGCGCGATCATGGTCGTCTACCTGGTCCGCGAGGTTCACCTGCAGCCGGCGACCATCGGCATCCTGAGCATGATCGGCCTCCTCGGCGCGATCGTCGCCTCCGCCGTCACGGAACGACTCAGCCAGCGGTACGGCGATGCGCGCATCCTGCTGCTGTCGTCGACCGGCGTTGGAGTCGCCTTCACGGTGCAGGCGCTGACGGCACCGGGCTGGGCGGTGAGCTGGTTCGTCGCCGGGACGCTGCTCGCCGGCTTCTGCATCATCGTCAGCTACATCCTGCAGGTCAGCACCCAACAACGCCTGTGCCCACCAGACCTCCAGGGCCGAGTCAGCGCCACCATGAGCTTCGTCAGCTGGGGCGTCACACCCCTAGGCAGCCTCCTAGGCGGCGCACTAGCCACCACCCTCGGCCTCCACCCCACCCTCTGGCTAACAGGCCTAGGCACCCTAACCGCCAACACCCTCCTCTACTTCTCTCCCCTCCGCCCCCTCCGCACCATCCCCACTCCCACCAACACGCCAGCAGGCTGACGCTCCGCCAGCAGGCTGACGCTCCGCTGGCGGGTTGTTTCACCGGTGACGTGTTGCAGCACTCCAGTCGGCACAAAAGCCGCCAGCCGCCGGTGGATGGACGGGGTCAGTCGGACGTCAGCTGGGCGGTGCCTACCAGGACCTCTACGTCGAGGGCGGCTCGGCCGCGGCCGATTTCTACGTCTTTGGATTGGCCGGAGACGGCGCCGGACCAGGTGACGCGGCCGAGTTGGGCCTCGGTGTGGACGTGGACGTCGGAGCCGCGGCGGAGGGCGATTTGGGCGGTGCCGGATTCGACGCGGACGCGGGAGCGGCCCTTGGTGATCTGGGCGTCCAGGTTGGCGGAGCCGGCTTGGACGAGGACGTCGATCGGGCCGGCGACGTCTGCGACCTTCGCCGTACCGGCGGTGACGCGGACGCGGGTCAGACCGGGCAGGCGCTCGGCGTTGACGCTGCCGCCGGTCACCTCGACCTCGACCTGGAGGTTCGGGTTGACGCGGATCGACAGTTCCTTGGCGAGGCCGTTGACGTGCGCTTTCAGGTCGGTTGGATTCCGCAGCATGCTGAAGCCGTCGATCGAGACGCCCATGTCGCCTTCGCTGCTGATCGCCAGGGTGTCGCCGTCGCGCTTGATCACGTGCGGCCCGTCGACGGCGACGCCGTTCACCGCGGGCTCGCCGATCAGCCGCACCCGGCGCCCGATCGCCCGCACCGTCACCCGCTGCACGCCGGACGGAATCGGCACGTTGCTGTGCAGCTCCTCGACCAGCTCCTCAGTCTCCTCCGGCACGGTGTCCTGCACCCGCGAAGAGTCAGCCCGCGCGTCGGACGGCTCGCTGGTCGACTCCGCGAACGGCTCGGTCGATGGCGACGCTGGGCCCTCGGCGGACGACTCGCTGGACGGCGTGGCGGTGGGCGAGTCGACGGCGTCGGCCCAGGCGGACGGGGTCGCCGCATCGTCGCCCGTAGCTTCGGGCCGGGGCGTCGTGCCGTCGGCCGGACGGTCGGCAACCGGAGCTTCGGTGGCCGGCTCTGCCTGGGTGTCGGCAGGCTCGGACGGGGTGGTCTTGAGGGCGGCGATCAGGGTGGTGGCCTCGTCGGTCGAGAGGTGGCCCTTGGCGACCCGGTCGAGGATGTCCTTGACCTGCCGGTCGTAGCTCTGGTTGCTCATGCCCCCAAGTCCAGCACCCAACCGGTCCGAAACCAATCGGGGTATCCCCCGAAATGCAGTGGTGCGAACCCCCGAAGGAGTCCGCACCAGCCACTGTCTCTATAACCGCACAGCCCGCGAAGGGCTGGTTGTTGTCACGCCGCCGGCGTCATCTCCTCGGTCGCCAGCTCGTCCTGTACGGCGGCCAACTCGGCGGCCTCCGCCTCTTCAGCAGTCCGCCGGGCGCGCAACCCGCGCAGACCGGTGAGCGCGATCACCAGGCCGAGCGCCGCGATCCCCGTCACGACCCCCAGCCCGGACTTGTACGCCGGGAGAACCCCCGACGGCGTGGTGATGCCGACGGACTGACCACTGATCACCGCGGTCACGATCGCCAGGACGACCGCGCCACCCACCTGGTTGGAGGTGTTGAACAGTCCGGACGCCAGACCCTGCTCGCTGTCCGGGACCCCGGACACGGCCTGGATGTTCAGCGACGGGAACCCGATCGCGAACCCGAGCCCCAGCAGCATGATCGTCGGGAACACCGTCGAGAAGTACGCCGACTCCGGGCCGATCCGAAGCGACAGCGCGTACCCGGCGACGAACAGCGCCATCGCGAGGATGATCATCTTCTCGGTGCCGACCCGGTCCACGATCTTGCCGACGTTCGGCGAGAGCGTGGCGACCAGGATGCCGGCCGGGAGGAAGCCGAGCGCGGTCTGGAACGACGACCAGCCGAGCAGGTTCTGGAAGTACAGCGTGCCGATCAGCTGGAACGCGACGTACGAACCGAAGACGGTCAGGATCGCCAGGTTCGCGCGCCGCAGCGACGGGTTGCGCAGGATGCCGAGCCGCACGAGCGGGTGCTTGGTGCGCAGCTCGATCGCGACGAAGCCGGCCAGCAGTACGACGGCGAGCGCGAACAGGCCGATGGTCTGCACCGACACCCAACCGGCGTGTTCGGCGCCGACGACGGCGTACACCAGGGACAGCATGCCGCCGGTGACGGTGATCGCACCCGGTACGTCGTACCCGCCGGCGGCGTCGTCGCGCGGGCTGTTCGGGATCAGCTTGATGCCGAACAGCAGCACGATCAGGGCGACCGGGCCGGGCATCAGGAAGGTCCAGCGCCAGCCGACCTCGGTCAGCGCGCCGCCGAGGATCAGGCCCATCGAGAAGCCGCTGGCGGCGCAGGTGGTGAAGATACTGAGGGCACGGTTGCGATCCGGGCCCTCGTGGAACGTCGTGGTGATGATCGACAGCGCGGCCGGCGCGGTGAACGCGGCGGCGATGCCCTTCACGAACCGCGCGGCGATGAGCAGTTCGGGGTTGCTCGCGAGTGAGCTCAGCATCGAGACGACCGCGAACACGGCCAGCGCGATCAGGAAGACGCGGCGGCGGCCGAGCAGGTCCGCGGTCCGGCCGCCGAGCAGCAGCAGACCGCCGTACCCGAGCACGTAGCCGGTCACGACCCACTGGAGAGAAGAAAGGGAGACGCCCAGGTCGGCGCCGATGGACGGCAGGGACATGCCGACCATGGACACGTCCAGGCCGTCGAGGAAGATCACGCCGCAGACCACCAGGAGAGCGCCCCAGAGACGGGCATCCCAGGTCATGCGAGCGGGCGATGTGGTTTGCGTAGTCACGAGGAGAGACTATTGCATGCACGTGCATCTAATGTCTAGGCATTAAATGCGTTTGCATGCTATGGTCACCTCCATGACCGCTACGAAGGTCAGCAGTGGGACTGGTGAAACCACTGCCGATGTCAGGGAATGGCGCGAGCTGCTGGCTCGCCACGCAGATCTGACTTGCGCCCTCGACCGGGCGCTGCAGGCCGGTCACTCGCTGGGCATGAGTGAGTACGAGGTGCTCGAGCGGCTCGCCGAGCTGCCGGACCATTCCGCGAAGGTAGCGACGATCGCCAAGTCGGTGCACCTGAGCCAGAGCGCCCTGTCCCGCGTGATCGGCCGGCTGGAGACCGCCGGCCTGCTGGAGCGGCACATGTGCCCCGAGGACCGGCGCGCGGTGAACGTCCGGCTGACCGACGAAGGGCTGCGGCGCCAGACCGAGGCCCTGCCAACGCAGCGCGAGGTGCTCGCGCAGCGGCTGCACGCACCTCTCGTGAAGACCTGTGAGCCATTACCCTCATCGGGTGAGTGAGACTTTCGACGACGCTCGCGAGATCATCGCGGATCTGCAACGCATCATGACGCCCAACGGCGTCCAGGAGACCTACCAGCTCCCCGCCGGCGGTATCGACCACTACGTCTACGCGCGTGGCCACGACCGCTCCAACCCCGTCATCTTCTTCGTCCACGGCGGTCCGGCCTCGCCGCTCGCCCCGGCTGCCTGGGAGTTCCAGCGGCCGGTCGAGGAGTACTTCACCGTTGTCACCTACGACCAGCGCGGCGCCGGACTCACGTTCCGCACGGTCGATCCCGACACCATCGCGGACACCTTGACGATCGCGCAGTACGCCGCCGACGCGATCGAGCTCGCCGAACAGGTCAGGGACCGGTACGGCGTCCAGAAACTGATCCTCCTCGGCCACAGCTGGGGCACCCTGATCGCCTTCGAAGTGGCCCGCCTGCGTCCGGACCTCTTCCACGCCTACGTCGGTATCGGCCAGGTGATCGATGCGCGGGCCAACGAGCGCCTCTGCTTCGAGTACGCGCTCCAGCAGGCGCGCGAGCACAACCACACCGAGGCGCTCGAGCAGCTCGAGTCGATCGCGCCGTACCCCGGTGACGTGCCGCTGACCCGGGACCGGATCGTGATCGCGCGTGAGTGGGCGCAGTACCGCGGTGGGCTGTCGGCGTACCGGAGTGACTCGCGCTACTTCTTCGAGGCCCCGCTGCTGTCACCGGAGTACACGGTCGCGGATGCCGAGATCATTGGCGAGGGCAACCAGTTCACCCTGGGACGGGTGCTGGACGAGATGCTCGAGGTCGACCACACGGACGTCACCGAGTTCCCGATCCCGGTGCTGATGTTTCTCGGGCGGCACGACTACACGACACCGGCCGAGCCGTCCGCGGCATGGCTCGAGGCCGTCGATGCGCCGTACAAACAGGCCGTCTGGTTCGAGAACTCGGCGCATCTGGCGCCGTGGGAGGAGCCGGGGAAGTTCCTGGTCAGCCTGGTGACGTACGTGCGTCAGTTGAGCGTGTAGGTGTAGCCGTTCGCGGCGAGGCCGGCGAGCAGACGCTCGCGGTGATCCTCGCCCCGAAGCTCCACCTGCAGGGCGACCTCGACCTCTTCGAGGCTCAGGGTCTCCGAGATCCGTTCGTGCACGACCTCGATGATGTTCGCGTCCAGCGCGGCCAGCTGGGTCAGCAACGTCGCCAACCCACCGGGCGTATCGGGGATCCGGACCCGCAACGACAGGTACCGACCGGCAGCCGCCATCCCCTGCCGGATCACCCGCATCAGCAGCAGCGGATCGATGTTGCCACCGGACAGCACCACGACGACCGGTGGTTTGAACCGCCGCGGCTCATCGAGTATGGCGGCCACCGCTGCGGCCCCGGCGGGTTCGACCACGAGCTTCGCGCGTTCGAGGACGAGCAGCAGCGCCTTCGACAGCGAGTCCTCACCGACGGTCCGTACCTCGCCGACGTACCGCTGGACCGTCTCGAACGGGACCTTGCCGGGCAGCCCGACCGCGATCCCGTCCGCCATCGTGCGCATCCGCTCCAGCTGGACCGGCTCCCCCGCGTCCAGCGAGGCCGGGTACGCCGCCGCGCCGGCCGCCTGCACGCCGACGACCTCGATCGGCATCCCGTCGCGCTGCATCGCGGCCGCGATCCCGGCGAGCAGTCCGCCACCACCGGTCGGTACGACGACCGTCCGGACCTGTGGGCACTGCTCGACGATCTCCAGCCCGGTGGTCGCCTGACCCGCCACGATGTCGGGGTGGTCGAACGGGTGGATCAGTACCGCGCCGGTCTCGGCCTCGAACGCCCGCGCGGCGATCAGGCAGTCGTCGATCGACGTACCGGCGAAGCGGATCTCGGCGCCGTACGCGCGGGTCGCCTTCTCCTTCGGGATCGGGGCGCCGTGCGGCATGAAGACGGTCGCCTTGATGCCGAGCAACTGTGCCGCCAGCGCGACGCCTTGCGCGTGGTTGCCGGCGCTCGCCGCGACCACGCCACGCCGGCGTTCGGCGTTGGACAGCCGCGCCATCCGCACGTACGCGCCGCGCAGCTTGAAGGACCCGGTGCGCTGCAGGTTCTCGCACTTCAGGAACACGTCGCCGCCGACCAGCTCGCTCAACCACCGCGAGAACTCCAGCGGCGTCGGCGCCACCACGTCGTGCAGCAGATCGGCGGCCCGTGCGACATCCCTGGCATCGATCACGGGTTCACCCTAGCCAGGAAATGTTGTTGCACCGGGAACATACGCTGCCATACATGAAAGTCACGGCCATCGTGGTGCGTCTGTCCGACCAGGCAAGCATCGTTCGGTACGTCGAGGTTCCGGACGACCTCTGGTTCCCCGACACCGAGCCGGTGCTGCGCGCGCTCCGCGACGAGCACTCCGTGGAGGCGACGGTCCTCTCCTGCGTCAGCAGGGAACCACTCGTCTATCTGATGCAGGCGCGCGGCGAGCTCCCGGCCGAGGAGCAACCCGCCTGGACCAAGCCACAGTGGTACGACGAGGCACTGCCGTGGATCGCCCAGCACATCACTCCCACCGGACCGTGGTCGCAAGTCCGCTCGTGGGGTCTGTCGAACGTCCTGCGGATCCCGACCGCCGACGGAGACGTGTATTTCAAGGCGCTCTCGCATGCGTCGACCCGGCCGGATGCGCTGCCCTTCCTGTTCGCGAACGAGCCGTTGTTCCTGCAGCGCGCGTCGACAGACCGTCCCGGTGCAGTGCCCGCGCCGATCGCGATCGACAGAGAACAGCGGTGGATGTTGCTGCCTGACCTCGGCGCACCGTTGGCGGAGGAGACCGACATCGCGCTCTGGCTGGACGCGATCCGCGATCATGCCCGATTGCAGCGCAGCTATGCGGATCAGCCCGAACGCCTGCTGGAGTTCAGTTGTGTCGATCGCCGGCTCGCCGTACTCGATGCCGAGCTCGACCGGTTGCTCGGGCCGAACCAGGCCACTGACAGCCTCACGCCGGAGGAGCGCGCCCAGCTGCCGATCCGCGCGAAACAGTTGCGCGAGGCAATCACCGAGCTCGCGTCGATCGGCGTACCGGAGACCTTGCTGCACGGGGATCTGCATCCGCGCAACCTCGCGGTGCGGGACGGTCGGGTGCTCGCGTTCGACTGGACGGACGCCGCACTGTCGCATCCCTTCCTGGACCTGGTGACGTTCGTCGAGGAGCGATCGCCGCTGTCGACCGATCCGCGGGTGCGGGACGCGTATCTGAGCGAGTGGGAGGAGTCCGCCTCCCCCACCGAGCTGCGGCGTGCCCTCGAACTCGCCGAGGAGCTCGGGACGCTGTTCCAGACGATGACGTCACTCCACCTGCTCGATCACCTGACCGGCCCGAGCCAGGATTCCGTACTCCGCGGTGCTGTGTGGTGGTTGCAGCGGACGTTAGCGGTGCAGGACAGCTAGCTGGTTGCGCATGCCGCGGCGTACGGGTGGGTCGAGGTGCTGGTCCCACTCCGGGTGGCGTTCGCCGCGGAGCATCGCGTAGTACGCCAGGGCTTCGGACAGCGCTGCCTCGCGGAGGTAGCCGCGGGCCAGCGGCTGCTTGCCGCGTCCGTTCGGCCGTGGGCGGCGCTCGTACGCCGCGTTCGCGGTGAAGATGCCGAGTCCGTAGAAGACCGTGATCAGGTCGGTCAGCGGCTCGTGATCGGGGCGGCCGGTGAGGGAGATCCGGTGGCTGCCGAGCAGCAGTTCGTGCCCGACTTCGTGTGCGTAGATCGCGATCAGCGCGACCGGATCCGCGGCCAGCGCCGGAGCGAGCTGGATCTGGTTCCGGTCGGTGCCGCGGGTCCAACGCCCGGACTGCTCCTTCACCACGACTGTCGCGCCGCGGGTCGACGGCCGCCGGGCGCCGTCCAGTCCGAAGTCGAGACCGCACTGGCCGGCCGGCAGGTCCATCCGGCCGTCGACACGTCCGCAGATCTCGATCGCGGCCGACTCGCTGCCGTCGTACCCGTCGGGGATGACGTCGGCCGGCAGGGCGATCGGGCGGAGCAGGACGTCGCGGCCGAACTCGCTGACCAGCCAGTCCATGGACGAGCGGATCCAGCGGCGGCTGCCACCGGGCAGGCGCTCGCGCGGTGCCTTCAGTTGGGACCGCACCTGCTGACTTCGCCGGATCATGCCGATCGGATTCCTCACCCGCCGGATCATGCCTGTCCGACGGTTCGGCAAACCTCCCGGTTCCGCTGTGTCACCACTCCTTGACATCAGGTCAGCGGCGCACCCTCCTGGATCGAGGTGATCTCGGCGTCCTTCACCA
Source organism: Kribbella sp. NPDC054772 (assembly GCF_053611945.1). Lineage (NCBI taxonomy): Bacteria > Bacillati > Actinomycetota > Actinomycetes > Propionibacteriales > Kribbellaceae > Kribbella > Kribbella sp. NPDC054772. Next base: position 100,104 of record NZ_JBSHBJ010000015.1, on the reverse strand, counting down.
GCGCCGCGAGCCGCGCGAACGTGCGCATCCGGACCGCCCGGTCCAGCTCGGTCGGCATCACCGGCAGCAGCGAGCTCGGCCACAACTGGTGTCGCCGGAAGCAGTACGCCGCCAGCGCCTCGGAGGCACCGCGTTCGCCCAGGTACCCGAGGGACTGCAGCGTCGAGCGATGCCCCGGGACCCGCTCGACCGCCTGGTTCGCCAGGAAGATCCCGAAGCCGTGGAACACCGCGAACAGGTCAGTGACCGCCTCGGCGTCCGGCCGCTTCCGGTCGAGCAGGTGATAACCCCACAGCACCTCGTGCCCGAGCTCGTGCGCGGTCGCGGCCACCACCGCCGACGGATCGACCAGCGCGCCGGCCGACAACATGACGGCGGTGCCTTCGTACCCACCGCTCCGCAGATCGAGCCAGCACGCGCGCGATCCACTGCCGGCCGGCCTCGACCAGGTGGCCACGGCGCCCGTGACCAGCTCGGCCCGTCGATGCGGATCGGTCTCCTGCGCGATCGCCGTACTGCGTTTCAGCTCGGCCTGCAGCTCGCGCTCGGCAAGTACGGCGATCTCGGCCGCGTATCCCTGCTCTGCAAGGGCGCGCACCTCGTTCGGTGTCATCATGGCCCGCAGGCCGGAGTACGTGGAGATGTGTCGCGGATGCTCGGCGTGCAGTCGATGGACGGCGGTGCTGCGGGCGGCGGCGCGGACCTCTTCCATCCGGAAGCTGAACCGGATCCGGTCGTCGGGCACCTCCATCCAGGCGCAGACCTTCAGACAGAGTTCGCGGGCGGCCGGCTCCGAGCCGTCGTACCCCTGCGGGACGAAGGCGCTCGGCACGACCGGCGGGCGGTGCAGCGGCTCGTGACCGAACCGGCCGACGAGCCAGTCGAGCGAGTCCTCGATCCACTGCTCCGGTCCACCGGGGAGCAGGACCTTCGGCCCGTACAGCCGTTCCCGCTCGCGTTGCCGGCGCCGCCAGGCACCCATGGGGTTCATATCGACACTGACGCGACGCGCCGCGACGCCGTTCCACACCGATTGTTGCGGTTGGATCACCAACCCAACACGGTCGGCGGGCCGCCGATCAGTTCGTCCAGCCGGGACAGGAAACGAGCCCGCGGCACCGGGTCGAGCGTCTGGTACCAGTCCGGCACGAGCGGCCCGTCACGCTGCAACCGGTGCTGCCGGAAGCGGTACGACGCGAGCGCCTCGGCCATCGCATGCTCGCCGAGATAGCCGGACGTGTGCACCCACTCGTCATCGAGCGTCGTCTCGTCGACCGCGGCGTTGACGAGAGCGATCCCGAACCCGTGGAACAGAGCGCACAGATCGGCCAGCGGCTCTTCAAGCGGACCCGTTGCCCAGGGCAGCTCCGCTCGGGACAGGAGCTCGTGGCTGAGCTCGTGGGACACGGTCGCCAGCAGCTTCGTCGGGTCGGCGATGACGTCGGACCGGATCATGACCGCACAGTGGCCGGGGACCACCTCGACACCGGGACTGTCGGCCGTCAGGTCGATCCAGCGACCGACGACCGATACCGGCCGGAGGACTTCGGGCTGCTTCGGTGGGCGCGCGCGTTCGGGGCGCTCCTCAGGAGAAGCGGCGGCGATCAGCAGGCACCGCACGACCTCGGTGCCGAACTCGGCGACGCCCAGCCGATGCACCAATGGCAACAGGTTCTCGTCCGTCAGGTCGGACTCGACGATCCGGTCGACCGTCGCGAACGACGCGGTCCCGAGCCGGTTCGAGTAGGTCCGCACCGCCGCGAGATCCCCCGGTGCGGATCCCTTCGCGAGCAGGCTGTCCGGTTCGACGTACATGTCGAGCATCGCCGACCCCAGGTGCTGGGCCGCCTCGAGCACCTTCTCCAACCGGAAGCTGAACTGCACGCGTTCGGACGGGACCCCCATCCGGTCGCTCACCCTCCGGCAGACCTCACGAGCAGCCGCCTCCGAACCGTCGTAGCCAGCCGGGACGAACTCGTCCGGTACGACGGCCGGCCGGAGCAGCGGGCCGAAGTGCTCGGTCAGGCGCTGGAAGGAGTCCTCGACCCAGCGCCGCGGTCCACCCGGTAGATCAACTGCCGGCCCCCGCACGGAATCATCGGCAGAAGTCATGAAGCGGCACGCTCGCTCATCAGCTGCACCCGGCGGCTGAGCAGCAATCGCGCGGACCAGTCGACCTGCTTGCGCCACGGCGGCATCACCGGCTGCCCCGGGCACAGGTCCCGGTGCCGAAGCCAGTACGCCGCGAGCGCCTCGGCGTACCCCTGTTCCTTCAGGTTGCCGAAGGTCTCGATCAGCCACGGCCTGCCTTTCGCGGGCTCGCTGGACCTGTTGAGCAGGAACACGCCGAACCCCTGGTAGACGGCGTACAGCTCGGCCATCGCCTCGGCGTCCGGTCGCTGGGTGTCGATCAGGCCGCGTCCGTCCAGCACCTCGTGCCCGAGCTCGTGCGCGACCGCGGCGACCACCGCGGCCGGTTCGGGCAGCAGCCTGGCGGGCAGCACGATCGCTGTGTCCTGGCCCTGCACCGTCATAGCCCCGTCCGTCTGGAAGCTGACCCGCAGGCGTTCGGTGGGGACGCCCATCCGGTCGCAGACCTTGAGGCACAACGCGCGAGCCGCGTTCTCCGAGCCGTCGTAGTCCTTCGGAACGAAGTCACTCGGCAGGACGACCGGCCGGCACAGCGCGGCGGTGCCGAACTGGTCGACCATCCACTGCATCGACACCTGCATCCAGGTCCGCAGCCCGCCGGGCAGCTCGGCCTTCGGCCCGGGCAACACCTCGCCCTGGCGGCGACACTCGAGGGCGCGCTCGCGCCGGCGCTGCCACCACGCTGCGATGCTTTCCATGCAAGAGCAGACGCCGCCGGTGCGGCCGGGGTTCCCACCGGCCGCAATCGTTGCCTCGGGCTACTTCAGCAGCAGCTTGCCGAGCCGGCGGGAGGCGACGTACATGCCGGCGGCGCCCATCGCGGCCAGGTAGAGCGCGTGGATCAGCAGGAACCAGCTGACGTTGCCGGTCGTGAACGCACGCTCCAGAACGACGCCCTGGTACAGCGGGGTGATCTCGACCAGCCAGCGGATCACGCCGGGATAGGTCTCGACCGGGTAGAAGGTGGCCGAGAACAGGAACATCGGCATGATCGCCAGCTGCACGAACTCGAAGTCCTGCCAGCTGCGCATGAACGTGGTCAGCGCCATCCCGGCCCCGGCGAACGCGAACCCGATCAGCACCGCGGCCGGCAGCGCGAGCAGCGCCCACCACGACGAGATCAGCCCCATGATCAGCATCACGACGATGAACATCGCCGAGTAGATCCCGCCACGCAGCAGCGCCCAGGTGACCTCCCCGGTCGCCACGTCCCACGGTTTCAACGGGGTCGCGAGCATCGAGTCGTACAGCTTGGCGTACTTCATCCGGAAGAAGATGTTGTACGTCGAGTCGAAGATCGCACCGTTCATCGCGGAACTGGCGAGCATCGCCGGCGCGACGAACGCGGCGTACGCGATCTTGGTGCCGTCGGACAGCGTGAAGTCGCCGACCAGGTGCGCGACACCGATGCCGATCGACAGCAGGTAGAACACCGGCTCGAAGAACCCGGACAGGAACACCACCCAGGACCGCCGGTAGAGCATGAAGTTCCGCTCGACGATATGCCGCCCACCACCGAGCCGAACAGGTACGGGAATCACCCGCGCTGCAATCGTCGCCATCAGCCGATCAATCTCTTCGTGAAGCCGCGGACGGCGAGCCACGTGCCGACCACGAACCAGGCCAGCAGGTAGACGACGTTGAGCAGCGCGAGCCACGGGTTCACGGTGCCGAGGCTCAGGTTGCGGCACAGGTCGACCGCATGCCACAGCGGGCTGACGTAGGCCAGCCACTCGATCCAGTCCGGCAGCTGCGAGACCGGGAAGAACGCCCCGGAGAACAGGAACGCCGGCACCACGCCGAACCGGAAGATCATCGCGAACCCGGAGTCGTTGTCCAAGGTCGTCGCGTACGCCGCGATCGGACTGGCGACCGCCATCCCGACCAGCAGCGCGACGAACAACCCGAGCACCCCGAGCGGCGACTTCAGCCCGCCGAACAGCGCGATGATCACCAGGAACACCGCGCACGAGCTGAACACCCGGAACGCGATGAATCCCAACTGCCCGAACACCACGTCCGCCGGCCGCAGCGGCGTCGCGATCATCGAGTGGTAGAACTTCTGCCACTTCAGCCCCGACATCACCGGGTACGTCGCCTCGCCGACCGCGATCTGCAAGGCGGTGGCGGCCAGCAGCCCCGGCGCGATGAACTGCAGGTAGCTGACGCCACCGAGCGCGCCCGTCCCGTTGCTGTCCACGAACGAGCCGAGCCCGATCCCCATCGCGGCCAGGTAGAGCATCGGCAGCAGGAAGCTGCTGATCATCGTGCCCTTCCAGGTCCGCTTGTAGACGGTCAGCCAGTAGTCGAACATCCGGCGACCGTTCTCCACTGCCATTGCGGTCATGTCAGTCCACCAGCGTCCGGCCGGTGAGGCGGAGGAACACGTCCTCCAGAGTGGAGCGGCGTACCAGCACGGCGGCCGGTTGCAGGCCACGCTCGTGCACCGCGGCGACCGCACGCTCGCCGTCGTCGGTGTAAAGCAGCAGCCGGTCCGGCAGTACCTCGATGCGCTGCGCGAGGTCCTCGACCTTGCCGGCCAATGCGTCGTGGTCGGTCAGCATCACGTCCGGCCCGAACCGCAGCTCGGTCACCTCACGCGTCGAGTAGTCCCGGATCAGGTCGGCGGGCGAGCCCTCGGCCGCGATCAGACCGCCGTCCATCACCACCAGCCGGTCGCAGAGCTGCTCCGCCTCGTCCATGTAGTGCGTGGTGATGATCAGCGTCACGCCGGCCTGCTTGAGCCGGAACAGCTTGTCCCACAACAGGTGCCGGGCCTGGGGGTCGAGGCCGGTGGTCGGCTCGTCGAGGAGCAGCAGGTCGGGCTTGCTGACCAAGGAGCGCGCGATCGTCAGCCGGCGCTTCATCCCGCCGGACAGCTCGTCGACCTTGACCTTCGCCTTCTCGGTCAGGGCGACGAACTCCAGCAGCTCGTCCGCGCGGCTGCGGCACTCGGCGCGGCTGAGCCCGAAGTACCGCCCGTAGATCGTCAGGTTCTCGCGGACGGACAGCTCGGTGTCGAGGGTGTCGTCCTGCGGGCAGACGCCGAGCCGCGCGCGGATCGCCGGGCCGTCGGTCGCCGGGTCCAGCCCGAGGATCCGCAGCGTGCCGCCGCTGGTCGGTGAGACCGCGCCGATCATCCGCATCGTCGACGACTTGCCCGCGCCGTTCGGCCCGAGGAAGCCGAAGGCCTCGCCCTTCCACACGTCCAGGTCGATCCCCCGGACCGCTTCGAAGTCGCCGTACGACTTCCGCAGCCCGCGGACATGGACCAGGGACTCCCGCTCGTCACTCACCTGCCCGAGACTAGACGGATCTCCGGACAGTTTTCTTGTCGTTTTGGGCATACCCGAGCCGCTGGACGGCATACGCCCGCACTGCGGCCGCCAACCACTCCGGCAGGTCCTCGTCGACGGAGGCGATCATCGCCCGCTGGTCCGCGTTCTCCACCAGCACGTCACCGAGCGCGTGGTACGACGCGGGCGTGGCCGGCCACAGCTCCAGCACCCCCTCGTAATGCTGCTGCGCCAGCTCGAGCGCCTCCGGCGAATCCGGCGGTACGCCGCGGTCCCGGGCGGCCGCCATCCGCAACAGCAACCGCCGGCCCTCGTCACCCATCCGCTCGTAGTCCTCGCGGGTCCAGCCCTCGGTCTCCCGAACCGCCTTCTCGAACCCTTCGGCGGCACACTCACCGAACCGCTCGGCCAGGTCGTCCCGGAACCGCGACCGCGCCTCCGTCAGCCCGGTGAAGAACTCCTCGTCGGTCACGCTCTGGTCGCCGGACAGCCCCGCGATCGTCCGTTCGACGGCCCCCAGCATGTCGTCGAGACGCTTCCGCTCCCCCAGCAACTGTTCGCGATGGCCCCTGAGCGCCGCGACCTCGTCGTCCTGCTCGTCAAGGATCCGCGCGATCCCCGGCAGCGGTACGCCGAGTTCGCGCAGCAGCAGGATCCGTTGCAGCCGGATCAGTTCGGGCCGGCCGTAGGACCGGTAGCCGTTCGTTGCGATGCGGCCGGGCTGGAGCAGACCGATGGCGTCGTAGTGCCGCAGCGTCCGCACCGAGACACCGGCGAGCCGGGCGACCTCGCTGACCGTGCGCTCCACAACACCTCCGAAAACCGGTTGGAGTATGACGCTACGTCACCCTTTAGCGTCCGGGACATGGCATTCACCATCCTGCACACCGGACTGGTCGACCGCGGCGCAGTACTACCCGCGGACTGCCTGCGCGTAGCGCACGGCCGCATCAGTGCGATCGGCGGCGCGGACATCGCCCAACCCGGCGACTCGGTGGTCGACGGAGCGGGTCTGACTCTCCTACCGGGTCTGATCGACGCCCACGTGCACCTCGTGCCCGGCTGCACCCAGTTGGCTGCGACGTACGGCGTGACCACGCTGATCGACCAGTTCAGCATGCCCGAGGTGGTCAAGCGGGTGACGCCGCGATCGTCGTTCCGCACCTCGAGCATCGGCGCCACCGCACCGGGCGGTCACCCGACGATCGCGTTCCCACCGCTCCCGTACGTCACCGGACCGGAGGACGCGAAGCAGTTCGTCGCCGACCGGGTGGCAGAGGGCGCGGACCACCTGAAGCTGATCTACGACGACGGCTCCGGCGCGATGCTGAACATCCCCACACTCGACTCGGCCACAGTGCGAGCACTGACCGACGAGGCCCACGCGCACGGACTCACAGTGGTCGCACATGTCTCCACAGCCGCCGGTGCGGTACGGGTGGCGGAGTGCGGCGTCGACGTACTCGCGCATGCGCCGTCCGACCTCATGTCGCCGGCGGACATCGAAGCGGTCCGAGGTGTCGCGGTGATCGCGACGCTGGACGTCATCGACGGCTTCAACGGCCCGTCCGGTCGCATGCCGTTGCAGGACGAGCCGGAGCTGATGGCGCGGATGCCTGCGCGCTGGCGGCGAGTGCTGGACCATCAGTCCCGCCGCTGGATGCCACCACAACCACCAGACGGTACGGCGCCCCGCGCGAACACGCTGGCGCTGCAGAGGGCCGGCGTACCCGTGTTGGCTGGGACGGATGCACCGAATCCGGGTCTGGTGTTCGGGGCGTCACTGCATCGGGAGCTGGGGCATCTGGTGCGTGCTGGTCTCACACCGGCCGAAGCGCTCGTTGCTGCGACCAGTGCGCCGGCTGAGGTGTTCAAACTGGCGGACCGTGGACGCTTGGTCGTCGGAGCGCGTGCTGACCTACTGCTGGTCGACGGGAACCCGCTGGAGGACATCACGGCCACTCGGCGGATCAGTCGGACCTGGGTGGGTGGAGAGGAGCCGGCTCCCTATGCGGGGACCGCAGTGGAACTGGAGAGCATCCATTTCCTCGGTGAGACGACGGCTCGCATCATCAAGGCGCTGAAGGAGCAGTGGCCCGGATTCCCGTCACCGGAAGACGTGGTGCGGGAGGACGGCGAAGTACTCGGGCGGGTAGTACCCATGACCGGCGGGTGGATGCCGACCACCGTCTTCGGCGCCGCGCTCGGTCCGGTGAGTGATCGGGACGGAGCGGTCCACACAGTCGAGTCAGAAGGGCTCTCCTGCTTGACGGAGCCGTGGTGGGCGCGGACCGACGGACCGGACTGGCAGGAGGTCGTGCTGGTCGAGGCGCAGCCGGATCGGGTCCGGCTGCGCTGGAAGGACCCGTTGATCGAGCAGCCGCCGAGTGGCCAGTGGTACAACCTGACCGACATCGACGTGGTCCGTGTCCGACCGGACTGATCAGCCGCGCCCCACGTAAGGCATCCCGGCCGCCATCACGGTCAGCGTCGGCACAGCGACCGTGGTCGGCAGGTCCGCGACCCGGACCACGAAGTCGGCCACGATCTTCGGGTCGAACGTCGGCTCGACCGCGATCGAACCGTCCGGCTGGAGCACGCCCTGCTCCATCCGGGCGGTCATCGCGGTCGCGGCGTTCCCGATGTCGATCTGGCACGCGGTGATCCCGTGCGCCCGGCCCTCCAGCTCGAGCCCCTTGGTCAGCCCGGTGATCGCGTGCTTGCTCGCGGTGTACGCGATCCCCTGCGGCCGCGGTACGTGCGCCGAGATCGACCCGTTGTTGATGATCCGCCCGCCCTTCGGGTCCTGCCGCAGCATCAGGTCGAAGGCTGCCTGCGCACAGAGGAACGACCCGGTCAGGTTCGTGTCCACCACCCGCCGCCAGTCCGCCTCCGCCACGTCCGGCACCGCCGCGGCCGGTGAGCCGGTACCGGCGTTGTTCACCAGTACGTCGATCCGCGGGAGGCCACCGAAGAACCGCCGTACCGCTGCACCGTCGGCGACGTCCAGGACGGCGAACTCGACCTGACCGCCACCGAGCTCGACCGTCTCCTTCAGCTTCTCCTCGGTCCGGCCGGTCACCCACACCCGGTATCCGGCCGCGGCCAGCGCGAGCGCCATCTCCCGTCCGAGTCCCGAACCACCACCGGTCACCACGGCCACCCGCGTCATACCGTCACCTCTCCACGTCGTCGAACTGTCGTCCAGGATGGCAGCAACGCCGCAGCGACCACCGTCAGCACCAGCAACTCCAGCCAGACGCCCTTGCCTAGCGGCGGGACCAGTTCCTCGGTCAGGTTCCACGCGGCATGCACCAGGATCGCCGCCGGTACGCCGCCCCGCAGGCGCTCGCTGACGAACAGCATCACGAAGGTGAGCGGAAAGAGCTCCAGGAAGAACGTCAGTCCCTGTGCGGTGAACAGACCGTCGTCGTGCTGACCAGTGCCGTTCAGGAAGTACAGCGGCACGTGCCACAGACCCCACGCCGTCCCGAGGATCGCCGTCGTCCCGAGCGGACCGAAGTACTGACGCAACCGCGGCTGCACGTACCCACGCCAGCCGAACTCCTCCGACACCGGCCCCGCCAGGAAGGTGTACGCCGCTGCGCCGAGCACTCCGCCAGCGCCGGAGACAACAGAAGCAGCGTGGTCCGGCAGCGCCGGCAGATCGCCCATCAGCGCACAGGCCGCAAGCGGCGCCACCGCACCGAGGCCCGCAGCAGCCACCAGCCACACCAGCGACCACCTGACCGCGGGCCGCCGCTCCCGGTACCGCAGATACATCACCAGCGCCGCCAGCGACGGCCCCGCAGCCGCCAGCGCGAACACCACCGACCCCACGCCCTCGTCGGGATCCGTACCGAGTACGCCGAGCACTCCCCACGGCACCCAGGTCAGGACGAGACAGATGACGCCGAACTCCAGCAGTCTGCGCTTGATCACCGCCCAAGCCTCGTCACGCGCGCAGGCACCGGCGAGGGTGCTGAACCGACCGCTGTGGGGGATCCAGCACCCTTTCCGCGTCACAAAACGCCACCCTCTGCCGTCGAATGAGTGTGCGAATCACCTCTTTGACTGCGGAAAGTGATCGCCTCACGACTAAGAGCAAATCATTGGCGGCTCACTGGAAGATCTCGGAAACTCATTTGCGTGTATCACGCAAGCATGTATATGCTTGCAGCATGCAAGTAAACGACGCGTACACACCACAGACCCCCATCGAGGGCGTCATGCACGCGTTCACCCGGATCGGACGCCGGCTGAAGGCCAAGCAGCCCGGCGACACGATCGACCACAGCGCGCACGTCGTGCTGTTCGCACTGCGATGCAACGGCGCGCTGCGGCTGTCCGACCTCGCCGCGCGGCTGGAGCTGGATGCCTCGACCGCGAGCCGGCACGTCCGCTCGCTGGAGCAGCTGGGCCTGGTCCGCCGCTCCCCCGACCCGGACGACGGCCGCGCGTTCCGCGTCGAGCTGACCGAGCAGGGCCTCGAGCAGTGGGAGGCCAGTGCCCGGCACCGGATGGAACTGCTCAGCACGGCGATGGAGGGCTGGTCCGAGGAGGACGTGCAGACCTTCGAGCGCCTGATGACCCGCTTCGCGGACGGCGTCACCGCCAACACCGAAGCCCCCAGCAGCGCCGCCTGGGCCGACAAGGGCTGGGCCGCGGTAGCACCGCGACTGCAGCCGAAGGCCCCCGCAGAGCGCAGTACCGACCCCAATGACTCCGCGGCCGGCGGCGATCCCGCCGCCCGCGAGAACACCGACAAGAACCTGGAGAGCACCAGATGAGCACCACAGAGCCTGCCACCGCCGGCGGCGCTGCGCCTGACGGCGGTCCTAGCTACCTGTCCCACAAGCAGATCCTGGTCATCCTCGGCGGACTGATGGCCGGGATGTTCCTGGCCGCGCTGGACCAGAGCATCGTGGGTACGGCGCTGCCGCGGATCGTCAGCGAGTTCAACAGCCTGGACAAGTTGTCCTGGGTGGTCACGGCGTACCTGCTGACCTCGACCGCCTCGACCCCCCTGTGGGGCAAGATCTCCGACCTCTACGGCCGCCGCCCGCTGTTCATCGCGGCGATCCTCACCTTCCTCGGCGGCTCGGTGCTGTCCGCGCTGTCGCAGAACATCGAGCAGCTGATCGGCTTCCGCGCCGTCCAGGGTCTGGGCGCCGGTGGTCTGATGTCGCTGGCGTTCGCCACCATCGGCGACGTGATCCCGCCACGCGAGCGCGGTAAGTACATGGGGTACTTCGGTGCCGTCTTCGGTCTGTCCTCGGTGGCCGGCCCGCTGCTCGGCGGCCTGCTCACCGACGGTCCGGGCTGGCGCTGGATCTTCTGGATCAACGTCCCGATCGGCCTCGTTGCCCTGGGCATCGTCGCCGCCGTCCTGAAGCTTCCGCACGTGAAGCGCTCGCACAAGATCGACTACCTGGGCGCCGCGACGATCGCCGCCGCCGTCACCTCACTCCTGCTGGCCATCTCCTGGAGCGGCCCGACCAACGGCTGGGGCACCGGCACCACGATCGCGCTGCTGGCCGGCGCCGTGGTACTCGCGGTCTCCTTCGTCGTCATCGAGCTGCGGGTGGCCGAGCCGATCATCCCGATGGACCTGTTCAAGGGCCGGATCTTCTCCGGGTACGCCGGGTACGCGTTCCTGCTCGGGTTCGCGATGTTCGGTGCGCTGATCTTCCTGCCGCTGTACCTGCAGGCGGTCAAGGACCTGTCCCCGACCCGCTCCGGCCTGGCGTTGCTGCCGATGATCGTCGGTATCTTCTCAGCGTCGATCCCGAGCGGCCAGATGATGAGCAAGAGCGGCCGTTACAAGCACTTCCCGATCATCTCCGCGGTCCTGGTCGGCGGCGCGATGGTGCTGCTGTCCACGCTGAGCCTGACCACGCCGTACTGGCAGCTGGCGATCTACATGTTCGTGATGGGCGCCGGCCTGGGCCTGTCGATGCAGATCACCGTCACCGCCGCGCAGAACAGCGTGCCCCGGCAGCACATGGGCAGCGCGACCTCGACGATGACGTTCTTCCGCTCGATGGGTGGCGCGATCGGAACGGCGGTTTACGGCGCCGTACTGACCAGCCGGCTGAAGACCCACCTGGGCGACATCGTCCCGAACGCCACGCAGTCGATGGTCGACGGGCTGGCCAAGGCGGCCAACAGCGTCCAGGCACTGCACGCATTGAAGGAGCCGTTCAAGGGCTTCGCCCTGCACGGCCTGGTCGACGCCATGGACGACGTGTTCCTGGTCTCGCTGCCGTTCCTGGCGATCGCGCTGATCCTCGCGATCATCACGCCGGAGCAGCGGCTGGCCGGCCGCAACGAGGGCCCGAAGGCCGACGGCGAGGAGTCACTGGAGTCCTCGGCCGCCGCGGCCATGCACTGATCTGTACTTGCAGCACCGCGTCACCGAACTGAGACCGAACGACGGTTGACCTACCCGACAGCCGCCCTGGGAAGCTTCCCAGGGCGGCTGTGGGAATTGCGGAAACCCCCCGGACCCCCCCAGACACCCGGGGGGGGGTAGTGTTGAAAGCAGCTTTTGAGAAAACGGCCG
>NZ_JBSHBJ010000015.1:85033-88082 GCF_053611945.1 Kribbella sp. NPDC054772 | reverse complement strand
TCTGTGCCCCCGCCGCTACCCTAGAGGCGCCCCCCCCTGTGTTGACCACCCGCCAGCCCGGCGTGGCCGGCTCCCCCGGGGGGCTGTTCGCATGTCGTACACGCAGCGGACCGCCGTCTGACCCCTGCGGGGTCTTAGTTTCGACAGCAGAGTGTGACAAACCGGACGACAGGGACTTGCCCACGGATGAAGACACTGGACCGGCCATTGGACGACGACGACCGGGCGATGGCGGACATCGCCGACGTCCGCGACTGGCGACGCCTCGGCGGACCTCAGGCAGGTGCGACCGGCTCCGTGCCGGTCCGGCGACTGATCCGACGGGTGAAGTCGGCGACCAACTGGAAGCCGTGGCCGATCAACCGCCGCACCGTCATCGACGACCAGCTCGACGGCTGGGGGTTCCTGACCCGCCGCAACACCGAGCTGGCGGTGTACGACGACCAGGTGCTGCCGCACAGCCCGTTCAGCGGCTGGGTCGCGTTCGCGATCGAGCCCGCCGACGTCGATGCCGCGGCCGCCGGGCTGGACGAGCACTGGCCGGAGAAATTCGACCTCGCTTGCCGGCACTGGGGACAGCCTTCGTACGTCGGAGTGGAGAGCAAGGCCGGATTCGTCGACGACTGGGCGCCCGGTGCCGGCATCGACCGACGGCACCTGGCGGTCTGGACGCCGCCGGGCGCGGAGATCCACCTGTACAGCAACAAACCGACCGCGAGACCGCTGTCGGTGTCTGTCGGAATCAACTACACGGTCTACCTCGCCGAGGAGGGGACATGAGCACAGACGTCCGCAGAAGTGACGTGCACCGAGCCCGAGAGGGCCAGCGGGACCTGAGATTCGCGAATGTCGGAACCCCGACACCCAGCGGCAGCGTCTCAGAGGCGTCGCTCACTGACCTCGCCCACGCACGGGCCGCGGCCGGCACCGGCCCACGTCCGAGCGTGGCCCAGGACCCGATGTTCCGCGCCGGCATGCCGCCGTCGCCAGGACAGTCCCGCTCCACCGGTGACGCCGGCGCCAGGCCGACGATCGGAGGCCAGACCCAACACCGCGGCCCCGGCCGCAACAGCCCCGGCACGCCCAGCCAGGGCCGCTGAAAACCCCAGCTCACCGAGTTATCCACAGGTCCGGAATCGCCCCACACCGTGACCCCGAAATCGCCGTACCGTTTCGAACGACGGCTTGAGGCACAGACGGAAGGAACCAGCCCGGAATGAAAACGCAGGACAGGCCCCTCGACGAGGACGAGGCCGCCATCGCCGACCTCGCCGAGATCGCTGACTGGCGACCGATCGCCGGGCCGGACAACGACGACACCGGGCCCGAGGTGGTCAGGGCGATCGTGCAGCGGGTCATGTCGGCCACCGAGTGGACCCCGTGGCCGCTCAAGCCCGGAGAGCCGATCGACAACGTGCTCGCCTCGTGGGGCTTCACCACGAAGCGCGGCAGCACCATCGTGGTCTTCCCCGGACTCGCGTTCGCCGATGCCCGCAACAGTGGCTGGTCGGCGTACGAGATCAGCCCCGACGACATCCCGGCGGCCGAGGCCGGACTCGACGAGAACTGGCCCGCGATGCTCGACCTGGCCCGCAAGTACCTCGGTGAGCCGGACTACGTGGGCGACGACAGCAGCCGGCACTTCCTCGACGAGTGGCGTCCCGGTGCGGGCGTCGACAAGCGTCACCTGGCCGCCTGGGTCCGCCCGGGCGCACAGTTCCACCTGTTCAGCAGCAAGCCGACGCGGGAACCGCTGACCGAAGCGGTGGGCGTCACCTACGCGGTCTACATCGACTAGGAGATCGAGACATGTCGCAGCCCACCGAGGGCCCGCAGCCACAACGCACCTGGACCGAGACTCTCAACTGGCTGTCGGAACAGCCAAAGGGGAGCCTGGAGAACCTGGGTGCTCTGGCCGCGTTGCAGAAGAACGAGCTCGACCGACTCATCCAGCAGGCCCAGAAGGTGCCGCTCAAGGACAAGGTGCACGAGAAGGTCTCGAACGCCACCACCCGGGTCCAGGTGCTCTACATCCGGGAGTCGATGCGCCTGAACGAAATGGCCGAGCAGCTCCAGAGCCAGGCCGGTCAGTACCTGAACGCCGGGCGTGAGTGGGCCGACCGGCAGGTCCAGGCCGGTCGTGAATGGGGTAGCCAGCAGATCCAGACCGGCCGCGAGGGCTTGCAGGCCGGGCGCGAGTGGGCTGGCCAGACAGCTCAGGCCGGGCGTGAATTCGCCGGTCGGCAGATCGACCGCGCCACGGAGTTCGGCGGCCGGCAGGCCGACCGCGCCGCAGCGTTCACCGACCGGCAGATCGACCGCGCGGCGGAGTTCGGCCAGCAGGCCGCAGGCGCCTACCGTGCCGGCGTCGAAGCGACCGGCCGCGGTATCCAGGCCGGCAAGGAATGGGGCGGCCAGCAGGTCGACCGCGCCGCCGCGTTCACCGACCGGCAGGTCAACAAGGCTACCGAGTTCGGCGGCCGGGCGATGGACGCCGGCCGCGATCTGCGCGACCGGGCAGGGCGCTGGCTCGACGCTCAGAAGGGCCGCGTGACGCGGGCCTCCGAAGGTGCCCGCGCGACCATCGCCATGGCGCGGTTCGACGGGAACATGCCGGGTGTGACGACGCAGGATCTGTCGCAGCTGAGCCAGCAACACAGCCGCATCATGACCGGCGCCACGCTGGACGACCGTCTGGCCGCTGCCCAGCAGGTGGCGAACCAGCTCCAGACCCAGAAGGACGCCCAGACCGCGGCGCAGGCCTTCGGCGGTCTGGCCCCGGCGGGCCAGGCTGTCAACCAGACCCAGACCCCGGCGCAGCCCGCCGAGCAGAACCAGGGTCAGCAGACCGCTGCGAACCTCACGAAGAACACCGACACCAAGGGCTTCGGCAAGGGCTGACGCCTGATCCGAACCCACAAGACGCGCGGGGGGCAGGGGGGGGGGGGGGGGTGGGGGTTATATTAGGTGTGGGGGGGGTTTTTTGTGGGGTTTGGGACGGCGGATTATCCGGGCGGTTTGGCGGGGTTTTATTGGTAGAACGGGTCAG
>NZ_JBSHBJ010000015.1:62832-85023 GCF_053611945.1 Kribbella sp. NPDC054772 | reverse complement strand
CCGCTCCGAACCACACCAACAACACCTAAACATTGGTCTTGGGATCGGGCTTACGCCTTACCCCAACCCCAAACACGCCGCCGAGCGGGGCGCGGCGGCGTCTTGTCGTTCAACGGCGAGTGGCTTGGGCAGACTGAGCTCATGAAACCGTTGCAGCGCCGGATGGCGACCGTTGGCCTGCGAGCTGTGGCCGAGTACGGCTTCGTGCTCGCCGGTGGTTACGCACTTCAGGCGCACGGGTTTGGTGAGCGTGAGTCCGATGACATCGATCTGTTCACCGACGACCCCGTCCATTTCGCAGCGGCCGTCGACGAACTAGTGGCGGCGTACCAGTCTGCCGGGCTCGTTGTGGAGGTCGTCCGGCAAGCCGCGAGTTTCGCGCGCCTGGAAGTGACCGACGAGGAGGGTACGACGGCCAAGGCGGATCTCGGCGTCGACCACCGGCAGTTGCCCCCGGCGACGACCGAGGTCGGGCCGGTGCTCTCCGAGGAGGATGCCCTCGGCAGCAAGGTCGGCGCCGTTTACTCACGACTCGAGCCACGCGACCTGATCGACGTCCAGGCAGTCCTCGACAGCGGCCGCTACGACGGCGACGCCCTCCTCACGCTCGCCGATCAGCGCGAGGTCACTCCGCTGGACCGCGAGATGTTCGCCCGCCAACTCCGCGCCGGCGCCCGGCTGCCCGACTCCGGTTTCCAGCAGTACGGCGCCACGCCCGAGCTGATCGCGCGGATCCGGGACACGGCACGGCACTGGGCCGAGCAACTGAACCATCCCTCAGGGAAGATGGACGAATGAACGAGCCGCGCTACACCCAGCCCGGGGACTCGTACGCTTCCCGGATCCCCTACGTCGTACCCGAGTCGCTGGATCAGCTGACCGGTCCGCGCACCGGGATCGTCGAACTGCCGGTCTCGATCAACTGGGGACCGCAGCGCGTCTACGACCTCGCCAACGCCGACGACAAGCTGTCGCTGTACAAGACGGTGCTCAGTGAGGCCTCGACGCCGGCCCAGCTCACCAGCCTGGTGAACAAGGACCTGTTGATCGAGCTCTGGCCGCAGCTCCACCTGCCGCGGTACTGCGTTCGTCGCTGGCACACCGCGTTTCCGCGGCTCGCCGAGATCGGCGCCGGCGGGATCTGGCAGTGATGGACGCCGAACACGCTCAGGTAGCCCGCATCGGGCTCTCCGCGACCCAGGACCGCGGGTACGCGCTGGCCGGCGGGCAGGCCTTCAAGGAACACGGCTTCGGTGACCGGCCGCACCACGACGTCGACCTGTTCACCAACCAGCAGACCGACCTCGACCAGACGATGAACGACCTGCAGACGGCGTACGGCGACGAGGGGTACCAGGTCGACGTGCTGGAGCGGTCGGGCGAGCACGCCAAGTTCGCGGTCAGCAAGGACGGCCGCAGTACCGAGGTCGACATCGGCCGCGACTTCCGCAGCCGGCCCACGGTCGAGACCGAGGTCGGCCCGATGATCTCTGTCGAGGACTCCGTCGGCTCCAAGGTCGGGATGGTCTACGACCGTGTCGAGGCGAAGGGTGCGATCGACCTCGAGGCCGTCGTCCAGTCGGGACGCTACTCACGCGACGACGTGCTCGAGCTCGGGGACGAGCGGGAGATGTCCGGGATGGACCGCGAAGGGTTCGCCTACCAGCTGGATCAGGCCGCGAACCTTCCGGACGCCGACTACGCGAGGTACGGCCTCGACGCGGAGCAGACAGCGTCGATCAAGCAGGACATGGGCAACTGGGCCCAGCAGCTCCGGACCCGGGCGCAGAACCCGGAGGCGGACCGAGCGATGCGGATGGCCGAGTCCGGGCAGTCCCGGGCCGGCTCGGGGCCTGCCGGCCAGACGCAGGGCGCGGCCGCCCGTCCGGGGCACGGGCACGGCGCGGAGCGCGCGAGGGGCGAGCAACACAACGGACGCGGAAGCTAGTCCTCGACACCACCGTCTGCCGCCATCCGGGCGTTCAGTCCTCGGTGGCGGTGGAGTGGTTGTTGCGGAGTCTGGGGAGGGGTCTGGGGGGTTCTGGGTCTACGTCGTTGCCGGCCAGGTGGTTGACGATGGCGTTGATGACGGCGGCGGTGGGGACGGCGACCAGGGCGCCGACGATGCCGGCGATGACGACGCCGGTGGCGATCGCGAGGATGATCGCGAGGGGGTGGACGCTGACCGCGCGGCCGAGCAGGAACGGCTGCAGGACGTGCGCCTCCAGCTGCTGTACGCCGATCACCACCGCGAGCATCACGATCGCGACGATGGGGCCCTTGGCAACCAACGCGACGAGGACCGCGACGATGCCGCTGATCAGCGCGCCGACGACCGGGATGAACGCGCCGACGAACACCAGGATACCGATCGCGCTCACCAGCGGCAGCCCGAGGATCGCCGCGCCGAGCGAGATCCCGATCGCGTCGACCGCGGCGACGATCACGGTGGCGCGGACGAACGCGGTCAGCGACACCCACGCCTTCCGGCCGGACGAGTCCGCCTTGCCGCGGGCGCGGCGCGGGAACAGCCGCACCAACCAGGTCCAGATCTGCTCGCCCTGGTACAGAAAGAAGAACAAACAGAACAGCGAGATGAACAGGCCCGCGACGACGTGCGTGGCCGTCGTGCCGACCGCCGCTGCCTGTTGTCCGAGCGCGCCGCCGGACGTGAACTGCTTCTGGATCTGTTTGAACAGGTTCGTGATGTCGGAGTCGGAGAGGCCGAAGTTGATCCGGGCCAGGTCGCGCAGCTTCTGCACGCCCTCTCCGACCTGGTTCGACAGGTCTTCGAACTGACCGGCGATCTGCGTCCCGACCAGGGTCAGCAAGCCGGCGATCACGATGATCGTCGCGATCACCGTGATCCCGGCCGCCGGGCCGCGCGGCAGGCGGAGTTTCTGCAGCCCGTTGGTGACCGGCACGAGCAGCGCGCTGAGCAGGATGCCGACAGTCACCGGTACGACGACCTCGGACAGGTACCGCATCGTGTAGCCGATCACGGCCACGGCCGCCACGACGACCAGGAACCGCCACGCCCAGGCGCTGGCGATCTCCATCCCCGGCGTCACCCCGTTGTCCACCCGCCTGCGTTTGGTGGATGCCTCGGGCTCGGCCGCGCTGCTCTTCTCGAGCACCTCGTTGTCCGCGATCGGACTCGGATCGTCGCGGACCTCGTCCTGCCTGGCCTCGTCGCGCGTTCCGGCGTCGTCGTCCCGCCCCGTGTCGCTCATCCCACCTCCACAACTGTGCTGGTGACGAGACTAGTGCCCGCGCGTACCCGTTCCATGAATGTGCGCGGCCAGCCCCTCAGCGGCCTTGGGCGCGTCGTCGGCCAGCAGCCCCACACCGGCCAGCACGTAGTCGGTGTCGACGCAGACCTCCGCGCGCTGCGGGACGAGCCAGCCCTCCGCCTGCGCGTTGGTCCCGATCGAGCCCAGGATCCGGGCCGCGACCTCGGGCGGGTTGTGCCGCAGCACTCCCCCGGACCCGACCAGCAGGTCCACCTCGCGCAGATCCTTCCCGGACCGCTCGACCACCCGGCCGCCGGGCCCGAACACGATCCGCTGCCGCCCCGCGTGCCGCCGGAGCGCGACCGTAGCGGCCACGCTCGCGAGGCTCTCGTCGTACGACGCCTCTCGCTCGCTGTCCGGAAGGTAGGACGGATCCGTACGCCGCAGCTCGGCCGCCGACCGCAGCTCGCGCGCGTCCGCGAGCAGGCCTGCCTCGACCGCCGCCTCGACCACCGGTACGGCGCTCCACCGCATCCCCAGGTCGCCCTCGACGGTCCGGGTCACGGGATGAGTAGCGACCACTTCGCGCCCGAGGTTCGCGTCCTCGGGGTCGAGCTCGATCACCGAGTGCACGTCGGTGGTCGCGCCGCCGATGTCCACGACCGCCACGTCACCGTGCAGCGCGGCGAGCACTTCGACACCCCGCAGTACGACGTCGGGCGTCGCGGCGCGGACCATCGCCTGGAACCCCGGGTCACGCGAGAGGTTCTTGCCGCCGATGACGTGCGCGAGGAACATCTCCCGGATCGCGGCCCGCGCACCGTCCGGAGCGAACACCCCGATCTCCGGTACGACGTTGTCCGCCAGCACATGCGGTACGCCGGCCGCGGCCAGCGTCGCCGCGATCTCGTCCTGCGCCTCGATGTTGCCCGCGACAACGACCGGTTTCCGCCAGCTGTACTTCGCGAGTGTCTCGGCCGCCTTGAGCAGGACGGCCGAGTTACCACCGTCCGTCCCGCCGAGCAGCAGGACGACATCCGGGCGGTCCTTGCGGAGCTCCTTCTGGGTCGTGGCCGTGAGTCCACCGCTGACCACAGCGACCACCCGGCCGCCGCTCGACAGCGCGACCCGCTTGCCCGCTTCCGCGGTGACGAGCTCCTCGTTGCCGACGACACCGATCCGCAGTCCCCCGCCGGCGCTCGAACACGCCAGTACCTCGGCCTTGGCGACCCCACGATCGACCGCTTCCAGGGCGGCACGGCACGCGTGCCAGCCCTCCATCACGTCGGTGTCGATCGTCGTCCGGTGCTCGGCTCGGGCAACTAAGTCGCCCGAGCCGGAGTCCACCGCGATCGCCTTCGTGAACGTCGACCCGAAGTCGACGGCCACCACCAGGCTCACGCCATTGCGCGATCGAGGTCGAGGAGCAGGTCGTCGACTGTCTCGATACCGACGCTCAGCCGGATCAGGTCGGCCGGGACCTCGAGCGGCGTACCGGCAACCGACGCGTGGGTCATCTTGCCCGGGTGCTCGATCAGGGACTCGACACCGCCGAGGGACTCGCCGAGCGTGAAGACCTCCGCCTTGTTGCAGATGTCCAGTGCCTGCGACTCGCCCCCGCGGACCCGGAAGCTGACAATCCCGCCGTACCGCTTCATCTGCTTGGCGGCGGTCTCGTGGCCGGGGTGCCCGTCGAGGCCCGGGTACAGCACCTGGCTGACAGACTGGTGCCGCTGCAGGAACTCGACGACCTTCTCGGCATTGTCGCTGTGCCGGTCCATCCGGACGCCGAGCGTCTTGATGCCGCGCAGCACCAGCCAGGAGTCGAACGGACCCGCGACCGCGCCGATCGCGTTCTGGTGGAAGGCGATCTTCTCCGCCAGCGCGCTGTCGCGCACGATCAGCGCACCGCCGACCACGTCGGAGTGCCCACCCATGTACTTCGTTGTGGAGTGCACGACCACGTCCGCGCCGAGCTCCAGCGGCTGCTGCAGGTACGGCGAGGCGAAGGTGTTGTCGACGACCAGGAGGGCGCCGGCGTCATGCGCGATCTGGGCGACAATCGCGATGTCCGCAACGTTCAGCAACGGGTTCGTCGGCGTCTCCAGCCAGACCACCTTGGTCTTGCCGGGCTGGATCGCGGCCCGGATCGCCTCCGGGTGGGTGACCGCGGCGGGCGTCATCTCGACACCCCAGTTGCTCAGCACCCGGGAGAACAGCCGGAACGTGCCGCCGTACGCATCGTCGGGGAACACCACGTGGTCGCCGGGCGCGCAGATCGAGCGGATCAGCGTGTCCTCGGCGGCGAGACCGCTCGCGAACGCGAATCCGCGGCTGCCCGCCTCGATCGCGGCCAGACATTCCTCGAGAGCGGTCCGGGTCGGGTTCGCCGACCGGGAGTACTCGTAGCCGTTGCGGAGCCCGCCGACGCCGTCCTGCTTGTAGGTACTGGTCGCGTAGATCGGCGGGACCACCGAGCCGGTGGTCGGGTCGGGCTCGTTCCCGGCGTGGATGGCGAGCGTCTCGAAGCCGTAATGGTGTTCCGTGTTCACCGGACCAGCGTACGGCCTGGTCTGCTCGGGCCCGGCAGGCCGTCCAGCCCGGGGAACTTCCTGGGAACTTCGTGGGATCCAAGTTGTCCACAGGCACGTCGTACGAGGTGGCGAATGACCCACTCCGCCACCTACGGTTGCGCACAGAGGGTTGCCGGCAGGCAACCGGGCAGGAAGGACCCCAGGACCGCATGAAGACGCAGGACAGGCCGCTCGACCAGGACGACCTGGCGATGGCGGATCTCGCCGAGATCCCGGACTGGACCGTGATCGCGGGTCCGGACGGTGACGAGGCCGGTCCGGCAGTCGTGCGCGCCCTCGTGCACCGGGTGATGGGCCAGACCTCCTGGCAGCCGTGGCCGCTGCAGCCGGGCGAGGTGATCGACGCGGAGATGGTGTCGTGGGGTTTCACCACCCGGCGCGGCACCACGATGATCGTCTTCGACGGTCTCGCGTTCGCGGACACCCCGGACAGCGGCTGGTCGGCGTACGACATCGGTCCGGACGACATCTCCGCCGCGGAAGCCGGCCTGGACGCGCACTGGCCGGACAGCCTCGCGCTCGCGGGTCGGCACTGGGGGCGGCCGGACTACGTCGGTCACTCCAGCAGCCCGACGTTCGTGGACGAGTGGGAGCCCGGCGCCGGGATCGGCCGCCGGCACCTCGCCGTCTGGTTGCGTCCGGGGGCCCAGATCCACCTGTACAGCACCCTGCCCAGCAAGGACCCGCTGACGACGTCTGTCGGGGTCAACTACGCCGTGTACATCGACTAGGAGACCTGATGAGCGAGCCCTCCGCAGGCCCCCGCCCGAAGAACCGCTGGTTCGCCGGCGCCCGAGGCACGAAGAAGCTCAAGGCCGCCTACGCGCTCGGCAAGAGCGAGGTGAAGAAGTACGACCGGACGGCCCTGGAGCGGGCCAGCCGATTCTCCCCGTCACAGCTGGCCGTGATGGCGCAGGCCGCCGTCAACGCACGGGTCGACCCGCAGCAGTACGCCGGTCAGGCGGCGTCCGTCAGTCAGCAGATGACCGAGCGGATGCGGTCCACGCAGCCTCAGCGGCAGGCCCCGACCAGGAACCCGTTCCGCCGCATCGCGCGCGCCTACGGCACCCGGCAGCGCGTCCGGCAGGGACGGAAGAATCTCAAGGCCGCGATGGCGCTCAGCTACAAGGACGCGCGGAAGTCCAACCTCGGCGTCCGCAGGGCCGCGGGGAACGATCGGACGCTGTCCCGGGTGCAGCTCGCGGCGGCGATGCGGGGGCAGTTCGAGCAGGCGCTGAGACCTGAGGTCTTCGGGCAGCAGAACCAGGCGGCCCCGGGTCAGGGCCAGGGGCAACAGGTTCAAGGGCAGGGGCAGCAGGGTCAGGGGCAGCAGGCCGGTCAGCAGCAGGTGCAGGGCGGCGACCGGATCGCCCAGCTGCAGCAGATGCTGGAGGCGAGTCAGCAGCGGGCAGTCTCCGCGGTTGCCGAGATCAACCAGTACAGCGCCCAGATCCAGCAGCTGATCCACGCGGAGGCCGGCCGGCTGGCGCAGCAGGCCGCCGACTTCCAGCAGCAGAACCAGCAGTTCAACCAGCAAATGGCGCAGGCGATGCAGGGCCAACAGCCCCAGCAATCTCAGCAGCCCGAGCAAGGCCAGCAGAGCCCCGAGCCCGGGCAGGGTCAGCAGCCGCAGCAAGGCCAGCAGGGTCAGGAAGGCCAGCAGCCGCAGCAGCCGGATCCGAATCTGCACAACGTGCAGTTCGTGACGCCCGTGCAGCAGGAGGGCGCGCAACCCGAGGCCGCACAACCCGAGGCCGCACAGCCGGAGGCCGCACAACCCGACGCCGCACAGCCGGAGGCCGCACAGCCGGAGGCCGCACAGCCGGAGGCCGCACAGCCGGAGGCGGCGAAGGGGGAGGCCGAGCAGGAAGCGGTCGGCGGGAACCCGCAGGAGTCCGGTGGCGAGGTGAGCGCCGACGGCGAGCGGGCCCAGGGCGGCGGCGCAGAGCTCAGCGAGGACCAGCAGAAGGCAGCGCAGGCCGCGGCACAGCCGGCCCGGAAGGAGCGGTGGGTCCAAACGGCCCTGGACCCCGAGGCCGCCGCCGAGGACCCGGCACGCGCGCAGGCCGACCCCCAGGCGCAGGGCCAGGCCCAGGGCGACAACCCGACTCAGGTACAGGGCCAGGGAGACAACCCGACTCAGGTGCAAGGTCAGGGCGACAAGGCCGGCCAGGCGCAGGGGCAGGACAAGCCTGGCGGGCAGCCGACCGGAGCGAGCGTGGACGGCAACGACGCGATGCGGCTCACGAACGCGGGCGTCTCAGCGCCGAAGGGATCCACCGTCGACCAGGCCGTCAACACCTCCCGCGGTGCGGGCGACGACAGGCAGCACGCCGGCCACGGCACGGACAAGGGCAACAAGGTGGACAAGCGCGGCGGTCGCGAATGACCGCGCAGCGCGCCTGAACCTGCAATCACCACGAACGCCGCCGGGCAACCGGCGGCGTTCGTGCTGTTAGAAGTCGACGAGCTCCAACCGCGTCTCGACCGGAGCGCCCTCGGACAGCTCCTCGGCCGTCCGCACCTGCTTCTTGACCGGCAGCACATAGGTGCCGGTCTTGCTCGGGAACACCGAGGTCTGCCAGGTGGTCGCGCCGACCGTCACCGTCACCCGCACCGACCCGAAGCCCTTCCGCCGCCCCGCGGTCAGATCCGTGATGTCGTCGCTGACCTCCTCCGGGACCGTCACGAAGTACCAACTGCCTTCGCCCGGGTACTGCCACAGCGGTGCCGAGAACCGGTACGTGTTCACGTCGCGAACGTTAGCCCGCAGCACCGACAATCCGCAGTACCGGCAATCACTCGGAGACCGGCGCACCGCGCCGCGCCAGCACCGCGGACGCGGCGTCGAGCAGGACGGCCCGCATCTCGGCGTCCGGCACGCTGAGGTCGACCTCGGCCGACATCGCCGCGCCGATCGTCTCGACCGCGGCCGCGGCCCGCAGCCGGTCGGCCGCCGTCGGATCCGGCCCGGCGAGCCACAGCTGGAACCGCCGGCTTCGCGCGATCAGATCCTCGAGGTCGTCCCCGAAGGCGGCCAGTACGGCGGCGACGTCGCGGAGCAGCGTCGGCCCGGTGGAGCGGTGCGCCAGGACCACGTCCAGGTACGCCGCGAGTAGTTCACGCTCAGCCTCGGGTGACCACGGCAGCGTGTCCACGCGGCGCAGTACCTCGAAGAGATCTTCCAGGAACGTGCCGACGATCGCGCGCAGCAGGTCCTGTTTCGACGAGTAGTGGTAGTACAGCGACGCCTTGGTGATGCCGACCTGCTCGGCGATCTCGCGCAGGCTGGTCTTGTCGTAGCCCTGGTTCGAGAACAGGTCGACAGCGGCGCGGTGGATCTCCGCCTTGGTGTCGCGGGAACTGGTCGCGTGCTGCACGTCACCACTCTCTCACTTCTCTTGCCTACCGTGCGGCAGGTAGTCTATCTACCGACCGGCAGGTAGACAGTGCACAACCCTCAGGAGGGGTCAGGGGTGTTCACCAGACTCGGACGCTTCGTCGTCCACAACCCGTGGAAGGTGATTGCCGCGTGGGTGGTCGCGGCGGTCGCGGTGATAGCGTTCGCGCCGACACTCGCGGATGTCACCACCAAGGACCAGGCGGCGCTGCTGCCCGACAAGTACGAGTCGGTGCAGGCGCAGAAGCTGGCCGTGGACACGTTCGGGCAGACCAACGACGCGACCGCCAGCATCGTGGTCAAGCGCGCCACCGGCGGTGAGCTGACCGCGGCCGACCAGGCCAAGGTCACCCAGCTCGCGGCCAAGATCACCGCGGCGAAGATCGACCGGGTCACGGCGGCCGTCACCGGCCCGCAGGCGGTCTCACCGAACAAGCAGGTGCAGATCGTCAGCGTCGGCCTGAAAGGTACGGCGGACGAACAGCCGGTGCTCGACGCGGTCCAGAAGATCCGCGACGTCGCCGGACCCGCCCTCACCGGCGCCGACCTCGAGTACGGCGTGACCGGTGACGCGGCGCTGATGCTCGACAACCAGGACGCGTTCGAGAACGCCTTCGTCGTGGTCGGGATCGCGACCGTCGTGCTGATCATCGGCCTGCTGCTGGTCATCTACCGCAGCCCGGTCGCGGCGTTCCTGCCGATCCTGACGGTCGGCCTGGTCTCCGGGATCGCGCCCGGCCTGATCGCACTCGTCGCGAAGGCCACCGGCCTACAGGTCACCCAGGACCTGCAGACCATCCTGACCGTCGTGCTGTACGGCGTCGGCACCGACTACATCCTGTTCCTGCTGTTCCGCTACCGGGAACGACTCCGGGCCGGCGAGCAGCCGAAGGAAGCGCTGGTGAACGCGGTCGCCCGGGTCTCCGAGGTGATCGTCTCGGCGGCGGGCGCGATCGTGGTCGCGTTCAGCGCATTGCTGCTGGCGGTGTTCGGTGGGTTCAAGAGCCTCGGCCCGGGGCTGGCGATCGCGGTCGCGGTGATGGCGTTCGCGGCGATCACGCTCGTCCCGGCGGTCGTCTCGCTGCTCGGCCCGAAGGTGTTCTGGCCGTCGAAGTCCTGGCAGAAGACGCCGAAGGGCGCGACGTTCAAGCGGCTCGGCCGATTCACCGCCCGGCGCCCGGCCGTGGTGGCGGCGATCTCCGGCGGCGTGATGGTCGTGCTCGCGCTCGGCTCGCTCGGGATGAAGGTCGACTACGACGCGTTCAGCCAGCTCCCGGACGGCACCGAGTCCGCCCGCGCGGTCAAGGACCTGCAGGCCGGATTTCCCGCAGGCGCCCTGAACCCGACGACGGTCTACGTCCGCAGCACCGACGGCACGCCACTCGATCCCACCGAGCTCACGGCGTACGCCGGGAAGCTCGCCAAGGTCGACGGGGTGGGTGGAGTACTCCCGGCCGGCGCGGACGGCAGCATGGCGCTGCTGAACAAGGACAAGACGGTTGCCCAGCTCAACGTCGTACTGAAGGACGCGCCGTACGCGAACGCGTCGCTGGATCTGGTGGACGGCAAGCTGCGCGAGGTCGCACACGCCGAGGCGCCGGACGGGACGACCACACTGCTCGGTGGCGTGACGGCCGGGTACGCCGACATCCGGGACGCGAACAGCCGGGACCTCTCGGTGATCTTCCCGGTCGCCGGTGGGCTGATCGCGGTCATCCTCGCGCTGCTGCTGCGGTCGCTGATCGCTCCGTTGATCCTGATGCTCGCGGTGGTACTGAGCTTCTTCAGCTCGATCGGCGCGACGGTGTTCGTGTTCCAGGGCGCCGCCGGCCACGCCGGGGTCACATTCTCGCTGCCGATCATGCTGTACCTGTTCGTCGTTGCCATCGGCACCGACTACAACATCCTGATGATCGCGCGACTCCGCGAGGAGGCCGAGCGCGGAACGGATCCACGGACCGCGGCCGACCTCGCGATCGAGCACGGCGGTCCGTCGGTGGCGGCGGCCGGGCTGATCCTGGCCGGCACGTTCTCGTCCCTGATGCTGGCCGGTATGGCGCTGCTCACCGAGATGGGTTTCTCGGTCGCGGCCGGCATCGTGATCTCGGCGTTCGTGATGTCGAGCTTCCTGGTGCCCAGCCTGATCGCGCTGCTCGGCCCCCGCGCCTGGTGGCCGCGCCGGCTGAAGGTCCGCTCGACGACTCCCGACGAGCGTGAACTGGAGCCCGTCGGCTGAGAGCCCGCAGGCTGAGGGGTCCTGCGAGAAACGGGTCCCGGACCGCGACGGCCCGGGACCCGTGTCAGGTGAGCTGCTCGGCCAGGCAGCGGTCGAACTCGATCGCGGCGCGGATCCAGCTCACGATCGTGTTCACGAAGTTGTCGAGAACGACGCCACCGGTGACGATCATCTGGACCTCGCCGATGACCCGGACCGTGCCGTCGTCGTCGGTGTGGGTGTAGACCTTCGGCCAGAGCGTGGTCCGGTTCCAGTCGTCGACGATCCCGAGCAGCCGCGGCTTGTCGTCGAGGCCGTAGTCCCGGTCGTAGAACGTCCGGACCGACAGCACCTGCTGGTCCTCCTCGCCGCGGAACATGAAGTAGGTCCGGAACGTCTCCCACGGCGCCGCGAGATCCCCTTCCTCGTCGACGATGTGCTTGAGCTCCATCTGCTCCAGCAACTCGATGATCAGTTCCTGATCGGGAACGACCGACACGATGCTCGACTCCTGACTGGCTCGGGAACGGCACATCGTACGGCCGGGTCGGGGTCTACTCGCGCTTCAGTCGCACGGTGAAGATCGGCAGCAGGACGTGCACGAGCGGGCCGATCGAGAGCGCGTACACGACGGTGCCGACGCCGATCGATCCGCCGAGCAGGAAGCCCGTGGCGAGGACCGTGAGCTCGATCGCCGTCCGAACCAGACGCACGCTCAGACCGGTACGCCGCACCAGGCCCGTCATCAGTCCGTCACGGGGACCGGGGCCGAACTGGGCGCCGATGTAGAGGGCCCCGGCCAGCGCATTGAGGACGACGCCGGAGAGCATGAACACGATCCGCAGCCAGAGCGCGTCGGGCCTGTCGACCGTGGCCAGGGTGAGGTCGGTGACCAGGCCGATGATGATCGCGTTGCTGATCGTGCCGAGACCCGGCCACTGGCGCAGCGGGATCCAGGCCAGCAGTACGACGAAACTCGCCGCGATCACCACCGTGCCGAAGCTCAGCGGGACGTGCTTGGTGATACCCGAGTGGAAAACGTCCCACGGGTCGAGGCCGAGGTTGCCCTGGATCATCAGGCCCATCGAGGCGCCGTACAGGGTCAGGCCGACGTACAGCTGCACCAAGCGGCGGGGCAGGTGGCCTGCTTTCAGCTGCTGGATCGGGTTGATGGGTGCGAGCTGACGCGGCGGCGCAGCGGAGGTGGCGGTCACGTTCTCCAGTGTCCGGAGTAAGTGGCCTGGTATTCGATAGCCAATTGCGCGATAGTGGACTGCATGCAAGCGCGTTATCTCCCCGCCAGCACGTTGACCGGCCTGCTCGGCGAGTGGGCGGACGGGACCGGGCCGGCGTACCGGCTGCTGTCCGAGCGGCTGCGGCTGCTGATCGCGGACGGGCGGATCATGCCCGGATCGCGCCTGCCGAGCGAGCGGGAGCTGACCGAGGCGCTGGGAGTCAGCCGTACGACGGTCGCGTCGGCGTACCGCGAACTCCGGGACAGCGGGTACCTGACGAGCCGCCGTGGATCGGGCAGCGTCACGGCGCTGCCGTCGAAGGTCGAGCCGGAGCTCGGGCGGCACCACGCGCCCGGGATCGACACCGGCGGGATGTACGACTTCACGTGCGCGGCGCCCGCCGCGGTGCCGGGGATCAGTACCGCGGTTGCGTCGGCCGCCGACGCGCTGCCGCTGCATCTCGCGACACCCGGGTACCACCCGCAAGGACTGCCGGTACTGCGCGCCGAGATCGCGGCCGCCTACTCCGAACGCGGGCTGCCGACGTCGGCCGATCAGATCATCGTGACCGCGGGTGCGCTGGCCGCGACCTCGATCGCGGTCCGGGCGATCACGCAGATCGGGGATCGGGTGCTGACTGAGAGCCCGACGCACCCGAACTCGGTGGACGCGATCCGGCGCAGCGGGTGCCGCGTGGTCGCCGTACCGATGTCGCCGGGCGGCTGGGACCTGCCGTTGTTGGAGGCAACGATCCGGCAGACGGCGCCGCGGGCCGCTTGGTTGGTCGTGGACTTCCAGAACCCGACCGGTTTCCTGATGCCGGCGGCGGATCGGCAGCGGCTGGCGCGGGCGTTCGCGCGGTCGCGGACGACGGCGATCGTGGACGAGACGCTGTTCGAGCTGTCACTGGACGGGCAGGAGATGCCGCCGCCGTTCGCGTCGTACGACCCCGACGGGGTGATCACGGTGGGGTCGGTGAGCAAGTCGTTCTGGGGCGGGTTGCGGATCGGGTGGATGCGGGTGCCGGAGGCGCTGGTCGCGCGGGTGCTGGACGCGCGGGCGTCCATGGATCTCGGGGCGCCGGTGCTCGAGCAGCTGGTCGTCGCGGACCTTCTGCGTCAGCGGTCGACGCTGCTCCCGGAGCGTCGCGCCGAGCTCGCCCGCCGCCGGGACGCGCTGGCCGCGGTCGTCGCCGCCGAGCTCCCGTCGTGGAACTTCAATTTGCCGTCCGGTGGGCTGTCGTTGTGGTGCGAACTCCCCGAACCCGTCGGCTCCAGCCTCGTCGGGGTCGCCCAGCGCAACGGTGCGCTGCTGGTCGCCGGCTCCCGCTTCTCCCCCGACGGCGGCCTCGAGTCCTTCATCCGCCTCCCGTACACGCTGGACGTGGAGTCGTTGCGCGACGGCGTACAGCGACTGGCCGCGTCGTACGACTCCCTGACCGCCGGCGCTCCGCCGCGGCGGACTGGGGTGATGATCGCCTAACGCCGTACCGAACGACGGGTAGTGGTCACCCCTGACCGCCCCGGCCGCCGCCGCGCCAGGCGTGCCGTGGCCCGCCACGTCCGACCACTACCCGTTCTTCGGTACGTCATCGTGCCGTAAGGGGTGCGGGGAAGGTTCGCCTTACATCGGGCGTTGAGAGACTATGAGAGTCACTCTGCGAGAGGCGTGAGAATGTCGTTCTTCACCCGCAACACCGCCATGGTCGAGCCGCAGGCCGCGCTGCCGGGCCGGCCGACCCCCGGCTTCGCCGTACCGGACGAGAACATCGTCCTGCACACGCCGCAGACCGCCGCCGCGCCCGAGGGGTTCGAGGAGGTCTGGTTCGGTACCGGATGCTTCTGGGGCACCGAGGAGATCTTCTGGCAGCAGCCCGGCGTGTACACCACCGCCGTCGGGTACGCGGGCGGTTACACCCCGAACCCGACGTACGAAGAGGTCTGCAGCGGCCGCACCGGTCAGACGGAGGCCGTCCGAGTCGTCTACGACCCGACCAAGACCACGTTCACCGATCTGTTGAAGGTGTTCTGGGAGACGCACGACCCGACCCAGGGCATGCGTCAGGGCAACGACCTCGGTTCGCAGTACCGCTCGGCGATCTACTACACGACCGA
The DNA here is from genome assembly GCF_053611945.1 of Kribbella sp. NPDC054772. NCBI lineage: Bacteria > Bacillati > Actinomycetota > Actinomycetes > Propionibacteriales > Kribbellaceae > Kribbella > Kribbella sp. NPDC054772. The sequence goes on along the minus strand of NZ_JBSHBJ010000015.1, from coordinate 70,232 downwards.
CGCCCAGCGCGCCGAAGCCGAGCGCACCCGCGACCTCTACGCCCCCGCCATCAAGCCCCTCGGCTACGGCGACATCACCACCGAGATCGCCCCCGCGCAGACCTTCTACTACGCGGAGGACTACCACCAGCAGTACCTCCACAAAAACCCCAACGGCTACCGCTGCCACAGCAACACCGGCGCCAAGTTCCCCGCCTGACAAGCTGTAATGCACCGAGCGCCCGACCGCCAAGCGGCCGGGCGCTCGTGTCATACGGTGTCCGGGTGAAGAACGACGACCGCCGCCTGCGCCGTCTCGTGGTGGGTGACGTCACTTGGCGCTGGACGGTCCGTCAGCAAGTGAAACCCAGCTATGAGGACTGCCGGCTGACGCTCTCCTTGTTCCCCGAGGGCACGCGGCACAGGTTGGTCTTCGTCTTCCGTCCCGGCCCGGACCGGGTCGTCTCGAACACGTACTTCGACGCCGCGGCCCTGGTGCGTCTGCCGGATCGCAGCTATCTCAATCTCTTCGAGCCTGGAACTGTTCGCCGGCTCCTGGATGCGGCTTTGTCGACCCTGGACCTCTTCGCACGCGAGCAGGTGACCGAGGTCGACGGATGGCCGTACTTCGACACAGTCGTGGACTCAGCCAATGAGACAGGCGACCTGCTCGACGACTGATCCTTCAGCAGGCCGAGGGCTCTGCCGCCGGTGGAGCCCTCGGCTTGTGTGTCGTGCTCCCGAAATCAGGTCAAGGTCGGTAGGACACTCTTGGCGGCGCCGGCGTTGACTCCTGCTGCGGCTTTCCACCAGCAGGCTGGGTACGCACGTTCCACGAACCGCTGGGATGGAAGATCACGCGCACTCCACGGAACGAACTCCCTGGCGAATCCAGGATGATCGTCTGTGTCGAGTACGCCGCAGATCCCCAGTATGTCCAGCAGGACCTCGCGTTCGGCCTTGTTGCCTTTCACGAAACCGAGCTGAGCAGCGGCCTGGGATGCCGTGATGTCAGGCGGAAGATCATTCAGCGTCTCGAGGACTGTGCGCCCGAGCCGTATGTCCTCGGCGGTCGGCTCGAGCCTCGGCGCCAGGCGAAACTGCTGCAGGTCGAAGGCGACATAGTTGATGTTGTCGCGTCGCACCCCTCCCCATTTGAAGCGTTCGAAGTTCAGTACGTTGAGATCCTCGGCGGCCGACTCCGAGTACAACCCGCACACCGCGCACTGGCGACCGCGAGTGCTCGCCGTGAAGCCATGGTCCGGTAGGCCGCGCGCGATGAGGAACGATGCCAGGACCGAGCGCAGGTCGAGTCTGCGACTGGTCAGGCTCGCCACAAACGCCGCCTCTGCTTCCATGAGTGATACGTGGCCGACCGCAGCCTGTGCCGTCGCGACCCAACCGTCGTGACTCAGGACGACCGGCTCCGGAAACATGACACCTCGCTGAACGGCCGCGCGGAGATCCTGATCAGCGGGCCAATCCGGCGACTCTCGCCAACCTGCAGCGGACCAGAAGGTGTCTATCAGAGGCTGAATACTGCCTGGCGACGCGTCGTACTTCGTCTGCGGTGTATCCACGCCGTTGATGATGCCGCACGACGGTAGGGGTGTCGCTCTACCAGACGACGTCGTCGAGCGCCGGCCACGGCGGACCCTCCCGCAGAACGCGAAGGTACGCCACTCCCGATTCTCTGCCGCTCGGGTGTTGGTCGTTGAGACTCCAGCGATGCGTTGCGACGATCGCGAGTACGACACCCCTGCACTCACCGACCAAATCTTGGTCAGCGTCGGGATAGTGCTGGCTGACCTCGCTAGGCGCCCAAGCCAGGTCGTACTCGACGGGCCCACGGGCGGTGTTTTCGAAGTCAATGAGGAGCGGCCCGTTCTTCGTGTTGAGGATGTTCAACGGGTGCGGCTCGCCATGCAGCAGTTGTTCGGCGCCGCGCCGGTCGACGATTGATCGCCCTAGATCGTGCAGCGTGTTGGCGAGCAGCGCCCGGTCCGTATCCGCGAGATCGGGAGTGACATCACGGCTGGCAACGTCTCGTTGAGTAGCAGCCACTCGATCCATGAAGTGTGGTGTCGTGATCTCGATCCGCCGCAGGCCGGCATGAAGACGTGCGAGCGCCTGCGCGTACTCGGCCGGCGGAAGCATTGGTGACTGCACAGGTTCGACGTAGGCCCACAGGGCGATCTTGAAGCCGTCATGCACGAAGACGCGTGGTTCGGCTCGAGGCTCGAGCGGGGCGACCGGGCTGTCCGTCTGCGTTAGCCGCCGCACGAGTTCAACTTCTTGCTCTGCGCTTGCGAAATGCGTCATGGGCGTGACTCGGGCGACGGTGTCGCACGGCGTCAGACGGATGACGAGTCGGTTGGAGTCGCTGAGAACGATCGCGTCGTCGACGGCCAAGCCGAGTTCTGAGGCGGTCGACATCGCCACAGCCAGCGCGCGCCGCGCCTCAGATGCTTCCATCTCGGTCTCCCCTCCCCTTGACGTCGACTGCCCCGTCCAGGAATTCCCTGATCGCCCGTTTGGACTTGAGCACGTGCCGGGTCACGTCTTGCCCGTGTCGGGCGATGATCGCTTGCTCGCGTTCGAGTTCCGCGCGCCGGTTCCGCCAGATGAGCGGGATGAGGCGCCATTCGTCGCGCAACCGTTGCCAGGCCGAGTACTCACAGCCTTCAGGCAGCGTGTCCGGCATTCGGCAGCCGCGCAGCAACGCTCGTCCCGCGCACCGCCACCACGGCGTGGCTAGGACCACCACAGTGTCGGCGCGTTCGAGCCGGAGATCGAGCGTCTCGGCGTAGTTGCCATCGGCAATCCAGGCGTCGTTGGCAAGGAGGTCACGTTGTTTCTCGCGCCACTCGGCCTCCGATGGTTCGGTCCAGCCCGCCTTCCAGAACTGGAGGTCCAGATGGATGACCGGCAGGCCGGACTTGACCGCAAGCGCCCGGGAGAACGTGGATTTCCCGGATCCAGCCATCCCGGTGACGACGATGCGGCGTTGCGTTTCGTGGGGGTACATGACACCTCGCAGGGTTCGCAGCGGTGCCAGGTTCGACTACATGAAGGCTGTCTGCGCCATGGTGTCGAAGCTGGCAAATGACCTTCTGCGACACGGCAGGATCAAAGATGCCCCGGCAGAGCTGGCAGGTCGCCCACCTGGCGGATCCACGCGCTGACCGTCATCGGGAACGGGGCGAACGTCTCCTCCAGCCAGTCGGCCAGCGCGGGCGCGCCCGGCGACGGCGGGACATGGGCGGGACGCGGCGTCCCCTCGTCGTCGTTCTCCTGCGCACGGAAGCCCTGCGCCTGCAGCCGCCCAACGAGCGTCTCGACGTTCCTGCGGGCACGGTCGGCAAACTCGCGCGCCACCGCCTCGGCGTCCTCGCGGTACGGAGCATCGAAGACCCGTCCGCCGAGACCGCGTAAGTCGCGCCATACCTCGTCGGGATCACCGGACACGTACCGCGCGTGGTAGCTCACCATGGCCGCCATCCTCGCAGGGAGCGACCAGCGTCGCCCGGTGTGGTTCCCGTGTGTGAAACTCGTGAGGGCGGGTGTCGGATTCGGTGGGGTGTGTTCGTGGTGAGAGTGGAAGGTGGTCGTGGCGGCCGCCGCTGAGGAGGAGAGATGTCCGAGTACCTCATTGCCTTCAACGACGAGTGGGTGCCTGAGCACACCGACGAGGAGCTGGCGGCCAAGTCCGCGGCTCTGCGGCCGCTCATCGCGGAGATGAAGGCGGCCGGGGTTCTGATCTTCACCGGCGGGCTGGAGCCCGATGCGCCGGTCTTCAGTGTGGACGCGTCGAGCGGTACGCCGATGTTCAGCGACGGGCCGTACGTCGAGTCGAAGGAACACCTCGGCGGGTTCGCGGTCGTCGACGTACCGGACGAGGACGCCGCACGCCACTGGGCCGGCAAGATCGCCATCGCCTGCGGCTGGCCCCAACAGGTCCACCGCTTCCAGACACCCCGCAACCGCTCGTAACAGCACCTCAGCTGACCGGCTGGTCAGGGATCATGGGGCGATGTCCATCAGCGCGACCCATGAGTTGCTTCCAGAGACCCCGGTCGGGCGGCCGGGGCGGCTGATCCTGCTGAACGGGACGTCGAGTTCTGGGAAGTCGAGTGTTGCGAAGGAGTTGCTGGGCGCGCTGGACGGGGCCTGGTTTCACTTGGCGGTTGATCAGTTTCATCATGTGCGGGCTCGGCGGGAGTGGAGCGAGGAGGAGTTCCTGCCGGTGTTTCAGCGGACCGTGTTGGGGTTTCACCGGGCGGTCGCGGGGATGGCCTCGGCGGGGAATGACGTGGTGGTGGATCACATCTTGGGTGAGCGCTGGCGGCTTGCGGATTGTCTCCAGGTGTTTGACGGGCTCCCGGTGTATTTCGTTGGGATTCGCTGCTCGTTGCCTGAGCTCGAGCGGCGGGAGCGCGAGCGTGGGAACCGGACGATCGGCCGCGCTGCGTTGCAGTTCCCGCTTGTCCACCAACACGGCACGTACGACGTCGAGGTCGACTCCGAGCGTCAGAATCCGGCGGAGTGCGCCGCAACGATCCGCGATCGCCTGTCAGCGGGCCCACCGAACGCGTTCGACGAGCTGCGCCGAGTGGCCGAGCTACAACCTGTAAACCGATAACCCGAGTTACGACCGGTGAAGGTGCTTGTTGTTGGTCTCTGATGAGACCTGGCGTGGTGCCTTGGTTGGTGGGTGGTGGGGCGAGAGGTTCGGCGTGGCCAGGCCGGCCTGGATGGCTCGGGCCATTGCAGCTGTCTGCAGGTCGGCGTCGGGGGTGACGGTCAGCGGCGTCGATACCGCACATCCCGCGGCGCCGATGAGAGACCCCTCGACCACGAACCCACCGATCACCGCACCATCGTCGCCAGCGCGCGAGCCCCGATCCAGCTTTCTCGCAAGCCGCTAACGACAAGCGCCGAGGACGCCACCGACCGGCGGCACCCTCGGCGCTGGAGCGCGTCAGCCCATCGACTTCTGCCCGTCGATGGCTTCGCGGATGATGTCGGCGTGGCCGGCGTGCTGCGCGGTCTCGGCGGTGATGTGCAGGAAGACGCGGCGGGCGGTCCAGAAGACGCCCGGGGGCTGCCAGGGGGCGGAGGGCAACTCGTAGCTGACGTCGAGGTCGAGGGTGCGGACCAGGTCGTCGGTGGCGGCGGCGATCTTCTCGTACTCCGCCAGTACGCCGGCCAGCGTCTCGCTCTCGGTGAGGCGGAACTGGTCCCGCCACGAGGCGATCATCTCCGGCGTGAACTCGGACTCGGCCGGGACGTCGTCGGGACGCGTCCCCTGGGCGAACTCGGCCCAGTGCTGCTCGACCGCCGACACGTGCTTGATCAGGCCGCCGATGGTCAGCTCGCTGACGGTGCTGCGGGTGCTCGCCTGCTCGTCGGTCAGGCCCTGCGCGGTGTGCCGCAGGAAGTACCGGTGCTTGGCCAGGAAGTCCAGGATGTCGGCCCGCTCGCCGGTCACCGGCTGCTCGTTGTTCGTCATGTCCCTGACTCTAGAAGGTGTAGCGGCCAGATAGTGACCGCTATTCGAACCGGCCCGAGAACTCCTCGGAAATCCAGGCGACAGCAGCTAGCGTGTCCCGGGGGCGGCAAAGGGCCGATCCCCTTTGTGCTGAAAGGGAATCAGGGGGTACACCGTGGGAACGATCACGACCAGCGACGGCACCGAGATCTTCTTCAAGGACTGGGGTGAGGGGCAGCCGATCGTCTTCAGTCACGGATGGCCGCTGTCGGCCGACGACTGGGACAACCAGCTGCTGTTCTTCCTGTCGAAGGGGTACCGCGTCGTCGCGCACGACCGCCGGGGGCACGGGCGGTCCACGCAGACCAGCGGTGGTCACGACATGGACCACTACGCCGACGACCTGAAAGCCGTCATCGACCACCTCGACCTGCACGACTGCATCCACGTCGGTCACTCGACCGGCGGCGGCGAGGTCGTGCACTACCTGGCCCGGCACGGCGAGGGCCGGGCCGCCAAGGCCGCGATCCTGTGCGCGGTCCCGCCGTTGATGGTGAAGACCGACGCGAACCCGGAGGGCCTGCCCAAGGAGGTCTTCGACGACCTGCAGAACCAGCTCGCCGCGAACCGGTCCGCGTTCTACCGCGCCCTACCGGAGGGCCCGTTCTACGGGTTCAACCGCCCGGGTGTCGAGCCGGTCGAAGCCGTCATCGCGAACTGGTGGCGCCAGGGCATGATGGGCGGCGCCAAGGCGCACTACGACGGCATCGTCGCGTTCTCCCAGACCGACTTCACCGAGGACCTGCGGAAGATCACTCTGCCGGTCCTTGTCGTGCACAGCGAGGACGACCAGATCGTCCCGTACGCCGATGCCGGTCCGAAGTCGGCCGCACTGCTCAAGAACGGCGTCCTGAAGACCTATCAAGGACTGCCGCACGGCCTGCCCACAACCCACGCGGACGTGGTCAACGCCGACCTGCTCGAGTTCTTCCAGTCCTGACCCGCACCACCCGGCTTCGTCACGCAGCCTTGCGCGCCCTCCCGGCGACAGTCGCCTGACGAAAGGGCTTCATCGATGCATCACCACAGAACGCGGGTGCTGGCGGTAGTCGTCGCCGTACTCGCGGTCCTGATCGCCGCCGTGACACCCGCGGCCGCGTCGTACCGCAGTGGTCCGAAACCGACGGTCGTGCTGGTCCACGGAGCGTGGGCCGACGGGTCGAGCTGGGCGAAGGTCACCCGTCGGCTCATGGACGACGGGTACACGGTCCGCGTCCCACCGAACCCGTTGCGCAGTCTCCCGACCGACGCGGCGACGATCCGAAACTTCCTCGCCACCCTGTCCGGGCCGATCGTGCTGGTCGGCCACTCGTACGGCGGCGCGGTCATCACGAACGCCGCGACCGGCAACCCGAACGTGAAGGCGCTGGTGTACGTCGACGCGTTCGCCCCGAACGAGAACGAGTCGGTCTTCCCGCTGGCCGGTGCGGACTCCGCCCTCGCCGTACCTCCGGAGACTGTCTTCGACTTCGTCCCGAACGGCAGCGTCCTGGACCTGTACCTGAAGCACGACACGTTCGTGAAGTCGTTCGCCTCCGGGGTCCCGCGCTCCGAGTCCGAGCAGCTCTACCCGGCGCAACGCCCGCTCACCCTTCAAGCCGGCAATGACCCGTCCGGCGTACCGGCCTGGAAGACCATCCGGTCCTGGTACGTGCTCGGCACCAAGGACCTGATCATCACCCCGACCGCGCAGAACTTCATGGCCACCCGGGCGCACTCCACCATCACCCGCATCCCGGCCGGCCACCTCGGCCTGATCTCCGATCCCGGCCCGGTCACTCGCGTGATCGAGACCGCGATCCACGCCACCCGCTGATCCGGCGCGGCGGGGGGGGGGGGGGGGCGCGGGCTCGGGCGGGCGCGGGGGCCG